>NZ_CP040396.1:3985000-4285000 GCF_005577435.1 Paenibacillus algicola | reverse complement strand
AATGATTATCTTCATACCGGTATCCGTTCTCCCACATCAGCCGGTACATCTCCTTCAGCACTCCGCTCATCTCCGGCTGCTCTGCAATGTTGACCATTTCGTGAGGGTCCTGGTTCAGATCGTACAGCTCGTCGATGTCCGTCGGGTTGTACACAAATTTATAATCTTTGGTTCGCACCATACGGTTTGTATAGTAGAGCTCAGTGCCGTAGCACTGGGTGTAGATGGATTCCCGCCACTCCGTGGGCTGCTCATTCTGCAGGAAAGGCACGAGGCTCTGTCCGCTGCACTTGGAGAGCGGCTCTGCGCCTGCCAGCTCAATCAGTGTCGGCGCAATATCCATCAGCATCACGAAATCGTCCACGCTTCTGCCCGGCTCCTGAATCAGCTTCGGATGGCTGATAATGAGCGGAACCCGGTAGCCTTCGTCAAAGGTGCTGATGCCCTTGCAGTACAAGCCGTGGGCTGCACCCAGCTCTCCATGGTCGGAGACGAATACGATGAGCGTGTTGTCCCGCTGGCCGTTTCGATCCAGCGCGTCCAGCACCTCGCCAAACAGATCGTCCATCATCGTGCAGTAGCCCCAGTAGTGGGCAAGGGATTCCTTGACCTCCTGCTCGGTCAGCTGGCTGAATACCTTCTTCATGCGTCTGTAGATGCCCGGCTTATCGGTCATGTCATCCCGGTAGTTGGGAGGAAGCTCAATGTCGTTCGGGTCGTACATCGTAGCGTATTTCTCCGGAACGATGAACGGATCATGCGGTCCCAGTACGCCAAGATACATACACCAAGGATCCTCCTGATCCTTCATCGCATTCAGCTGCTGAATGCCGGCGTTTACACAGTGGTAATCCGGGTGGTCATGATATTCCACCTTGGACGTGCCGTACAATTGAAATTTGGACCATCCCGGACGAAGGATCTCTCCCCGGGCCCGTTCGCGCGTGCCATGCTCGCTCTGAAGCTGGGCATAATGGTCCCGGCGCGAGCCGCGGTCGAAGCCCTGCTCCTTCATGTACAGCTCCGTCCAGCCGCGGTCACTCGGATTCTCCTCAGCCGATACATGCCATTTCCCGCTGTAATACATCTCATAGCCGGCATCCTTCAGCTTCTCGGAGAACATTTCCACTCCGGGGTTGACGGTGGAGTTGATGGCCTGGTCATTGCGGACGTTATTGTAAACGCCGTGCTGGGACGGGTATAGGCCGGTCATAAAAGAGGCTCGGGCCGGACAGCAGTGGGCCATCGGCGGGTACGTGTACGTAAAGCGCACGCCTTGACCGGCGATTTCATCAAGATGAGGCGTACGGCAGGGATGATCCTGCATCGTGACCTGGGCTTGCTGCTGATCGGTCATAAAGATCAGAATGTTCGGTTTGCTGGACGTTGCTGACATGGTTGACACCTTCCGTTTTCAAGTATTTCCTCGAAGTCATCGAAGATCAGGGTGATTTGCTTCTCTCAAGCTGTACATCATCATTCCTTCATTGTAAACGTTATCTCTATCTATTTTAACGTATATTACGGCAGGTTAGTAGAAAAGATTGGCCGCAAGCCTTCATTTCGTTTCTCTAAGGGCGCATTTGGGGGTATAAATGCTTAAAGGATGAGAAGAAGCGAACCCAGTGCCTTAATAGGGGGCAAGCAGAAGGAGGAAGCAGAATATGCAGTGGAAAGGGAGAAGAGCATCCTCAAATGTAGAGGATCGAAGGGGTCGCAAAGGGCCCGGCCTGATTGGCGGCGGCATTGGAGGCATTATCATCGTGCTGGTCATCACCTTGCTGGGCGGAAATCCGGGAGAGCTGCTGGGCAGCCTGGGCGGAGCTTCCGAACCGAGTGGAGCTTACACGGAAACGGCTGAGGAGCAGGAGCTGGCCCAGTTCGTGTCGGTGGTGCTGGCGGATACCGAGGAGGTATGGCAGGAGGTGTTCCGCAAGGAAGGTATGGAGTATGAAGAGCCGACGCTGGTGCTGTACACCGGCAGCGTACAGTCTGCCTGCGGCACCGCCGGCGCGTCGGTGGGCCCATTCTATTGCCCGGGAGACCGCAAGCTGTACATTGACCTGAGCTTCTATGACGAGCTTCGCCGCGAGTTCAATGCGCCGGGTGACTTCGCCATGGCCTATGTGGTTGCCCACGAGGTGGGGCATCATGTGCAGACACTGCTGGGCACCTCCGCGCAGCTTAATCAATACCGGCAGCAGCTGAGTGAAGAGGAATATCGGAAGTATCAGGTACGCTTCGAGCTGCAGGCTGATTATTTAGCCGGAGTCTGGGCGCATCATGTGCAGGGTGAGAATCTGCTGGAGGAGGGCGATCTGGAGGAGGCGCTGGCTGCTGCCAGTGCGGTTGGGGACGATACAATTCAGAAGAAGGCCCGCGGCTATGCAGTACCGGAGAGCTTTACCCACGGCACCTCGGAGCAGCGGAAGAGCTGGTTCTATAAAGGCTTTGAGCGTGGAACGCTTCAGGGCGGAGATACCTTTACTTTGCCGGATCCATAAAAAAACAAATAAAAGTCCCTTCAGAGACTGCAGCCGCAGCCTCTGAAGGGACTTTCTATTTATTATAGAAGAACTGCTTAAGCGCCAACTCCGACGGCAATGCGTTCCTCAGCGATCGCTGCAGCATGCACCGGCTCTTCCTTCAGTAAATTATACGTCAGGCACATCGGCTTGCCGGTGCGGGGATCCCGTCCGATCGCCGCGTCGATGTGAAATACCTCACGCAGCACGTCGGCATGAATAACCTCTTCACAGGAGCCGGATTGAACAATCTGGCCGTCCTTCATGGCAATGATGTGATCGGCGAAGCGGGCTGCCTGGTTCAAATCGTGGAGCACCATCACAATGGTACGCTCCTGTTCACGATTCAGCTTCTGCAGCAACTCCAGCACTTCCAGCTGATGGGCAAGATCAAGATATGTTGTTGGCTCATCCAGGAATATAATTTCGGTTTCCTGAGCGAGAGCCATGGCGATCCACACACGCTGGCGCTGTCCGCCGGACAGGGCATCCACGGAGCGCTGTTTAAATTCCAGCGTGCCGGTCACCTCCATGGCCCAGTCGATCACCTCGTGATCCCGGGCAGTCAGGCGGCCGAAGCCCTTCTGGTACGGGAACCGTCCATAGGATACCAGCTCGCCGACCGTCAACCCGCTTGCGCTCTCCGGTGACTGCGGCAAAATCGCCATCTTGCGCGCAAGAGCCTTCGTATCCTCTTTGACGATTTGCTTGCCGTCAAGCAGGATCGTGCCGTCCTGGTGGGAAATGATGCGGGTCATCGCTTTCAGCAGCGTGGACTTGCCGCAGCCGTTCGCACCAATAATGGTCGTGATCTTCTTGTCAGGGATCTCGGCACTCAGCTGTTTAACAATCAGACGTTCACCGTAGCCGACGCTCAGGTTTTCCGTATATAGGCGAGACATGGGTACCCTCCAATAAATGAATTGATAATAGATTGCTTGCTTACTTAGTGATAATCATTCTCAAATATCTGCTAACCTTACTTTAAAGGCTGTTTCATCCTGTTGTCAACTATAATTTAGGTTGTAATGAGCACAAATTCATCGTATATTACAATGAGAATGATAATCAGTGAACCAATGTCCTGATCAGGGAGATGAATATTCGTGGAGCAAGCAAATGTGTTTGATGTGACGATTATTGGTGCCGGTCCGGCAGGGTTGTATTCTGCCTTTTACAGCGGTCTGCGGGAAATGAAGACGAAGATTATTGAGTTTCAGCCACAGCTGGGCGGCAAAATTCATGTATATCCGGAGAAAATGATCTGGGATGTCGGCGGGCTCGCCCCTCTTCCCGGTGCCAAGCTGATTGAGCAGCTTGTTCAGCAGGGCTTAACCTTCTCCCCGGAGGTTGTCCTGAACGAGAAGGTGACCTCCATTGTCAAAAATAGCGACGGGATTTTCGTCCTCGATACGACCTCCGGGACGAAGCATTACTCCCGAACCGTCATTGCGGCTTCCGGCCGGGGCATTCTGACGCCGCAGAAGCTGCAGATTGAAGGGGCCGAACGGTTCGAGGTGTCCAATCTCAATTACACCGTCAAATCACTGAAGCAGTTCAAGGATAAGACCGTGCTCGTCTCGGGCGGCGGCCATTCTGCAGTAGACTGGGCCAATGAGTTGTGTCCGGTCGCGAAACAGGTGTATGTCGTATGCCGGAAGGACACCATGACCGGCCATGAAGCACAGGTGAACCAGCTGATGAACTGCGATAATTCCAGCTGTATGCTGCAGCAGAGCATCAGCAAGCTGATTGCCTCGGATAACCATGAGCGGATTGAGCGGGTTCAGCTGACCTGCCTGAAGACCGGGGAGGTATCCGAGATCGCAGTTGATGAGGTAGTGATCAATCACGGCTACGACTGGGACAAGGAGCTGATCCAGAACAGCCGTCTGGACATCAGGGTGGCAGAGGACGGTTACATTGAAGGCTCCGTGCTGGGAGCCTCCTCCGTGCCGGGGCTGTTCGCTGCCGGTGACGTGCTGAAGCATGAGGGCAAGCTGAATCTGATTGCCGGTGCTTTTCAGGACGCTGCGAACGCAGTCAATCAGGCGAAGCTGTACATCCAGCCGGATGCGTCCAAGATCGCCATGGTATCCTCGCACAATGAGCAGTTTAAGGAACGGAACCGCGAGCTGGTCAAGCAGATGATGTCCACCTAGAAAGGATAAAGTTCAGACAGTGCGCCGCTAAGCGGTGCACTGTCTTTTTGTTATGGAATCTTGCGTGTTAAAAGGTATGGAAATTTCAGGACAGGTGGGGTTTAATAAAGATCTACGTAACGTGAAGCATACTGCTGACCGGCACCGGCTGCCGGCGGGAAAGAGGACCTGGGATGATACCACGTAAATGGCTGACGCTGATGATTGGCTTGACTCTTGTCGTTGTAATTCCGCTGTACTCCGGCATCCGCTTCGATCTGAAAGCCGGCATGACGCCCTCTGCGATGGAGGGAATGCTGAACTTGCAGGAATGGGATTTTGCGGAGGACGGTGCAGTGCCTCTGAAAGGGGAATGGGAGTTTTATCGCGGGCGTCTGCTGAATCCGCCGGATTTTGAGAACCCGGGATCGGGGGTGGAGCACGGCGGGCAGGGTTCCCTTGAGCCTTCCGCGATCGTGAAGCTGCCGGGAGCATGGAATTCCTATATATCTCAAGAAGGGGAGGCGGAATCCGCCTGGGGCTACGGAACCTATCGCCTGATCATTCAGGTTCCTGATGGGGAGGAGAACGCCCTCTACGGTATCAAGACCGGCAACATCCGCACCGCGAACCGGATATTTCTGAACGGGCATCAGATCGGAAGCAGCGGAGAGCCCGCGGCAAGCCGTGAGCAGGAGACGGCCTCCAACATTCCGTACCTGTCCTTCGGACCGCAGCAGGCGGGACAGATTGAGCTTGTCGTTCAGGTATCCAATTATGCCTACAGCTCCGGGGGCATCTTTACGTCGATCTGGTTCGGGGATGTTGAGTCGATTCTGCAGGCCCGGGAATTGTCTCTGTTTCTGGACATAATGACGCTCGCAGGCTTTCTGCTCCCGGGCGCTTATGCGCTGATGCTGTACCGGCTGCGGAAGGAACGTGCGCTCTTGTACCTGGGCCTGGCCTGCACCGCGATGCTGATCTACACAGCCACCCACGGGGAGAAGCTGCTGGCCGCCCTTTTTCCGGGGCTTGGCTACGAATGGTTTACCAAGATTCAGATGATGTCCTCGGCGCTGCTCTATTACTTTCTGATCTATTATGTGGCCGTCTCCCTGCCGGGCATCATTCATCGGTATGCTCTGCGGGCCATACAAATGCTGACCGCGGCCAGCCTGCTGACGGCATGGCTCACGCCAGTGCGTGTCTTCTCGCAGCTGGAGTCTATCATCTTTATGACCTCCCTGGTGAGCGTCCTGTACATGTTCTGCCGTATGATTGTCAGCATCAAGGGCCGGAGTGAGGAATTCGGGCTGCAGGTTATTGGAGTGATCAGCATTCTGATGCTAATTGTCATGAATATTGCCAGTCTGCTGGGCAGCCAGCATTTTCAAACCTTTGGCTCCCTGGAGCTGGTGCTGTTCGTGCTGACCCAGGCTATTTTGCTGGCCCGGCGCTTCTCGGAATCCTTTGAAGAGGTGCAGCATTTGTCCCGCCGGCTGCTTACACTGGATGGGCTGAAGGATGAGTTTCTGGCGAATACGTCGCATGAGCTAAGGACCCCGCTTCACGGCATGGTGAACATCAGCCAATCGCTTGTCGATGGTGCTGCAGGACCGCTGACCCCCAAGCAGACGGCGGATCTGCGCTTGATCGTATCCACGGGGAAAAGACTGTCTTCCCTCATTAATGATATCCTCGATTTTAACAAGCTGAGGAACAATCAGATCACCCTGCAGCCAAAGCGGGTGGATTTATCTGCAGTAACGACCTCGGTGCTGGAGGTCATGGCGCATGTGTCAGGGAACAAGCAGCTCGTGCTGCGGCAGGAGCTGCCAGAGCGGCTGCCTCTGCTCTATGCCGATGAGGAGCGGCTGCGGCAGGTGCTGTACAATCTGGTCGGCAATGCGGTCAAATTTAGTGATCAAGGACAGATTATCGTCACGGCGCAGCAGGACGAGGAGGACTGGATCACGGTCTCGGTCCGCGATACCGGAATCGGGATAGAGGAGCAGCGGCTGGCGTTGATTTTTCAGTCCTATGAGCAGCTGGAGCAGGAAGGCCGCGGAGATCATCAGGGCACAGGGCTGGGCCTGAGCATCACGAAGAAGCTGGTGGAGCTTGGCGGGGGCAGGCTCTGGGTCCGCTCAAAGCCGGGGGAAGGCTCCACCTTCTCCTTCACGGTGCGATCGTCCCGGGAGGAGAGTCTGCCCGTGCCGGAACCGGTGCGGGAGTATCCCGGACAGGAAATGCTGGAGACCGAGCCGGACCGTGAACAGGCCGGGACAGCGGCTGCCCGGATTCTGGTCGTGGACGATGATCCCGTCAATCTGAAGGTCATTCACAATCTGCTGGGAGGAGGGGGAATCCGCATCCTTACTGCATCAAGCGGAGAGGAGGCCTGGCGTATGCTGAGCACCGGAGAAGCCGTCGATCTTGTGATTACAGACTGGATGATGCCGGGCATGTCCGGCCCTGCGCTGTGTTCCCGAATTCGGGAGCGGTTCACGCTGTTTCAGCTGCCCGTGCTGATCCTGACGGCCCGCAGCCTTCCGGAGGACGTCAAGGTGGGGCTGCAGGCGGGGGCGAATGATTTTCTCAGAAAGCCGGTGGATGCCGACGAGCTGAAATCCCGCGTACGGACTCTGCTGGAGCTCAGGAAAACCGTGCGGCAGGCGATTGCGTCGGAGCTGGCTTTTTTACAGGCACAGATCAAGCCGCACTTTCTCTTTAATGCGCTGAATACGATCATGTCTCATTTGCCGGATCACCCGTCGCTGGCGAACCAGCTGCTGCTGGAGCTCGCTCGTTATCTCCGGCGCAGCTTCGATCTTGAGGGCCGGGATCAGCTGACCACGCTGGGTCATGAGCTGGAGCTGGTCACCTCTTATCTCAATCTGGAGAAAGCCCGCTTTGAGGAACGGCTTCATGTGGAGTACCGCCTGACTGCCGGCAGCCAGCTTCTGGTGCCGCCGCTGAGCATCCAGCCCATCGTCGAGAATGCGGTCCGGCACGGTCTGATGCGCAAGGAGGGCGGCGGAACGCTGGTGCTGGAGATCACAGAGAGCAAGGAAGCGGTGCAGATTACAGTGAGCGATAACGGAACCGGGATGCCGCAGAGCCGGCTTAGCTCTCTGCTTCGGGATGGAGGAAGCCAAGGAATCGGGCTGCGAAATATTCACTCCCGCCTGCTGTCCATGTTCGGGAGCGGCCTTAAGCTTGAAAGTGCGGAAGGGCAGGGCACAACGGTTTCTTTTGAAGTGCCGAAGCATAGGGGCTGAGAAGGAGTGGGAAGAGCGGAGGGTTTCTGTTAAGAAAAGTGTCCCTTAGGCTTGCCTACAGGCTTCTTTCCTGTAACTCCCCTTGTGTTATAGATGGAATTTTGGGACAATGGGAGAGGAATCTGGACAACGGATGTCATAGAAAGGAAACAGAAATGAATACACCATCCATTTATGGATTAACCTTAGAGCACCTGAAGAGCTGGCTGGAGGCTCACGGACAGAAGCCGTCGCGCGCGGCGGCCGTCTGGCATGCGCTGTACCGGGAGCGCGTGACCTCCTTTGATCACATGGCGGACGTACACCCGGAGACGGCAGCGCTGCTGCGGGAGAGCTTTTCTATTTTGACGCTGGCCGAGCATACGAAGCAGGAATCGGTTGACGGAACCGTGAAATTTCTGCTGAAGCTGACAGACGGCAATCTGATTGAAACGGTGCTCATGCGCCATAAATTCGGATTATCGGTCTGTGTGACAACCCAGGTGGGCTGCAATATCGGCTGCAGCTTTTGTGCCAGTGGACTGCTCAAGAAGAGCCGGGATTTGACAAGCGGCGAAATTGTTGAGCAGGTGATGAAGGTGCAGCTGTACCTGGATGCAGCGGGACGGGAGGAGCGGGTCAGCCATATTGTCGTGATGGGCATTGGAGAGCCGTTTGACAACTTTCAGCATATGTCGAATTTTATTAAGGTCATCAAGGATCACAAGGGGCTCGCAATCGGCCCGCGCCATATTACGGTATCGACCAGCGGACTGGCTCCTAAAATCAGGGAGTTTGCCGACAGCGACCTGCACGTGAACCTTGCGCTTTCGCTGCATGCGCCGAACAATGAGCTTCGTACCCGAATTATGAAGATTAACCGCGCCTATCCGCTGGAAGAGCTGATGCCGGCCGTGGATTACTACCTGGAGAAGAGCAACCGCCGCATTACCCTGGAGTATATTCTCCTTAAAGGTGTCAATGATCAGAAGGAGCATGCCCTGGAGCTGGCTGAGCTGGTGGGACCCCGCCGCCATACGGCGAACGTCAACCTCATTCCATACAATCCGGTGGATGAGCACAGTCAGTATCAGCGAAGCACTCCGGACGATATTACGGGATTCTATGACACGCTGAAGAAGCAGGGCATTAGTGTCAGTGTACGTCTGGAGCATGGCACCGATATTGATGCCGCCTGCGGCCAGCTGCGCAGCAAGCAGATCAAGGCACAGTAAGGCGCGGCAATACGCTGCGTATGAATTTATAGAGGCAAGGGAGCTGAAGCGATATGGCCAATGAGGAAGAAGTTATTGTGACCGCCGAAGGATTTGCGAAGCTGGAAGAGGAGCTTCAATATTTGAAGGAGGTCAAGCGCAAGGAGCTGGCCGAGCGCCTGAAGGTTGCTATCAGCTATGGCGATTTGAAGGAGAACAGCGAGTATCATTCCGCGAAGGATGACCAGGCCTTTATGGAAACCCGGATTCTTGTGCTGGAGAAAATGCTCCGCAAAGCGCGTGTGGTGGATGCCGGCAAAATGGATTTGAACCGGGTCAGCGTCGGGGCGATCGCCGTCCTGAACGATCTGGAGTTCAACGAGAAGGTAGAGTACCAGATCGTTGGACCGGCGGAGGCGGACGTAGTGAACAACAAGATTTCCTATGAAAGCCCGCTCGGCAAAGAGCTGATGGGCAAGGAAGTCGGAAGCATCGTTCACGTTACGGCTCCGGTGGGCATTATTAAATACGAGCTGCTGGACATCAAGATGAACTAAAGCGGCTGTGCTGAGTCAGCGATTGAACAGGCCTCCCGGGAAGCGGGGGGCCTGTTTGTGCGGTGCGTTGCTGCAGACATGGCTGGGGCAGCGCCAAAACGTGTATAATGAAGCATAACGGACGTTGACGAGAGGGAAGGATGAGAGCATGCTGGAAATTATTGAATACACAGCGGAATACATTAAAGATCCATTCGGAATTTTGAGCGGGAAGCGCTATGAATTTGTGCTGGATCTGAACGTTCCGGAGGATGACGAGCTGTACCGGGAGCAAGGGGTATACCTGCGCGCCATTTATCTGGAGGATGAGAACCGGATTGTAAAGTATGATTTTTATGAGCGGGTCAGTGATCAGTATCTAGATTTCGATATGGAGCCGGAGGAGGAAGAAGAGCTGACGCGCTTCTGCCGGGAGCATTTGCCGGCTTAAGGGTTCAAGCAGGCGCACACTACACTGAGAAGACACCGCTACGGTGTCTTTTTTGTTTTTATGGAGCCCACCCTCCATGTAAATCATTGACGCTTCCCTCTTGTTTTGGTCATGATGAAGGCTTTGTTTGTATTGTGAAAATCTGCTCACCTCGTGATCACTTATCTGCTTCTAACGCTGGTAATATTTATCTGCGATACAGACAATAAAGAGGCTTAAGGGCAGTTAGGTCCAAAATATGATGCCACTCTGTCCACTTATCCATTCTATTGATGTATTTGAGTGGAGTATTAGTTCATATGGGGTCGAGAGGATTCCAGTCCGGCTTGGTCTGCAGTCCCAGCTCCAGCGGTGGTTGCGGGGTATATTCTGCTAGCAGATGATGCATCGACCAATGAGTGGTCGCGCGCCGTCCGATGAGCGGTCCTGCAGCTTGGTCCGCCGGATGATCAGAATGGCCTGCAGATTGACCGTGGGTTCCTGGGCTGGTTCGGTGTTTTCTGTTGCTGTCATGATTTCCGCTCCGTTTCGTGACCGTAGGCCAGCTGCATGCGTCCGGTAAGTGGATTGGTGAAGCTTTGAGCCCGGATCCCAAAGACCTTATGTAGCAAATCCGGTGTCAAGGTTTCGCTAGGCGTTCCTGAGGCGACCACCTGACCTTTGGAAAGGATGACGAGGCGGTCGCAGTATGCTGCGGCCAGATTGAGATCGTGAAGGGTCACCAGCGTCGTCACCCCCAGTGTTCGAACAAGTGTCATCAGTTCGAGCTGGTGACGAATGTCCAGGTGGTTGGTCGGCTCATCGAGCACGAGAATGCGCGGCTCTTGTGCGAGGGCACGAGCCAGCTGAACTCTCTGTCGCTCTCCACCGGACAGCGAACTCATGTCTCGACTTGCCAGATCGTTGACACCGGCCCGCCTCATCGCTCTTTCAATCGCGAGCATGTCATCCGGCTTGTTGGAAGTCCCGAAGAGGGGGCCGTGGGCAATGCGTCCTGTTGCGACACACTCCGCTACTGTGAGTTCGAGATCGCTAGGTCCGTCCTGCACGACGGCTGCTGTCACGCGGGCCGCCTCTCGCGGACGTAACTCCCAGACGTCACGATCTGCTGCCATCACCCGTCCGGAGGCAGGACGAAGCATGCGGTAAATGGCACGCAATACCGTCGATTTTCCGCTGCCATTAGGACCGATGAGTCCGACGACGTTTCTTTCGGCGGATAAAGAGATGTCTTCGACGATCGTGCGTCCCGCGATTTCGACCGTGATCTTGTCGACGTAGAGTGCAGCGGCTTTCATACCGCCTTGAGTGCTCATGCTTCTCCTCTGCTGGATCGCTTCAGCATCCAAAGAAAGAACGGTGCACCGATGGCGGCGGTGAGCAGCCCGACTGGCAGTTCAGATGGGGCAATGATCAGTCGTGCTGCGATATCGACCACGACGAGCAGCAGCCCGCCGGCTAGAGCAGATATAGGCAAGACCCACCTGTGGTCTGAGCCCACGAACATCCGGACGGCATGCGGAACCACGAGACCGACGAAACCAATTGCGCCACTTACCGCAACGACGACGCCGACGAGAAGCGAGGTGATAACAAACATCACCAGCCGGAAATGCCCGACATCGACGCCGAGACTCGCAGCGGTCTCATCGCCAATGAGGAGGGCATTGAGTATCCTGGACAGCAGCACGAGAACCAAGGTAGCGACACCGAGAACTAGAGCAGGGATACCCAGGTCGCCCCAGTCCGCGGCCGCTAGGCTTCCGGAGAGCCAGGAGAGCACCTGGCTCACGCCTTGGCCGGGTGCGCTTGCACGCAGGACGAGGTAGCTGGTGACGGAGCTGAGCAGGTATGACATTGCCACGCCTGCCAATATCAATCGTCCCGGCGTGACACGACCTCTTCTTTGCGCGAGCAAGAATACGGTCAAGGTGGCAGCAAGAGCGCCACCAAAGGCCGCGATGGGGACGGTGACAGTGGACATAACCCCGATACCTAGTGTGAGCGTCGCAACCGCTGTGACGGACGCGCCGGAGGAAATTCCGAACACAAAAGGATCGGCGAGCGGATTGCGTACCAATGACTGAAGTACCGCACCGGCAACGGCGAGAGAGGCTCCGACGATGAACCCAAGCAGAGCACGCGGTAGCCGGAACTCCCAAATGATTCGTGTCTCTACATCCGTTGCGGTAGTGGAGATGCTCCAAGGCAGGATACGCTCAGCAATCACCGACAATACCCGGTTGGGTGCGATCGGGACTGATCCCGTGGATACAGAGATAATCACAGCGATGGCGCATGCAATGATCAAGACAACGATGGAGTTCCGCCGTCGAACAGTACCGTTCGTGGGCTGGGCTAAGATTGACATGAGGGTCACGACGCAGGTACCTCGAGATTCAAGTCGGAATGGATGCCATTTGCGATCTCAGTAAGCCCTCTCATCACTGAGATGGATGCGTCAGTGTCAGCGACGTGAATCTCCACAAGTTTGCCATTCTTCACAGCAGGCAGGTCGGGAAAATGAGTTATGAGGTAATTGCTGAGGGTCGCGAAATCCTGACCCTCAAAGGTGCCGACAAGAATTACGTCAGCATTGGACGCTGCAAATTCCTCTTTACTGACATAGACGGAGTCCGCTGGGAACACGTTCTCTCCGCCAGCTGTTGCGATTGCGTCGTCGTATATCCCGCCAGCGAGCACGATCAGCGGTCCATCGCCCCCGTTATAAAACGCTACTCGCTGTGTGGGCAAGCCCTTCACAGCGCTGATGACCTTCTGCTTCTTTTCTTCCATTTGGGTGATGAAGTCTTCCGCCCGGTCCGAAACCCCGAATACGATTCCGAAATCCCGCAGGGTGCGGTACGGTGTCTCAAGCGTCATATTGAGAGCATCTGATGAGCTACATAAGTTGGACCCGTAGACCTGGGAGCCGCCCTCTTCAATCTGTTCCACCGAAGCATAGCCCTGCGAGGTATCAAAGGCGAAGCCCTCCAGAGACTGGCCGACTACGAGATCGGGGGCTTGACTGAGTAGAACCTCTTTTGAGGGCCAGCTCATGGAATTGCCGATCAAGGGGAGTGCCGCGGCGGTTTTGGCGATGCTGTCGGGGTAGGCGGCATAGTTGCCGGCTACAGCAGTGATGCGGTCTTCCAGACCAAGGGCGAGCATCATCTCGGTGGGCGCCTGCCACAGGCTTACTACCCGCTCTGGAGCCGCATCGAACGTCAGTGTACGTCCACAGTTCTCAATGGATACAGGGTACGCCGAAGAAGGTAATGCAGTACTGGAGGTTCCTGCGGGATTTGAAGTACTGCTTGCAGGAGCGCTTGTCTTTGGCACGGGGTCCCCCGTGGAGGCGCATCCGGATAAAACGACGACAGCAATGAATGCAATAATAGGCAAATTGAACTTGGATTTGATCATTAGAATAATCCTCCCAATACGCTGTTATCCTCTACACAGAAAATTTTAGACAACGGACTAAACCCTATTTTCATTAGCATCACACTCTCCTTCTGTGATTTCATAATATAGATAATATCGAATGGAAGAAATGACTAATAAGAGCTACCTTCTTTAACTTAGTGAATGATGTGTGACTAAGGCCAGCGACCACGCGGAATCAGAATGCTGCAGTGTTTCATAAATTTCTGTTTCATGTTCAACCGTCTGCACCGGTAGATCACCTTTTCTTCTGTACAAAAGCTGGTCAAGTGTCGACGGCTTCGGTAACATAGGTAGCAACAAGGAACAGTCAAGGAGGGGCCATGCTATTACAATTTGGATACTCGCAGTATGAGAGCAAGGTATATGAAACGCTGGTGACGCAAGGGGAGGCCATGGATGCCTCCGGCATTGTTAAGCTGTCGGGAGTGCCCAAGGCCAAGGTGTACGAGGTGCTGGACCGGCTGGTGGATAAAGGCGTCGTGATGGATACCATATCAGGCAAAAAAAGAACGTATGCCTCGCTTCCTCTGGAAGCGGTTATCGACAAGCTTACGCGGGAGTTTGAGGAGGATATCCGGCAGCTGCGGGAGGCCAGCGTGTCCAAGAGCGCTGCCAACGGCCAGGTATGGAGCTTGAAGTCGTACAGCTCGATCCAGGCGTTTTGCCGGCAAATGATCCAGGAAGCCCGGGAATCGGTGCTGGTGTCCATGTGGAGTGAGGAGTTCGCTGCATTCACGGAGCTGCTGAACCGCAAGGAGCAGGAGGGCGTTCGGGTGGAGGCTCTCGTCACGGGCGATGACCCGCCCGGCGCTGCGCTGTCCAAGCTGTATGTGCTGAAGCCGTCAGCGGGACATGACAAGCTGGAGCGCTTTATGCTGCTCGTCACGGATACCCGGCAGCTGCTGTTTGCCGGTGTGGAGAACGGAAGCTGGCAGGCGATTGAGACGCAGGGGCAGCCGTTCGTCAAGGTATTTGCGGAGTTCTTCTATCATGATATGGCCTTGACGGCCTTCAGCCGCAAGTACCCGGAGGAAATGCTGCAGGATGAGGAGCTTCAATCCCTGCTGCTGCGGCTGCGATATTAAGCTAAAGGGCGGCTTCCGGCACAAAGGGGCGGTTCCCAGGATCTTGAACAAGATCTTGAGGAACCGCCCCTTTGTGAGTTATTGGACAACCATCAGCAGCTGATCCTTACTTGGCAGCCGCAGCCGCCATCTCCCGCTCTGCGGCAGGCTTGGTGCGGCGGCTGAACGAGAACAGCGCCATGCCGAAGGCTAGCGACGCAATCAGGCCGCCAACCCACGGATTATCGGAGACGGAGCCGTGGTCCATGACTGCACCGCCGATGATGGAGCCGGCGGCAATGCCAAGATGAGTCATTGACGAGTTCAAGCTGAACTGGGTCTCGGCATGATCCGGAGCCAGCTGGAGCAGGTAGGTCTGCATCGCCGGGGCGATGGACCAGCTGAGCCCGCTCCACAGCATCATGAACGGCAGGAACAGCCAGAAGGCGGTCTGGGACGTTACAAGCACCAGAAACATGGAAACCGAGAAGCTGGCTGTAATGCCCAGAATGGCCCGCTTGGTGCCAAGCCGGTCGGATATCCATCCGCCCGCGCCGCCGCCGAGCACGGCGGCGATGCCGAACAGGAAGTACACGGCGCTCATCATCTGAGGGCTGATCTGAAAGGTGGCGTCGACGAACGGCTGCAAATAGCCGTATAGCGTCAGATGCCCTGTCAGCAGCAGCAGCCCGATCAGCTGCGCGCTAATGATCTTGCTGTCCTTCAGCGAGGCGAGCTGCCGCCTTAGCGGAACCACGGGACTCGGCGCGGTACGCTTAGTAAACAGCGCTACGCCCCCCATCGAGAGCAGGGTCAGCACCGCAATGACGATGAACGGCGCGCGCCAGCCGAAGGCATTGCCGATCATCATCCCTACGGGCACGCCGAGCACCAGCGAGCCGCTGATCCCCATGTAGATGATTCCGATCGCGCGCCCTTTATGCGATTCCGGCACCATGGCAGCGGCCATAGATACCGAGAGCACGACGATGACCGAGCCGCTCATGGCGGCCAGAGCCCGGGCGGCTACGATGGCGGCGTAGCTTGAGGTCAGGGCGACCATGACGTTGCTGATGAGAAAGACGGCCAGCATGTACAAATACAGCTTCTTCCGCTCCAGCTTCGCCGTCAGGTTGACGAGAATGGGACCGCTGATGGCAAAGGTGACCGAGAAGATGGTAATGAACTGGCCTGCCGAGCTGACCGAAATGTTCAGATCCTCTGCGATCAGATTCAGGATGCCGCCGACGATCAGCTCCACCATCCCTACCACAAAGGCCGCAATAGCAAGCATATATACACGAAAATTCAATGAAACACGTCCTTCTAATGTTCAAAATTTAAGTTACCACTATTATAGTAACCTGTTTGAGAGAGCGCAACCTGCATTTTTTGGTGCTCTTCATTATACACGTTATCCTCTCCATTCCAAAAAGCCCCCCTCACCACGTCTGCCAGCCCCTCTTGTAAAGAGGGTGGCAGATTCATAATGAGGGGGGCTGTGAAAGCGCCGCTATAGGCTTTAGAACGTTACGAAGCCCATGGCGCGCTTCGCGGCGAGCAGGGTCTGCTCCGCTTTTTCGGCGGCGCGCTCGGCACCATTTTTCAAGATGCGGTCGAGCTCTTCGGAATGGACGATCTCATGATACGTCTTCTGGATCGGCTCCAGCTTGCTGACGACGGCCTCGGCCAGCTCCTTCTTAAAGGTACCGTAGCCCTGACCTTCATAGCGCTTCTCGATGGCGTCGATGGAGTCGCCGGAGAAGACGGAGTAGATCTCGATCAGGTTGCTGACCGCCGGCTTCGCCTCCCAGTCATAGCGCACGCTCATATCGGAATCGGTAACCGCACGGGAGAATTTCTTCCGGATGACGGACGGCTCGTCAAGCAGGGATACGTAGCTGCCCTGGTTCGGATTGCTCTTGCTCATCTTGTTGGAAGGGTCGTCGAGGCCCATAATACGCGCTCCGCTCTCCTGAATGACCGGCTCCGGCAGTGTGAACGTCGGCGCATACTTATGATTGAAGCGCGCAGCCAGATCCCGCGTCAGCTCCAGATGCTGCTTCTGATCATCCCCGACCGGCACATGTGTCGCCTGATAGAGCAAAATATCTGCTGCCATCAGCACCGGGTAGGTGAACAGGCCGGAGCTGACCGTGTCCTTGCCGCCGGATTTGTCCTTGAACTGGGTCATCCGGCTCAGCTCCCCGAAGTGGGCCTGCGTTTCCAGCAGCCAGCTCAGCTCGGCATGCTGCCGAACCTGGGATTGAAGGAAAATAACCGCTTTGTTCGGGTCTACGCCAGCCGCGACATACAGGGCTGCAACGTCCCGGGAGCGCTGATGCAGCTCTTTGGGGTCCTGGTACACCGTAATGGCATGCAGATCAGGAATGAAAAAATAACAATCATAGTCGTGCTGCAGCGCTACAAACTGGCTCAATGCCCCGCTGTAGCCGCCAATGTTCAGATCACCGCTGGGCTTGATGCCGGACAGCATAATTTTGCTCATCATAAAGACCTCCTCTAAATTAGAACAACAAAAAAGCACTCCGCCCCGAGTCTCAGGGACGAAGTGCATGACTCCGCGGTACCACCACCGTTCGGCTGCGAGCAGCCGCGCTTCACGTGGACAGCTGCCTCGCAGTCTGTAAAGGCTGCGGCTTGCTTCCACCACTCCCGGGATAACGGGGGAGAGCCGTCAAAGCCTACTGGCACGCATGAAATCATGCAGGCGTTCGGTTTGAAGCGAAGGGACCCATTCATCTGCCGCATTGTGCCGGACCTTGCACCAGCCGCCGGCTCGCTTGGACAATGACGTCTGCAGAATACTCTTTCCCTTCATCGCTGTGTGATATGGGACACTCAAGTTCTTCAAAGCTGATTCTAAGATGCCATAACCGCGGCCTTAAAGTCAAGGTGCGACATTCACCCGGTCCGTGCCTCCTCAAGGATCCGTGGATTCTGGGGGACCCGCCCTGCCTGGGGGATCGGCTAGACCCCGGAGTAGGCCATAAACCCGCCGTCTACCGGAATGACCGTGCCCGTGACGAACCCGGAGGTCTGCGCATCCAGCAGCCACAGCACCGTGCCCAGCAGATCCTGGGGTACTCCGAAGCGGCGCATCGGAGTGTGATCGAGGATCTTGCGGGAGCGATCGGTCAGCGAGCCGTCTTCATTGGTCAGCAGCCGGCGATTCTGCTCGGTCAGGAAGAAGCCGGGGGCTATCGCATTGACCCGAATGCCGGATTCCGCCAGATGCACAGCAAGCCACTGTGTAAAATTGTTGATGGCCGCCTTCGCCGCGCTGTAGGCCGGCACCTTGGTCAAGGGAGAGGGCGCACTCATGGAGGAGACGTTCAGGATGACCGCATCGGAACGTCCCAGCATGTGCCTTGCAAAGATTTGCGTCGGAATGAGCGTCCCCTGCATGTTCAGATCGAACACGTCCCGGAAGCCGGACACGGAAAGATCAAAGAAGGTCGCTACGCCCTCCTGATCCAGATCCTCCATCCGGAACCGCTCATTCGTCGTATTGGCATCCTTATGATTGCCGCCCGCGCCGTTAATCAGAATATCGCAGGCTCCAAGGCGGCTGCGGACCTCCTGCTCGGCCTGGATTACGCTGCCCGGGTCGGTGACATCGCAGGCGGCGGCGATGGCGATGCCGCCTGCGGCCACAATCTCGTCCGCGACGGCCTGGCCCTTGCTCAAGGTGCGGTTGAGCACGGCGACCTTGACGCCTTGACGGCCCAGCTCCAGCGCCATAGCGCGGCAGAGCACCCCGGAGCCGCCCGTGATCGCCGCGACCTTGCCCTTTAGAGCGTCATGCTTCGGCAGCGGTGTGTATACTTCAGGCTCCATCATGAGGAGACCTCCTTTCCGGCACGGGCCTGCTCCAGTGCATCCCAGACGCCCCATAAATACATAATGCCAAGGGCCCGGTCATACAGGCCGTAGCCTGGCCTGCACTGCTCGCCCCAGATATGCCGTCCGTGATCGGGGCGGCAGTAGCCGGTAAAGCCGTGCTCGTGGTAAGCCTTCACGACGCCGGCGATGTCTACCGTGCCGTCCTGCGTGCGGTGAGACGTCTCGATGAAATCGCCGTTGTCAAACACCTTCACATTTCGGATGTGCGCAAACGGAATCTGCTCATGAAACTCTCCGATCATGCTCACGATATCATTAGCCGGGTTCGCCCCGAAGGAGCCGCTGCACATCGTGACACTGTTGGAAGGGCTGTCCACCAGACTCAGCAGCCGGCGGACGCTGTCTGCTCCTGTCATAATGCGTGGCAGGCCGAAGATGGACCAGGGCGGATCATCGGGATGTATGGCCATCCGGATGCCGTGCTCCTCAGCGACCGGAATCACCGCCTCCAGGAAGTACGCCAGGTGATCCCACAGATCCTCTGCGGTAACCTCGCGGTACGCCTGAAACAGCTGAGTCAGCTGCGAGAGCCGCTCCGGCTCCCAGCCCGGCATCGTCAGGGCACTATTGCGGGTAATGCTGCTCACAAGCTCCAGCGGATCGATGCCGTGAATCTTGTCTTTTTCGAAAAAGAGAGCGTTCGAGCCGTCCTCCGTTTCCTTATGCAGATCGGTCCGTGCCCAGTCGAATATCGGCATAAAGTTGTAGCAGATGACCTTTACGCCAACGGTCGCCAGCTTCTTGATATTGTCTATGTAGTTCTGGATGTAGAGGTCACGGGATGGAAGGCCCAGCTTAATGTCCTCATGCACGTTGACGCTCTCCACCACCTCCACATGCAGCCCATAGCGGAGCGCCTGATCCCGAACCTCGATGATCCGCTCCATCGGCCATGCTTCACCGGCCGGAATATCGTGCAGCGCCCAGACGATTCCTTCCACGCCCGGAATTTGCCGGATCTGCTCCAGCGTAACCGTGTCATTTCCTTCGCCAAACCAGCGAAATACCATACGCATCTTGCATACCGCCTTTCTAGTCAATGAATGTAGGGCCTAACGAATTGAGCTTGCAGCCGCTCTCGTTCAGATCCCGGGGGGCTTGAAATAATCCGGATGCCTTTGCTGCAGCACGGACAGGTTGGAGATGATCAGGCTCAAGTGCTGCTTCATCAGCGCATCGGCCCTCTTGACGTCCTGCTGCCGGATGGCTTGTACCATCTCCCGGTGCTGTTCATACAAGGAAGCCCAGTCCGGATCCTCGGACAGCCACAGCATGCGGCTCCGGTTGAGATGGACATTCATCTGCTGAATGACGTTCCACGTGCCGAGCTTCCTGCAGCCGGCAAACAGGATGCGGTGAAATTCCTCATCGAGCTGGAACATCATTGTGCCGTCCTGCTGGAAGACGCTGTGCTTCTGCTGCGCCAGATTAAACTCCAGCTCGGCCAGCAGCTCCTCCGGGAAGCTCTCGCAGGCAAGGGCGATCACAGCGCGCTCCAGCTGCTCGCGCATGAAACGGGCTTCTTCCACCAGCTCCGGATCGATCAGGGAGACGCGGGTACCGCGCTGGGGCAGGACGACCAGCAGTCCTTCCTGAGCCAGACGGACAAAGCTTTCCCGCACCGGGGTGCGGCTGACCTGATATGCCGTAGACATCTCCTTCTCGGACAGCAGGGTGCCTGGCGGCAGCTCCAGGCTCAGAATCTGCCCCTTCAGCGAGGTGTAGACCACACTGCCGGCTGAGGAATTCTCGGCCGATAGCATCGTTTGAAAAGACTGTGACGGCGGTATGGATACCATAATGTACATTCACCTCCTGAGGTTCTGCCATACTACCATACAAGTATGGCAGTATCATATTATACTCTGTATCCGCTTGCAAGGGGGAAATAAAGCGGAAAACAATTTTTTAGCATGGATAGGGTGGGGGGCTATGTGTTACAATAGCTGTATGATCAGATGGGCCTTGCCTCAGGGCAGGGACCTTGCTGGAGCTTAGAAAGCAAGCTTGCGAAGAACGGGGGACAAGAGATATGTCTGCAGAGAATCATCTTCATGAGGAGTGCGTCGTAGACGGGGAACGGAAGAGCCATCATTCCGATAAAATCAAAAGCAATCTCATCAGCCGCTTGAACCGGATTGAAGGCCAGATTCGCGGTGTGAAGGGCCTGATTGAAAGGGATACGTACTGTGATGATGTGCTGAACCAGATCGCTTCGGTCCAATCCGCGCTGAACGGTGTGGGAAAGCTGCTGCTGGAGCATCATATGAAGAGCTGTGTTATGGAGCGCATCCAGGAGGGAGACGAAGAGGTCATCCCTGAGCTGCTGGTGACGATTAACAAGCTGATGAAATAACGCGATCGTCCGGGGCCTGCTGCGCTTTGCTCTGCAAGCTGCGCAGCTCCGCTGGCCCGCAGTCAAGCGGGATGACTCGTCTTCCTTTTTATAGGGTAGGTGGGTATGCTAGATAGAGGGATATTTTGTACATTGTGCTTGCTGTAACAGTATGCGCAAGAAGAACCAATACGCACGGAAGAGGTGTACATGATGGAACCAACAACAGGACAGAGTCAGGGAGACCGCCCGGGACTGAAGAAGGCAACACTCCAGCTGACCGGAATGACCTGTGCCGCTTGCGCCAGCCGAATCGAAAAAGGCCTGGGGCGGATGAAGGGCGTGCAGGAGGCCAGTGTGAACTTTGCGCTGGAGCGCGCGTCCGTACAATATGACCCCGAGGCCGTAACCCCGAAGGACATGGTTCAAAATATCGAAAAGCTGGGCTACGGCACGCTGAAGGAATCGGGAGATCTGTCGCTGACCGGAATGACCTGTGCAGCGTGCGCCGCCCGCATTGAGAAGGGGGTAGGCCGCCTGCCAGGGGTAGACCGGGCGACGGTGAATTTCGCGCTGGAGTCTCTGCATGTGGAATACAACCCGGCGGAGGTAAGCATTCCGGATATTCAGGCCCGGGTGCAGAAGCTCGGCTATGGAGCGGAGCCCAAGGCGGCCGCGGAAGAGGCCTCTCGCCACCGTCAGGATGTCATCCAGCGGCAGAAGCAACGGCTGCTTCTCTCTGGCCTGCTGTCTTTGCCCCTGCTGTGGGCCATGGTGAGCCATTTCTCGCTGACGTCCTGGATCTGGATGCCGGATCTGTTCATGAATCCGTGGTTTCAGCTGCTGCTGGCTACGCCGGTGCAGTTTTATATCGGGGGGCCGTTTTATGTTGGGGCTTATAAGGCGCTGCGCAGCAAGAGTGCCAATATGGATGTGCTGGTGGCGCTGGGCACGTCGGCGGCCTATTTCTATAGCCTGTACTTGACGCTGCAATGGGCGTTCGCCGGTGCACCGGGCCATCACGGTCCGGACATGTACTATGAGACGAGTGCGATTCTGATTACGCTGGTGCTGCTCGGCAAGCTGTTTGAGGCACTGGCGAAGGGGCGGACGTCAAAAGCGATTCAGAGCCTGATGAGCCTGCAGGCCAAAATGGCAAGGGTCCTTCGCGGCGGAGAGGAGATCTCCATTCCGGCGGAGCAGGTGCAGGTGGGAGATCAGGTTATCGTAAAGCCGGGAGAGATTATTCCCGTAGACGGGGAAGTGCTTGAAGGGGTCTCATCGGTCGATGAATCGATGCTTACCGGAGAAAGCGTTCCCGTGGATAAGCAGGCCGGTGATCCTCTGATTGGTGCGACGGTCAATAAGAACGGGCGCCTGATCATGAAGGCGTCCCGGATTGGCCGCGATACGGCGCTGTCGCGTATTATCCGTGTGGTGGAGGAGGCACAGGGCTCCAAAGCGCCCATTCAGCGGATCGCCGATGTCATCTCGGGCGTGTTCGTCCCGATTGTGGTCGGCATTGCGGTGCTGTCCTTCCTGATCTGGCTGCTGGTCATAGCGCCGGGTGATGTGGCAGCGAGCCTGGAGATTGCCATTGCCGTGCTCGTCATTGCCTGTCCATGTGCACTGGGCCTTGCCACACCGACCTCCATTATGGCCGGCTCGGGCCGGGCAGCGGAGCTCGGGATTCTGTTCAAGGGCGGAGAGCATCTGGAGTCGGCTCATAAGGTGGATACGGTCATGCTGGACAAAACAGGCACCGTGACGAACGGTACACCGGAGCTGACAGATGTGGAGGTGCAGAATTGGCTCAGCGAGGCGGAGTTCCACCGCCTGGTAGGTGCCGCAGAGCGCGGGTCGGAGCATCCGCTGGCGGAGGCCGTGTCCGCCGGGCTGTCGGCGCGCGGAGCGGTATTCAAGGCTGCCGAATCGGTAGAAGCGGTCCCGGGCTACGGCATCTCCGCGCTCGTGGAGGGCCGCCGCGTTCTGGTCGGCACCCGTAAGCTGATGAGCCGTCATGATGTAGATTTCAACGATGTGCTGGAGCGCATGGTGCAGCTGGAGAGCGAGGGCAAGACCGCGATGCTGGCAGCCGTAGACGGGCGGCTGGCCGGGCTCATTGCCGCTGCGGATACAATCAAGGATACATCGCAAGCGGCGGTCGAGCGGCTCAAGAGAATGGGCATTGAGGTTATTCTGATGACCGGGGATAATGAGCGGACGGCGAGAGCGATTGCGAAGCAAGCCGGCATTGATATCGTGCTGGCCGAGGTGCTGCCGGAGGGCAAGGCCGAGGAGGTGCAGAAGCTGCAGCGGCAGGGCCGCAGGGTAGCGATGGTCGGTGACGGCATCAACGATGCACCGGCTTTGGCCGTAGCGGATATCGGCATGGCGATGGGGACCGGGACGGATGTAGCGATGGAGGCCGCAGATATTACGCTGATGAAGGGCGATCTCAACAGCATCCCGGACGCTATGGCCATGAGCCGCCGAACGATGCGCAACATCCGGCAGAATCTGTTCTGGGCGCTGGGATACAATACGCTGGGCATCCCCATTGCCGCAGCGGGGCTGCTGGCACCCTGGGTCGCGGGTGCGGCGATGGCGCTGAGCTCGGTTTCGGTCGTGCTGAACGCGCTGCGGCTGCAGCGCATGAAGAGTAACTAAAGCGACGGCGGGAAGTGCAAGGAGCACTCCTGCCAGTCTGAGCCTGACTCAGCCCATAAACCAAGCAAGCCCCCCTTGTCCCGCAGCGCGGGCTCAAGGGGGGCTTGTCATGTTGAAGATGTTTAGGAAGCGGTCCGGGAGCTGGCAAAGCCCATCTCGGACAGCAGCTCATAGGAGCGCAGGCGCGCCTGATGATCATAAATCGCCGAGGCGACGATGATTTCATCGGCTTGCGTCTGCTCCAGGAACTGCTCCAGCTTTTCGCGGACGGTAGCCGGGCTGCCAATTGCGGAGTAGGTCAGCGTCCGGCTCACAATCGCCCGCTCCTGCAGCGACCACTGATCCTCCATGCTGCTGACCGGAGGCTTCAGCTGACCGGTTTTGCCGCGGATAATGTTCAGGAACTGCTGCTGGCCGGAGGTGGACAAATACTGGGCCTCCTCGTCGGTATCCGCGCAGATGACATTCACGCCGATCATGGCGTAAGGCTTCTCCAGCTCCTCGGAGGGCCGGAATTGACTGCGGTACAGATCCAGGGCGGGCAGCAAATAGTCCGGTGCAAAATGGCTCGCAAACGCAAACGGCAGCCCCAGCTGTGCAGACAGCTGAGCGCTGAAGCCGCTGGAGCCCAGCAGCCAGATCGGTACGTCCAGGCCTTCGCCCGGAACTGCCCGAACCCGCATGGACGACCCGGAGGTGGGCTTGAAGTACGTTCTCAGCTCCCCAAGGCGGTCCGGGAAATCCTGTCCATCACTGCCGGATCCGCGGCGCAGCGCCCGGGAGGTCAGCTGATCCGAGCCGGGCGCCCGGCCGAGGCCCAGATCAATCCGGCCCGGAAACAGCGACTCCAGCGTGCCGAACTGCTCTGCAATGACGAGCGGCGAGTGGTTCGGCAGCATAATGCCGCCAGAGCCGACCCGGATCTGGCTCGTGCCTGCTGCAATATGGCCGATCACGACAGAGGTCGCCGAGCTGGCGACACCCGTCATATTATGGTGCTCCGCCAGCCAAAAGCGGTGGTAGCCCCACTGCTCGGCGTGCTGTGCCAGATCGAGCGAGTTGCGCAGCGAAACGGCGGCTGTGCTGCCCTCTGTAATCATGGACAGATCCAGAATCGAGAGCGGTATATGTTGAAGGGAATGAGATGATGGCTGAGCTTGTTTCTTCATAGAAATTCCTCCTTGTCTAACATAGGGTGTATGGGTATGCCATAAACCATTATACCTCCTGTTATGCAGGAAACCCAAATCTGCGGCATGAAAGCGAGGTCTCAATTAGGTTATACTCATCTTAAAGAATGAAACATGAGGCGGCATCTGCGGCTGTTACATTCAAGAAGCCAAGGCCGCAGGGGAAGACACCCCCGGCGGCCGGGAAGAGCATCAGGAAACGGAGGACACGGGTGTGGAGGAGCTGTTAAGGCGGGAGCATGAGGTGATGAAGGTATGCCTGCTGGCCGGAAAAATCATGCTGGAAAGCGGTGCCGAAACCTACCGCGTGGAGGATACGATGGTTCGCATTGCAGCAGCCTTTGGCTTGGATAACAGCCATAGCTATATGACGCCGACAGGCATTATTTTTTCAATTGAAGAGCCAAGCCATATGACCCGGCTGATCCGGATCGCGAGCCGTACGACGAATCTGTACCGCATCGATCGTGTAAATTCCATCTCCCGGAGCATTCATCTAGGTGAGCTGACCGTGACCGAGGCGTTTCGGGCCCTTCAGGAAACGGAACGGGAGAAGCCCAATTATCCGTCCTGGCTCATGATCCTGATGGCTGCGGTGGTCAGCGGATGCTTTCTGCTCATGTTCAACGGCACCTGGGAGGATGTGCTCCCCGCAGTACTGGCTGGCGGCCTGGGCTACATCACAGCGGTATCTATGGAAAAAGTGGTGCCGGTCCGCTTCTTTGCCGAGTTCTCGGGGGCCCTGATCATTGGCATGACCTCGGTCTGGCTCGTGCGGGCCGGTCTGGGCCGGCATCTGGACCTGATTATGATCAGCTCCGTCATGCCTCTCGTACCGGGGCTAATGATTACGAACGCCATTCGGGATTTGATGGCAGGCCATCTGATCTCCGGCTTGTCCAAAGGCGCGGAGGCATTTATCACCTCCTTCGCGATCGGGGCGGGGATAGCGTTTATGCTTACTTTTTTATGAAGGAATGAGCACCATATCGATGGGAACAGTCGCGCCTGTTTCCAATTACAGGAGGGACCGCCGTGGAGATTCATCACGCACTGCAGCATGTACTGGCGAGCTTTATCGCCTCCGCCGGCTTCGGCATTTTGTTTAACGCTCCCCGCAGGGCCCTGCTGCAATGCGGGGCGGCCGGGGCGGCCGGGTGGATGCTGTACATCTGGCTGCAAGAGCTGGAGGTGCTGCCGGTCACGGCTACGGTCGTGGCAGCCTTTTGGGTGACGATCATCAGTCACTATTTCGCCAAGGTGTACCGGACGCCGATTATCGTCTTCAGTGTATCCGGGATCATTCCGCTGGTGCCTGGAGGGCTCGCGTATGATGCGCTCCGGCATGTCGCCATGAATCAATATGACCAGGCGGTGTCCCTGGGCGCTCAGGCGTTCATGATCTCCGGCGCGATCGGTCTGGGGCTGGTGCTGGCCGAGGTTACGAACCAGCTGATCCGCAAATGGCTGCCGACCCGTTACCTGGGGAGGTAAGGGAGGACAGCCATTCATTGGAGCTATTTCACGCCGATCCGCATCCGGTAGCTAAGCAGGACGCTTTCTTCCCTATCGGCAAAATGGCGCTGGATCAGCTCCTGGAACGCGGCAATATCACCGTCCAGGTCGGTTAAGCCGAGGCGCAGCACCGCCTGTACGCCGCCCTGACTCAAGGCAAGGCCGAGGTAGCGCTCTGCGGTGCAGGGCTCCTGGTGGTGAAATACGACTTCCTTTGCGAAGCGGAAGCGGCCGCTTGCCTGGATCTGCTGCAGATGCCCCTCCTTGCTCCACTTGTGGGCCTGGGCCTCTTTCTCCACATGACGGTCCAGCAGCTGATCGGCTTTCCTGATGAGCTGTACATAAGCCTGCTCCACCTCCCAATGCAGCAGTGGCGGCCAGTCACAGTCATAGGCAGCGAAGAGGCCGCCCTCTGTCAGGATGCGGGCGGCTTCCTCCAGGGTGCTGCCGGGGTCCATCCAATGAAAGGATTGGGAGCAGGTCACGATGTCTGCCGAGCTTGCCGGCAGGCCGGTCTGATTGGAATATCCCGGCCGGAACGAGAGGTGACTGGCGCCGGACTGCTCCAGCTTCTGCTCGGCAATACTGCGCATGTCTCGGCTTGGCTCAATGCCAATGACTTGCTGTGCAGCCTCCTTCCAGGCGAAGGTGGACAGTCCGGTCCCACAGCCAAGATCGACAACGAGCCGCGGGGCATGGCCCAGATCGCGGGTCAGGAGATGGATGACCAGGGGCGGGGCTTCGGGCCGGTGTCGGTCATACAGGCTCTGAAAGCCGGAGAAGCGCTCAATGTTGCTGATCACATTGCCTTCAGGAACAAGAGAAGGGGAGTCCCCTGTAGTGCCCGGTCCAGTGCAGCCTGCGCCGCTGGGACCTTGATTAGGGTCGGTCATAATATCATCATCCCCCTTAATAAATGGTAATATCGAAAGCCCAATATTCCCCCGTTTACTGTCCCATTTGATCAAATAGGTACATTGCGCCGAAGAAACTACGCTGAAAGTTAGTGATGGGTATAGGACCGCGTTTCTTGACGGAACCTTCAGACACCTATGCTTTGCCCGAGACTGCTCTGATGAAGTAATTAAAAAAGGTGCTCAAGCAACTTCAACCTAATAAATCCAAAAGGAGGTTTTAAATTGAAACGTAGAGTGCCATTTGGTTTATTGATTCTAGCTATGGCAATGGGTGGTTTTTTTGTGACTCAACTTGAGAATGATAGATTTAAACTCATTTATTCAGCTTTAGGAATCTTGGTTATTGTAACAAGTTACTTTCTATTTTTTAAAAAGAAAGGATAGTTTAAAATCACTGCTCTCAAGAAAACGGAAAAAGCGAGAAGAGGAACGCTCCCGTCATATACTGCTTTAAATGCCGTTGAGCTTGAGCCAACAAAAGTTTCATATTTCTATGTACAAGTGCACATAACAATTAGGAGGAAAACATGACAGAAGCAGTCCAAGCTGTATTTTTTGACGTAGATGATACGCTCTATGACCATTTGACGCCCTTTAAGGAGGCTGTGCGGGAGGTTGTCCGGCCAGAAGCCGGATTCCCGTATGAAGAGGCATATCATTTGCTGCGCTACTATAGCGACAAGCTGTCTGTAGAGCTCGGGGGTGCTGGCTCCGCCGATTACAGCCGTGGACTGAAGCGGCTCCGAACAGAGCGCTTTCAGAAGACGCTGGAGCACTTTGGAATCCCGGTCGGAAAGCGCGATGCAGAAGAGCTGCAGGCCGCTTACCTGGCCCGGCAATATCATATAGAAATGTTTGCCGGGGCCAGGGAGCTCCTGCGGCAGCTGGTCAACGCCGGCTATACGGTCGGCGTCATCACGAACGGGCCGCTGCAGCACCAGATGAACAAGGTCGCCGCGATGCGGCTGGCCGAGGTACTGCCTCCAGAATCCATCTTCGTCTCCGGCGGCGTAGGCTGGGACAAGCCGGACCCGCGCATCTTTCAGCATGTGAATGAGGTCACCGGGACGCTGCCAGGAAGCAGCCTCTTTGTCGGCGACTCCTGGCGCAACGATGTGGTCGGTGCCCTGGAAGCCGGCTGGCAGACGATCTGGTTCAATCACCGGAACGCCAAGCCGGAATCCCAGCATCTCCCGCACTACACCGCATCCAGCTTTAAAGAGGTGGAGCGGATTCTGAGCCGGCTGCTTCCCTGAAGGTCCGGCTCACTCCTGTCAGGGCCCTGGCATTCTAGAAGCTGAAGCTGGAACTAGAGCAGCTTCTCGATGTGGCTCTTGATCTTCTCCGGCGTATCCGTAGGGGCAAAGCGGCTGACGACCTTGCCATTGCGGTCCACCAGAAACTTGGTGAAGTTCCATTTGATCGCCTTGGTGCCCAAGGCGCCGGGAGCTTCTCCTGCCAGGTATTTATACAGGGGATGGGCGCTGTCCCCGTTCACATCAATCTTCGAGAAGAGCGGGAAGGTCACGCCATGATTAATCCGGCACGCCTCAGCAATGTCAGCGTCCTTCTCCAGTTCCTGATTCATAAACTGGCTGCTTGGAAAGCCCAGCACCGCAAGCCCCTGATCCTTGTAGTTCTGATGTAACTGCTCCAGTCCGTCAAACTGTGGAGCGAAGCCGCATTTGGTCGCCGTGTTGACGATGAGCAGCACTTTTCCCTTGTAGGCCTCCAGAGCCTGGGTTTCCCCTGTAATGGATTTAACCTCATATTGATAAATGGACATGCATATATCCTCCTTCAATGAATGTAAATGAGTGCAGCGCTTGCGTTCATTTCTATCATATCACGCGGAACAGCGCCATGAGAAATCCCCGGCTTTACGCTCAAGATGGGCAGGTTCATCTATAGAGAAAACACGGTGCCAAGCTTACACCAAAAAGACACCTTCAACCCTTAGGGCATGCTGCCCGCAGGAGTTGAAGGTGTCTTTGGTATGATCCGGCCGGATTCTGTTAAATGAAGCTTAGTGTCTGTCTTTGAACTCGCCGACCTTTTCCTGGGCTTCGCCCTTGGCTTTATCCTTCTTGCCTTCGGCCTGCAGAGAGTGGTCGTCGGTCGCATTGCCGATCTGATCCTTGATTTCGCCTTTAGCTTTATTTACACCACTCTTGACCTTATCGCTCATTCCGTTATGATCACTCATGTGTAACAGCTCCTTTACGAAGTAGGATACCAGAGTATTACCCGGGAGCGGAGGGTTCTAAACTTCACGACGGCTAGGCGAAGTCACGACCGCTCTTCCGGCGGCCGCAGGCTTGCAAGGGGGCCTATTCCGCCTTTACGTCCTGCTCTGGAAGGGCCCAGACGGACACACTGCCCCCGTTCACCGGGAATTCCGCGTTGCCGTCCTCTCCAATTGTGATACGCTCCTGGCGGGTGTTCGTCAGATCGAGCCAGACCTCTCCCGCCCGATGCGCGCCCACCTGCATCACCTTGCTGCCTTCCTCGTGATTGGAAATGACGACAGCGCAGCCAGAGCGCGGAAGTTCCTCCACGCCGCGGCGCACCCAGCCGATCAGCCCGGGCTGGTCGAAATAATCATCCTGCTGGCCGTATGCCTTGTGCTGCCGTGCATACAGCAGCGGATCAATCGCTTCCTTCTTGCCCGGAATCGGCTGTTCGCCGCCAATACCGTAATAATCGCCGTAGAAGACGACCGGGTATCCATCCTGGCGCAGCAGGATGAGGGCGTAGGCGCTCTGCTTGAACCAGTCCTGGACCCAGGACTGCAGCGATTCCTGCGGCTGGGAGTCATGATTGTCTACAAAGGTTACGGCATGCAGCGGGTGGGACTGCACGAGCGTATCATCAAAAATAGTTCGCAGATCAAAATCCGCTCCTGCCTCTGATGCGGCCTGCAGCTTGTAATGAAGTGAGACGTCAAACAGGTCGATATTATAATCCACGGTGTCCAGGAAATTGCGGCATACCTCCAGCTCCGGATTCCAGAATTCGCCGACGATGTAGAAGTCCTCGCCGAACTCTTTTTTCATCACAGATGCAAATTCCTTAATGAAGTTATGGTTAATATGCTTGATCGCATCCAGGCGGAAGCCTCCGCAGCGCAGCGTTTCTGCAAGCCACTTGCCCCAGGCAAGCATCTCTTTCTGAACGTCCGGGTGATTGTAGTCAATATTGGCGAACATGAGATAGTCGTAATTGCCGAATTCATGATCTACCTGATCGCTCCACGTTTTGTGGTCGCCGACAATCCGGAAGATCCCGGTCTTCTTGCCCGCCTCGTCATAATCGGTTCCGTTAAAATGGGTATAGTCCCACTTGAAGGAGGAATACGTGTCACCGCGCCCCGGGAAGGTGAACTTTGTCCAGCCCTCGATTTCGAAAGGCTTGGAGATTTCCTTGTTGCGGTCCTGCTCGTCCACCTGGACGACCTGAAAGCGCTCCTTCTCATCAGCCCCAGCCTTATGGTTCATGACCAGATCGACATAGACGTTGATCCCCTGCTCCCGGCAAGCATCGATGGCCGAGATCAGCTCGTCCTTCGTGCCGTATTTGGTAGCGACCCCGCCCTTTTGGTCAAATTCGCCGAGGTCGTACAGATCATATACGCCGTAGCCATTGTCCTCCGGAGACTGGGCTTTCGTTACGGGTGGTACCCAGACCGTGTCGATGCCCGCCTCCTTTAGCTCGGCAGCAGCCTCCTGCAGCCGTTTCCAGTGAGATCCATCCGCGGCAACATGCCACTCAAAAAACTGCATAATCGTATGATTTCTTTGCACCATCTTCATCTCCCCTGGAATGATCCTTCATTATGTAGGCACCCCGCATGCCTGCCTGGGTCCAATTCCAATTACCCATGGACGTGAGGAGTCCAAACGGCCGTGCTGCATCATCTTCGGCTGATGGTTTTAACATGCCCTTTTTACCCGTATAAAAGCCGCTCGCAAGTCCTTTTCACCCAAAGGCGGCATCAGACAATAGACTCTTTTTTCCACTGATAGTGTATGCTATAATGGGTTCAGCTTAAGTGTGAAGGATATGGTCAACAAGGCTGATTCCATATCGCAGCGATCTTGCAGCAGGCAGCTCTCATTTCATTGTGTAAGGCTATGACTTCCAGAATGAATGAGAATGAGTGAATATATATCCAGGTAAATGGGTGAATCTATCCCTCATGGGGTAAAAGTCACTTTCATGGCCTAACTTTCGATCGGGAGAGTTAGGTCATTTTTTATTTCCAATATATTCTAAAATATTCTCTGCGCCATGCAGCCAAATAACCTGAGTCTGCCGCTTAAATTTAGCTATACGTCAGGAGGGGTCTGAGCATTCGTTCAAGAATGGTGCCTGTCTTATTGGGAGAGGGCCGGTGCTATGGAGCGAGTCGTCATTCATGAATCAGTCTATACATCAATTACAGCAGCTTATTGCTAGCTATACGGGAAAGGTCCTGAGAGAACGCTTTGGAAAAGGACCGGAATCCGTCATTGTATCCATGGGCGGGCAGTATATTACTATTTATCTTCGAAACTTTTTGACGCCATCCGAACGAGTGCTGCTGCAGCAGGACCATACACACATCGTCTATCAGACGAGAGAAAGACTGATGGAGCTGGTGCTTCCGGAGGTCAGTGCCTATATTGCGCAGGTGACCGGGAGCCAGCCTGAGGAAATGTATTACGACTGGGCTCTGCATCATCATTCCGGCATGATCACCGCCATTTGCCTGGAGACCTTCACTGAAGAGGTGGACCTCAACGAGCAGTTTGACAAAAAAGCCGAGCTGGAGCAGGAAATTATTCTGATCAGCGGTCAGTCCCGGCGGAATCCGGAGCAGCTCCAATCTTTTGAAATGAATAATCGCACGCTCTTATTTATTCGTGAGGGCATTTTGGTGCCGATTGAGAAGGAGTTCATCCGTTTGGGGCACGGGGAGCTGCTAAAGAGTGTAAAGCGGAATATGGAGAAGCAGTATTTGTATCAGCAGGGTCTGTTTGAGCCGATCCTGAATCGCCGAATCCTGGATATTTTCGTCGATTGGGATTATGATTTCAACAAAAGCATCATTGTGATGGTCACTTCTCCGCGCAGTTTATAATGTCGTTAGGTTGCATTGCCAGCCGCCAGCCTGCTCTCGGGTATACGCCCCTTGCAGGTCGGGCGGCTTTCTTACTTTTCTTTCCGGTGTGGTTCTATTATACTAGGTCACAAGAAGTATAAAAGAAGAAGGCATGTCTGAATATGTAAAGTGAATCACATGCCGATGGAGCTAAATATGATGCATGAACATTACGATGGATGGATTGTCCTCTTATCGGTTCTGATTTCAGTCGGGGCTTCTTTTCTGGGCTTGAATATTGCCAGCAGGGTATACCGGGCGAGCGGGCTTCAAAAGCTGTTATGGCTGTTCGGCGGCTCCACGATTATGGGGCTGGGCATCTGGTCGATGCATTTTATCGGAATGCTCGCTTTCCATTCCGCTCAGGCGCTGGCCTATGATCCGGCCCTGACCCTGTTGTCTGCCGTGATCAGCTGTATCGGCGCCTTCGTAGCCTTTTATTTGGCTACACATAGCCGAACAGGGATGCCGGGCATGTGGATTGGAGGCGTCAGCATGGCACTGGCTGTACTGATGATGCATTTTATCGGCATGGCTGCCATGAGAATGGATGCCCAGATGACCTTTGATCCCCTGCTTACGGGAATTTCGGTCCTGATCGCTTTCGCTGCATCCTTTACTGCGCTGATGCTGTTCCGCAAATTCCGCTACTCCATCCGCTTCAGCTACTGGAAGGTGAACAGCGCCCTGCTTATGGGGGCCGGAGTATCCGGAATGCATTATACGGGGATGGCTGCAGCGCAGTTCACGCCTCATCAGGGCCCGGCTGACCTGACAGATTCCGGCTATATTACCTTTTTGCTTATTCTGATCTCGGCAGCAGCTACCGTTATTCTTATGGTCACGATGGGGGCGCTGTTCTATGAACGTCATCTGCTGGAGAAAATGGCGTATCACGATTCACTGACTGCCTTGCCGAACCGCAATGGCATGATGCGCTATACAGACAGCAGCCTCGACAGGCACTGGAGAGGAGCGGTGCTGTTCATCGACCTTGACCGCTTCAAGTCGGTCAATGACCTGTACGGCCATGACATCGGCGATATGCTGCTGCAGGTCATTGCAGACCGTTTCCGGGAAGCAGCGGGACAGCAGGCTCTGGTCTACCGCCTGGGCGGCGATGAATTTGTGGCACTGGTGCCACAGGCGAACCGAGAGCGGGCGGGCCAGCTGGCGGATCGTTTCATCTCTACAATACATAAACCGGTGCTGGTGGAGGGCTACAAGCTGATGGTGTCCGGCAGCATTGGCATCAGTATGGCTCCCGAGCATGGCCAGGAACGCAATGTTCTGCTGCGTGCGGCAGATACCGCCATGTATCACGTCAAGAAGACCGGCAAGGACCGGTACAGCTTCTTCGACGATCAGATGGCACAGGAGCAGGCGCGCCGGCTGAGGCTGGAACGGGATTTACAGCTGGCGCTGCACCGCTCGGAGCTGAGGATTGTATATCAGCCGAAATGGGATGCACGCTATGACCGGTTAGCCGGCATGGAAGCGCTCCTGCGCTGGGAGCACCCGGAGCTGGGTTCGATTTCACCTGGCGAATTCATCCCGATTGCCGAAGAGAACGGTGTCATCCTGACCATTACGGCCTGGATGCTGAACGAGGTATGCCTGCAGAATGCCGCCTGGCAGAAGGCCGGCCTCGCCGCAGTTCCTGTCTCCGTGAACATTTCGAGCCATGTGCTGGACAGCTTCCTGATGGTCAGCATGATTGACCGGGCGCTGCAGGACTCCGGACTGCCGGCCTCCGCCCTGGAGCTGGAGATTAAGGAGTCGGTTGCGATGAGCAATCTGGAGCAGAGCATCGAGCAGCTTGGACGGCTGCAGAGCCGCGGGGTCCGCATCTCCATGGACGATTTCGGCACGGGATATTCCTCGCTGGGCCGGATCGGGGACATTCCGTTCCACACCTTGAAGATCGACCGTTCCTTTATTCAGCAGAGCAGCCTGTTCTTTAAGCAGGCCATCATCCGCAACATGGTGGCGATCGCGGGCAACCTGAATCTGGGCATTATCGCCGAGGGCGTAGAGACGAAGGAACAGGCCGAGTTTCTTATGACCACAGGCTGTTATCAGATGCAGGGATTTTATTTTGGTGTCCCTATGGCCGCAGATTCCATGGATGAGTGGCTGCATGGAGGGGGCGCGGCAGGACGCCTCGCGGCTGCCGGAGTGGCGGCCGCAGGCCTCGAAGCGGCGGCTGCCATGCGTCAGGCTTAAGAGCAGATTATGCCCTGCCGGCGGCGTGTGCCGGCAGGGCTTTTGATGTCAAGAGCAGATGGCAGGGGCTCAGACCATCCAGAAGGTGATGATCGAGAGCAGCACAGAGGAGAGCAGCATGGCAGCCAGCGGGCGCCAGGCCCGGGTCAGACTGCGCAGATGGATCTGCAGGCCGAAGCCTGCCATGGCCATCGCGAGCAGGAAGGAGGCCGCAGCCCCCGCGAAATCCTTCACAGCCTCCGGGATGAGCGGCTGGCCTGAAGGGGCCAGGCTTCCAGCCAGGCTGAAGGCGGCGAACCCCAGCAGAAACCAGGGGAAGGCCGGCCGCTTCGCGGTTTCATTCCCGCCTTCTCTCCGCATCCAGGCGAGGAGTACAAAGCACAGCGGCAGCAGCAGAAACACCCGGCCCAGCTTGGCCATCAGGCCGGCCGTCAAGGCCTCCTCCCCTGCCGGTGCTGACGCCAAGGCGACCTGAGCCAGCTCATGCAGGCTGAGCCCGGCCCAGATGCCGTATTCCAGGCTATCCAGCGGCAGCAAGGGCTGTGCAAGTGTGTATACGACAGCAAACAGCGTGCCAACGAATGCGATCATGCCTGCTCCCAGAGCGGTGTCCTCCTCCTTGGCATTCAGGATTGGTGCGGCTGCCGCAATGGCCGCAGCACCGCAGACACCGGTGCCGATGCCTAGCAGAAGAGACAGGGAGCTCTCTGCCTTCAGCCATTTGGCCGCATACCAGGTTAATGTAATGCCCAGGAGGACGACGGCAGCGCCCCGGAGCAGCATCCCGGGCCCCTCGCTGAACAGTGTTCCCATGTCCAGCTTCAGCCCGCAGAGCATAATGGCAAGCCGGAGAAGATTCTTGGAAGTAAACTGAATGCCGGGCCGCAGGCTTTCCGGATACCCCAGCAGCTGCCGGTACAGGGCGGCAAGCAGGATTCCCCAGGTTAGAGGTCCCAGCAGCTGGAGCGCCGGAATCCATGACAGCAGCTGACCGCATAGGGCCAGTGCGGCTGTGAACAGGACACCGGCACCGATGAATAACATCTGCCTGCGGGCAGGCAGGCGAGAGAGCCTCATTAAACGGTGGATCTTTGATTTTGGGCGAGAAGAGGAAGAGATCTCAGGAATCATAAGCAATAAGCCTCCAGTTAGTAAAAAATGATGCCGTAGCTCCATGGTAGCCCCTGACTTGAGATAAGAAAAATAAATTGTTATGATCATCACGATAAGTAAACTCTTATAGTAAGAATTGCAGAATGATGTAAAGGGGCTGGCCCGGGATGGATCAAGCGCTGGAGGTATTGGTTGCCGTCATTGAGAAGAAGAATTTTACCCGTGCCGCAGAGGAGCTCAGCATGACGCAGCCTGCGGTCAGCCAGTATATCCGCTCCCTGGAGCAGTCGCTGGGAGCCAAGCTGCTGGAGCGAAGTAATAAATATGTCCGGCCTACTCATGCAGGAGATATTGTCTACCATCACGCCAAATCCATTCTCGGCACCTATACGGCCATGCAGTCCCTGGTGGATGACGTTATGAACCGGGCCGGGGGCGAGCTGGCAATCGGTGCCAGCTATACGTTTGGCGAATATGTCCTGCCGCGCCTGCTGGCCCGGCTGAAGCAGCAATATCCGCTCGTCCGTCCCAGCATTCATATTGGCAATACCGATGTCATTGGCGAGATGGTTCTTAACTATGAGATTGATATCGGCATTGTCGAGGGCGAGTACGAGCATGCCAAGCTGCTGGTGAGTCCCTTTGCCCAGGATGAGCTGCAGCTTGTCGTTCCCAATGAACCGAGGTTTCAGGGAAGACGAGAGCTTGAGCTGCAAGAGCTGCTGCAGGAGACCTGGATTTTGCGGGAGAGCGGCTCGGGCACCCGGCGCGCGGCCGAGCGGATGTTTGAGGCGCGCGGTCAGCGACCGCCGTACACGCTGGAGTTTGGGAGCACGCAGCTAATCAAGGAGTCCGTCGAGGCGGGCCTTGGCATTTCACTGCTCTCCCGCTGGGCAGTGCAGAAGGAGCTGCAGCTGGGCTCGCTGCTGCTGGTGCCGCTGCGTGGAGAAGCGGTGGTCAGGCCTTTTTCCTGGATTCTGCACCATACACCTTACCGCACCAAAGCCGTTGATGTATTTCTCGATATGCTGAAATCCCCTCTTCAGGGATAGAAGTTCGCTGGCCGGCGGATTGACGTTTGTGAAAAGGATGGATTTGGGTAATACTTGTCACCATAACAAGTTTGGGGTGAATTCTGCCGGCCTTTTGTCCGGCTTCATGATGAATAATATCCATATGCCAGGAAACAAGCTGACACGGACGCAAAAACGAAGAGCCGCCCGCAAGCGGGCCAAAGCACGGGCTAAAGCTGCGGAGCAGGTGCTGCTGGCCAGCGATGCCGCTGTACAGTCAGCAGCGGAATCCAGCAGCAAGGGCGGGCACAGTGGAGGATCTGGCGGCAATCAAGTGAAAAGGCGCCGCCAATCAGCCGCCCGCCGGGACACCGCCTTGAATGTGCCTCCCGCCGCAAAGACCTCGGCGAAGGGGCGTCCGGCTGCACCGCCGAGGCCTCCCCGGGTGCCGGGGCAGCCGGACCCGTATGATGCTGCGCGCCTGGTGCCGACCCGGGCCGGCTTTATACGGATGCGGGGCCGCACCGACAAGAACCGCCGCTGGCAGCAGGATATTGATCCGCAGCTCGCGGAAATCCTGGTGAATGAAAGCGCAGCGGTCGTCGTCAACCGGAATACCATCCGCCGCTTATATACGAACAAGGGCTTTCGCAAATATATTTTGGAGCGCGATGCATACCAGTGTTATTTTTGCGGAAACTATGGAAACACGATTGATCACCTCCTGCCCCGGGCAAAGGGCGGGCATACGACACCGGTGAATTGTGTCTGCGCTTGTATGGATTGCAATCAATCCAAGGCAGATCAGCATCTGGAGGATTTCATCAGAAGCAAGCCGCTGGAGGATGGGGAGAAGCCTTCAGGCAGTCAATTTCACGGCATGTGACTAAAAGCGAAGAGAATAGGGAAAATTGTTGTTAGCATGCTCATCGTGGTCAGCTTGCTATGAATTACGCATCCATCAAACTCCAGACGAGGAGGAAACCAACGTGAAAACCATGAACACTATTGCGCTGCTTCTGCTCATTATCGGCGGGATTAACTGGCTGCTTGTCGGTCTGTTCCAGTATGATCTGGTCGCTTCAATCTTCGGAGGCCAGGAGTCCGCCGGTGCCCGCGTCATCTATACTATTGTCGGCCTGTGTGCGCTGTACTCCATTAAATTTTTTGGAGATGTAGCTGACGACCGCCGTGCAGATGCGCGCTAGGCTGTAATATAGCTGCAGAATATGCACAGGAGCAAGCCGTAACGGTGAAAGCCGGGACGGCTTGTTTTTTGATGTTTTTATAGAAAGAAAGATGCAATCATAGGATCCGATCAGCTTTTCTATAATGTGTTAGATTACATAAAGGGAACGCTTTTAACTGAGCTAACATACAGCATACAGGTCACAACGTCTCGGGATTGCAGCGTCTTGGAGCGGGGATTGGGGTAATGGGTAACATCAGGTTTTGGAGCACGAGGGAAGCATTGGTTCTAGGGCGGGAGCTTTATTTATAATAGGTAGCTTTGGATGCAACGGAAGGGAGAGCTCAAGCATGAATGACATTCAGGTGACAGTATGGAATGAATATCGGCATGAGAAGCAGAATCCGCAGGTACACAGCATTTATCCGAATGGGCTTCATGAAGCCATTGCCGGCTATCTTCGCAAGGACAGCAGACTGAAGGTACGGACCGCGGTGCTGGATGAGCCGCAGCATGGTCTGAGCGAGGAGGTGCTGGACAACACGGATGTACTGGTCTGGTGGGGCCATAAGGCGCATGACGAGGTACAGGATGATATCGTTGAAAAAGTACAGCAGCGCGTACTGGACGGAATGGGGCTGATCGTGCTTCACTCTGGCCACGGCGCGAAGATCTTCACGGAGCTGCTGGGGACGAATACCCCGTCTCTGAAGTGGCGGGATGACGGTGAGCGGGAGAAGCTCTGGGTGGTAGAGCCGGGTCATCCCATCGCGAACGGCTTGAGTGATTTCATCGAGATTGAGAAGGAAGAGATGTACGGCGAGCGATTTGAAATTCCGGCACCGGATGAGCTGGTGTTCATCTCCTGGTTTGAGGGCGGCGAGGTGTTTCGCAGCGGCTGCTGCTACCGGAGAGGCACGGGCAAAATCTTCTATTTCCGTCCCGGACACGAAACCTTTCCGACCTATCATCAGCCGGAAGTGATGCAGGTGATCCAGAACGCCGTACATTGGGCGGCCCCGACAGAAGGCGCTGAGGTCACGTATGGCCGGGTGGAGCGTGACCGGGAGCATCAGGCCAGTCTCTAAAAACAAGCGGTTACCTCAAAAACCCTGCAGGGCGTGCCTATGCGCCTTGCAGGGTTTTTGAAGCGTGTCTTGGTTCGGTATTAAGAGGTATACCGCTGCCGCAGCGTCTGGGTCATGGCCGCGACCTCTTCCTCCCGCGGCAGGCGCAGGGCGGCTGCTGCGGCGTCCATGGCCTCGGGGCTGAAGGACTGCTGCTGCATACGCACCGTCTCCTTCAGGAGCCGGATTAGCTCAGGCACCGCCAGGGCACCAAGTGAGGTGAGCTCCTGCAGGCTGGCCGTGGATTCTCTCGTGACCTTGGGATAAAGCTCTGGCGGCGTGTCGCCGGCGGCTTCCTCATAGAAGGCGCGCACAAGGTCGGCCCGATTTCCTCCCGACCCTTCCGCAATAATGAACGCCTGCACGATCAGCGCTTTGCTCTGGCGGCGCTGGGCGATGCCGCAGAACTTCTGCCCGGAGATGCTGAGGTCAAAAGCGCCGGGGCAGAAGGCGCCGGCAATTTCGCCTGCCCTTACCTGGCGGCCGGTTCCGCGGAGTGCCTGCTCGATGAGCCCGGCCATCCGGTGGAAGGCCGGCTGGAAGTCGCCCTGCCCCGGGCCGCTGCTCAAAGGAACGATCAGTGATACATTGACAACGCCGGGATCCAGCGGTACGGCTGCACCGCCGGAGTGCCGGACAGCAACGTCATAGCCGAGCTTCCGGATGCTTCGGGATGCAGCCGCGGCGCCGGGAAGCCGGCTGTCGCGAACGCCCATGACGAGAGCGCCGGGATGCCTCCAGATATGGCAGATGGCCGGCCCTCCGGCCCCCGTCTGTCTGCACAGCAGCTCATCCAGCGCAAAGGCGTTCAGGACATCTCTTCGCTGCAGGTCACCGCTTCGATCCAGGAGCAGAATCGGACCCGCCTCCTCCTGCAAAACATTCAAATCCGACATGGTACAGCCTCCTTCTTCTGGAATGGCACCGGATGCTGCGGCCAGGCTTGCAGCGCCGGCTATATAGGTTCAGCATAGCATAGAGCCATTGCGCGGTGATATGGTCTTTTCTACATAAATTCTTGTAACGGCGATGAATGCTCTGCACGGGCAGATAAAAATAGAGGATTGACAAGAAGTGAGTAAAATCCTTATAATCCTAGTGTGTTTCTAGGGATTATATTTAGAGGAGGAAGTTATCATGAGAACCCATGCCCGGAGATTAAAAGGGCTGACCATAGGTCTGCTGCTAGTGGCACTAATGGCAATGACTGCCTGCGGGAATGAAAGCAAGAGTGATGAAGCCAGCGGTGCAGGCGAGGGAAAGACTGATTTTGTCGTCGGATATTTAAACGTTATGGATGATGCGCAGGCCATGCTCGCTTATGAAGCGAAGCTGTACGAGAAGCACGGGCTGAATGTCAAGATGCAGAAGTTTAAGAGCGGAACCGATTTAATCAAGGCAATGGTAGGCAAGCAGGTGGATGCCGGCGTGCTGGGCTTTACGAACGCGGTTTCCTGGGCGTCGAAGGGAGCCGGCGTAAAGGTTGTAGGCGGAGCTCAGCTGGGCTTTCACAGCGTATTGGTGAAGGAAGACAGCAGCATTGCCAAGATTGAGGACCTGAAGGGCAAGAAGCTGGCCTCCCAGGGTCAGGGCAGCACGGCTGATATTGTACTGAACGGTGTGGTGCTGAAGGAAGCGGGCCTGACGAGCCAGGATTTGCAAATGGTTTACGTAGATCCTGCACAGGCGATCCAGTCTCTGTCCTCGGGTGCTGTGGATGCGGCGTTTGTGTTTGAGCCTTACGACAGCATCGCCTCCCATACGATGGGCGCGAAGCAAATTTATGAGATCGGCAAAGTGTGGCCGTTTCCTTGCATGGTCGTCATCACGACCGACGAGAACCTGGACAACAACCGTGACGCTGTAAACAAGCTGCTGGATGCCCAGAAGGAAGCGATCGAAATGCTGCAGGAGGAGCCGGTGAAATCCGCAGGCCTTATTATGAAGCATTTTGTGGAAGGCGACACGATGGATTCCCATCACGGCGGAACAGTAGAATCCGTGGACGTAATCAAGCAGGCGATCGAGACGCAGGTGTTCAACTGGGATATTACCCCGGACCAGATTACACGTATGCAGGAAATTTCCGATATGATGAAAGAGCAAGGCGTGCTGGAAACAGATGTCAATGTGGAAGAATTGATTGATCTAAGCTGGCAGAATGAGCAGCAGAAGCAGTAAGCAGTAACAGCAGTGATATGATCATAATGAAAAAGGAGAGCTTCGGATGATACCTGCCCCGCGTAAAACAACTCGCAGCCGTACTGCATCCGGCTCCTTCTGGCGTAAAGTGCTTCCGTATCTGCTTGCAGTCGGAAGCCTTTTGGCGATTTGGCAGATTACGGCCCTATTCCTGCCGTCGTTTCTGCTGCCGGATGTGCCGGATGTCTTTGTCCGTTTATTTGACAGTATTCAAGACCCGGAATTTATGGGTCATATTGGAGACAGCCTGTTCCGCTTACTATGGGGGTATCCGCTGGCCTGTCTGTTCGGAGCGCTGCTGGGCTTGATCGGCGGGGTGTCCCGGGGCTTTGCTGTATATCTCCGCAGCCTGATTTCCATTTTACAGGCGATTCCGCCGATCACCTGGGTGCCGTTCTTCGTCATCCTGCTCGGCTTCGGCAGCAAGACGATTATTACCGTTATTATTATTGCGAGCTTCTTCCCCATGGCTTTGTCCGTACTGAACGCGACAGAGGGGGTCAACCGGACGCATCTGGAGCTGGCGCGGGTCATGGGCGCGAGCCGGGGCCAGCTGCTATCCAAGGTGTTTGCGCCGGAATCGCTTCCGGCATTCGTAACCGGCGCTCAGGTAGCCTTCGGCAACGCTTGGCGCTCGCTGATCGCGGCAGAGATGGTGGGAGGCGCCATGGCGGGCCTCGGCTTCTACTCCAAGTGGCGCGGTGAGGTGGCGGACATGGAAGGTGTACTGATGAGCATCATTATTATCGGCTCCATCGCAGCGGTGCTGGATCTCGTACTGCTGGAGGGCCTCAAGAAGCGGCTGCTTCGTTACCGTTATGTCAAACCGGGAGGAGAGGATTAAGCTGCAGAATATAGATATTAAGAATGTATCCAAATCCTTTGGCTCACTCCGTGTGCTGGAGCAGGTGGACTTTAGCATCGCAAAAGGGGAGTTCGCAGCCATTGTCGGACCCTCCGGATGCGGAAAGAGCACGGTGCTGCGGATGATTGCCGGGCTGGAGTCTCCGGGCAGCGGAGCCGTTACGGCGAACGGGGCAGACATTGAGAAGCCGGATCCCAGCCGAATGCTTATTTTTCAGGAGCATGCCTTATATCCGTGGCGGACGGTTGCGGACAACGTGGCCTTTGGCCTGGAGCTTGCAGGAATGCGGAAGAAGGAGCGCAGCCAGCGCGTGGATGAGGTGCTTGCCAAGGTCGGATTGACCGGCTTCCAGAAGTATTATCCTCATCAGCTATCCGGCGGCATGCGGCAGCGGGCGGCCATCGCCCGGGCACTGGTTACGGACCCGGAGGTGCTGCTGCTGGACGAGCCGTTCGGAGCGCTGGATGCCATTACGAAAATTTCCATGCAAAATGAACTGCTCACCCTCTGGGAAGGCACCGGCAAAACGGTGCTGCTTATCACCCACGATATCGACGAGGCGATCTACCTGGCGGACACGGTCTATGTGATGAGCCCGCGTCCCGGCCGGATTGTAGAGCAGATCAAGCTGTCGATGCCCCGCCCGCGTAACCGGAACGGTGCAGACTTTGTTGCGGTACGGGAGCGCGTCATGAAGCATCTGGATCTGGCCCATCATTAATGTGGACTGATCCGATAAGAATGATATGATAGAGAGGCGGAGCTGATGAAGCGTCCGTCCTTCTTTTTGTTCATGATCATCAATGATAAGGAGCTGAAGGCTGTGAAGGTATATAATAACGTAGCCGAAATGATCGGCGGCACGCCCATGGTACGCCTCGGACGCATGCTGCCTGAAGATAGCGCCGAGGTATATGTGAAGCTGGAGATGTTCAATCCGTCAGGAAGTGTCAAGGACAGAGCGGCGTCCAACCTCATTCGGACAGCAGAGGAGCAGGGCTGGCTCACGCCGGGCGGCACTATTATCGAGCCGACCAGCGGCAATACAGGGATCGGCCTGGCAATGATTGCTGCAGCCAAAGGCTATCGGGCGATTCTGATCATGCCTGATAATATGTCCAAAGAGCGGATTAACATTTTGAAGGCTTACGGAGCGGAGGTCGTGCTGACCCCGAGCAGCCAGCGGATGCCGGGTGCCATTGCAAAGGCCCAGGAGCTAAAGGAACAGATTCCGGGGTCCTTCATTCCCCAGCAGTTCGAGAACCGCGCCAATCCGGATGTACACCGCGTCACGACAGCACCGGAGATCCTGCAGCAGATGGAAGGGCGGCTGGACGCCTTTGTCGCCACAGCGGGTACAGGCGGTACGGTCACGGGCACAGGAGAGGAGCTGCGCCGGCATCTGCCGGATCTGCATATTGCGGTCGTGGAGCCGCAGGGCTCGCCCGTGCTGTCGGGCGGAGAGCCAGGGCCGCACAAGCTGGTGGGAACGAGCCCGGGATTCGTGCCGGCCATATTGAATACCCATGTATATGATGAAATTATTCAGATTGCCGACGAGGATGCGCTGCAGACGGTCAGAGATCTGGCCCGTAAGGAAGGCATCCTGGTCGGACCCTCTTCAGGTGCCTCCGTGTTTGCGGCCTTGCGTGTAGCCCGTAAGCTTGGTCCGGGGAAAAGAGTCGTCTGCATTGCGCCGGATACCGGTGAACGGTATTTGAGCATGGATATTTTTTAGGAAGAGACGCAGCGAGGCAGGCTGCAGGATTCCTTTCTTGTACAGCTATAACAAGAAGAGGCCCCAGGAAGATCGCTGGATCTTTCCGGGGCCTCTATATGGTCATGGGAGTGCGTGCAGCACTCCGGCATGAATGAAGGATAATGTAGAGATATGGAATGGAATTATACGACGCCTTGAGCGAGCATGGCATCTGCGACCTTCAGGAAGCCGGCAATATTTGCGCCGACGACAAGGTTGCCCGGGCAGTCGTACTCTTGAGCTGCCTTCACGCTGCTGTTATAGATGTTCTTCATGATCTCATGCAGCTTGCCGTCCACCTCTTCAAAGGTCCAGGACAGTCTCATGGAGTTCTGGGACATTTCCAGAGCAGATACAGCCACGCCGCCGGCATTGGCAGCCTTGGCAGGTCCAAACAGTACGTTATTGCTCAGGAACAAGTCGATGGCGCCCAGGGTGGAAGGCATGTTGGCACCTTCACCGATCGCGATGACGCCATTCGCAATCAGAGCTGCGGCTGCCGCTTCGTTGATCTCGTTCTGGGTTGCGCATGGCAATGCGATTTCACAAGGCAGGTTCCAGATCCCCTGCCAGCCTTCGGAATATACCGCAGACGGACGGTGCTGAACGTACTCGCTGATCCGCTTGCGCTCCACTTCCTTAATTTGGCGAAGCGTATCCAGGCAGATGCCCTCCGGATCGTAAATGTAGCCGCCGGAATCACTGCAGGCTACGACTTTAGCGCCAAGCTGCTGGGCTTTCTGGATCGCAAACGTGGACACGTTGCCGGAGCCGGACACGACAACGGTCTTGCCCTGGAAGCTGGTACCCTTGGATTTCAGCATTTCCTCCACAAAATAGACGCAGCCGTATCCGGTAGCTTCCGGACGGCCCAGACTGCCGCCATAGTTCAAGCCTTTACCTGTCAGTACGCCAGCCTCATTACCGCCGCGGATGCGCTTGTACTGCCCGAACATGAAACCGATCTCACGTGCGCCTACACCGATATCGCCAGCCGGAACGTCACTGTCCGGACCGATATATTTGTAAAGCTCAGTCATAAAGCTTTGGCAAAAACGCATAATTTCATTGTCCGATTTGCCCTTCGGATCAAAATCCGAGCCGCCTTTACCGCCGCCGATCGGCAGGCCGGTCAGGGAGTTTTTTAGAATCTGCTCGAAGCCGAGGAACTTGATAATGCTGGCGTTCACGGAAGGATGAAAACGAAGACCGCCTTTATAAGGACCGATTGCACTGTTGAATTGTACCCGGAAGCCGCGGTTCACATGCACCTTGCCCTGATCGTCAACCCATGGAACACGGAAAGAAATGACACGCTCCGGCTCTACGAGACGTTCCAGAATACCTGCCTCCTGGTATTTAGGATGTCTTGAGAAAACGGGAACGAGCGAGTCCACGATTTCTTTTACGGCTTGATGAAATTCTGGCTCATTCGGATTGCGCTGCTGTACGGTTTCAAATACGGATGTTACATAAGAGACCGCATCCTGTGTAATCTCGGATGTCAAATTCATGTACACGTCCACCTCACTCATATTTATGTATTACGTTGTATTTTACGAAAATAAGGGTCTGATGCAAGCTGTAATTTATATATTTTAGATTATTGTTTGCACTAAAATACATATATACATATGGCGTAAAATACAAACTGTATGTCATATAATGCAAGCAAGACGGCTCGTTGAACGAGCCGTCTTCATGTTCGCGAAATGCTTTAAGGATTGTTGCCATGCTGCTTGGTCGGGAGCTTGGCGGAAGGAGTGCGCTTGCCATTGTTTTCCTTGTTATGACGGGCTTTCTCAGCATTTTCATTCATCTTGTTGACGAACTGACGGGTGCTTTCCATGGAAGTCTCACGCTCCTTCTGAAGGAGAATTGCCGCAAGGAGGGGCATCCTTCTGACATAGCATGTCCAGGTGAGGGATAATGTATAGGCAGATGGATACATTGTTTATACTTAACATGAAGTTTACACAGCTCATAAAAGTTTCCTATCGAATTCCCAAAAAAGTCTGATGGGGACACTCTGAAATCCGAGAAATCCTTGATCCTATGCGCTTTTTGAGCTGAAATCATGTCTGTTCGGATGAATCCCTGATGAATTGCTGCAAAATATAAAAAACCCTGTTTAATCACGCAAAAAAGCCCGCCATGGTATGAGCCAGGCAGGATTTTTATGCACAATCTCTGACATATCAGGTTCGGTAATGCCCTTCGTTATTGAACCGGAGGATGGCTGACCAGCAGCTCGTATTTATTCAAGGACGCGCCCAGCATATGCTCGCTGCCCCCGCCACGATGCGCCTGTCGGAAGGACTCGCTGGAGGTCCAGCCTTTAAAGGCGTCCTCGTTCTCCCAGACCGTGCACACCTTCAGCTCTTCATAATCCTGGCCTTCCTTCGCCTCATGCCATACCTCGAGACGGATAAATCCCGGCATATCCTGAACGCCCTTGTTCTGGGCAAACCGCTGCGACAGCTCCTTGCCGTAGCCCGGCGTAACCTTGATCGTGTTCGTAACCACTAGCATGTGCATTCCTCCTCGGTTTATGCTTATTACAGCCTATTTCGCCTAAAATCCTGGTCCACATTTATTATACTGCAAATCTTGAGCTCATTTCATCCGGGGAGGGTTAGCAGCAAGCCGCCGCCGTCCGCCCCCGCGCCAAACGAATGCGAAAAACCGAACTCAATGCCGCCGCCGTCCGCCCCCGCGCCAAACGAACGCGAAAAACCGAACTCAATGCCGCCGCCGCCCGCCCCCCGCGCCAAACGAATGCGAAAAACCGAACTCGATGCGGCCGCCGCCCGTCCCCGCGCCAAACGAATGCGAAAAACCGAACTCGATGCGACCGCCGTCCGTCCCCGCGCCAAATGAATGCGAAAAACCGAACTCAATGCGGCGCTGTGGCGGTTCTGGAGCAAACGAACGCGAAAAACCGAACTCGATGCGTCGCTGTAGCGGTTGTGAAGCAAACGAACGCGAAAAACCGAACTCAATGCGACGCTGCGGTGGTTCTGGAGCAAACGAATGCGAAAAACCGAACTTGATGCCGCCGCCGTCCGTCCCTGCGCCAAACGAATGCGAAAAACCGAACTCGATGCTGCCGTCGCCCGCCCCCGCGCCAAACGAACGCGAAAAACCGACCTCGATGCGACGCTGCGGCGGTTGTGGAGCAAACGAATGCGAAAAACCGACCTCGATGCGTCGCTGTGGCGGTTCTGGAGCAAACGAACGCGAAAAACCGAACTCAATGCGACGCTGTGGCGGTTGTGAAGCAAACGAACGTGAAAAACCGAACTCAATGCGTCGCTGCGGCGGTTCTGGAGCAAACGAATGCGAAAAACCGACCTCGATGCGTCGCTGTGCCGGTTCTGGAGCAAACGAACGCGAAAAACCGAACTCGCTGCGCCCGTCGCCCGCCACCCGGTCCGCGGTCTTGCGCCCAACGCAGCCTGCGCCCTTGCGGGCTCTTTTTTTATTTGAGCAGGGAAATATGCAATAATAGGGTAAATACATGGTTGAAGCGTTGTCACGGCCTTGGCCCGAGCGCACACTAAAGGAGGAATTTAGATGGACTATCGTATAGAAAAGGATACCCTGGGTGAGATGAAGGTGCCGGCTGACAAGCTGTGGGCGGCCCAGACGCAGCGCAGCCTGGAGAATTTCAAGATCGGAACGGAAATCATGCCGATGGAGATCGTCCATGCTTTTGCCGTCCTGAAGAAAAGCGCAGCGCTGGCGAACCGCCAGCTGGGCAAGCTGGATGAGGATAAGGCCCAGGCTATTGCCGACGCGGCAGATGAGGTGCTGGCTGGCAAATGGGACAGCCATTTTCCGCTGGTGGTGTGGCAGACGGGCAGCGGCACGCAATCCAACATGAATATGAACGAGGTGCTCGCGGCCCGAGGCAATCAGCTGCTGAAGGAGCGGGGCAGTGCCAGCACCATTCACCCTAATGATGATGTGAACAAGTCGCAGAGCTCGAACGATACGTTTCCGACGGCGATGCATATGGCGGCGCTTGCAGCGGTCGAGGATCATGTCCTGCCAGCGCTGCAGAAGCTCAAGCATACGTTTAAGGTCAAGAGTGACGAATATATGGATCTTATCAAAATCGGACGCACCCACCTGCAGGACGCCACGCCGCTTACGCTAGGCCAGGAGATCAGCGGCTGGCACCGCATGCTGGAGAAGTGCGAGCTCATGATCGCTTCCGCTGCAGAGCCGATGCGGGAGCTGGCCATCGGGGGCACGGCGGTCGGAACCGGCATCAATGCACACCCGGAATTCGGCGCCAAAACAGCGGCAGAAATCAGCTCGGCCATGGGTAAGAGCTTCTCCAGCGCGGAGAACAAGTTCCACGCCCTGACCAGCCACGATGAGCTGGTATTTGCGCACGGGGCGATGAAGGCGCTGGCGTCTGATCTGATGAAAATCGCGAATGATGTCCGCTGGCTATCAAGCGGCCCGCGCTCCGGCATTGGCGAGTTAACGATCCCCGCGAATGAGCCGGGCAGCTCTATTATGCCAGGCAAGGTCAACCCGACACAGAGCGAGGCGCTGACCATGATCGTGTGTCAGGTGATGGGCAATGATGCCGCGATTGGTTTTGCCGCGAGCCAGGGGAATTTTGAGCTGAACGTGTTCAAGCCGGTCATTATTTATAACTTCCTGCAATCTGCACGGCTGCTGGCTGATGGCATGAATTCCTTCAATGAGAACTGTGCGGTCGGTATTGAAGCGAATCTGGAGGTGCTGCGCTCTAATATGGAGCGCTCGCTGATGCTGGTTACCGCGCTTAACCCGCATATCGGGTACGAGAATGCGGCAGCCATCGCGAAGCAGGCACATCAGCAAGGAACGACGCTCAAAGAAGCCGCGCTCGCCAGCGGGCTGCTGACGGAGGAGGAGTTTGATCAATATGTTCGTCCGGAGGAGATGATTCACCCGAAAGCTTAACAGGCTAAAGGGAATGTGTCCTAATACAAGGTGCATGAAGGGCAGGGGGAGAACGGTGAAAAAGCAGGAGGATGCGGTGAACTGGAACAACTGGAATAAGCATCGCTGGACGGCTGTCGTGCTGTCACTGATCGCTACGGGAGCAGGGATGATGTACATCGGTACGGGCTGGATGATATTCTGGGCCCTTCTGTTCATCGTCTTTCAAGGTTTGGCGGTAGTGCTGTTCTTCTTCACCCTCGGTTTTATGGGCTTGCTGATTGCTCCGGCGATGCTGTTGATTCATCTGATCGGTGTGGGGGTCGCCGCGATGTATTTCAGGAGACCGAAGGATGGGCAAGAGCAGCTGAACAAAGAGCGGCGCCTGGCTGCACCAGGTCTCCTGCTGCGCGGATTGCTCGGTGTAGCTCTTTTTGCGGGCAGTCTGTATGGAGGTTATACCGTCGGAATGATGCCTTTTACCAAAACAGAGCGGGAGCAGGCTGCAGCAAGCAGTGCAGCAGAGCAATATTTGCAGGATAAATACCAGGAGACCTTTGAGGTCACCGAGGTAGAATACAGCTGGTCCACCGGCTACTATACAATGAAGGCGCATCCGGCCGGGCGCCCCGAGCTTTACTTCAGTGTGAGTGCGAAGGATCGGGAACCGCTGGAGTTTCGGGATTATTATGAACTGGTAAAGCCTTGAATCGCGACAGTGCGCCATAACTCTAAAAAAGGGGCTTCCTCATCGAAAGATGAAGAAGCCCCTTTCCTATGCGCGCCAGTGACATCGGCTTGCGCCGCCTAAGTCTACATACTCACATCAGCCTTGGGACGGCGTCCCAGCGAAAGCTTGTTGAGTATCACCGTAATGAGGAACGAGCACAGCAGGCTCGCCAGCATGGAGATCGTAAAGCCAAACGCATTGTTGGACAAGGTCGGTGCGAAGAAGGACGGAACATAAGCGGTTCCGCGGACTTCGAACAGACCCACCAGCAGTCCGCCCAGGCCGGCTGACATGATAGCTCCGCCGAACACCAGCTTGTTCGAGAACATAAAGGGATACGCAGCTTCGACAAAGGTACCAAAGCCCATATTCATGGCAAAGCCGGGTGCGGCGACGGCCGCTTCCCCTTTATCTCTTGGGGCTACGATGTTGGCGAGCGTAATGCCGGCCGAGACCATCACGAGACCGACCATGTCTACAGCGCCGAGGAAGCTGTTGCCGGTGCGTTCCATCTCCAGCAGCACGATCGGCAGAATGGCGGCGTGGTATACTCCGCCAATAATGGCTGGCCAGATGAGCAGGCCGGCGATCAATCCAGCGATGGCCGGGCTGAAGGAAACGAGCATTTCAATCAGGCCGCGAATGCCTTCTCCGGCGGCCAGCGCGATTGGAGCGATCAGGAAGTATACAGCTAAACCTGAGATCAGGCCTGCCAAGCCTCCAGCGGCAATGTTCACTGTCGTTGCGGGAAAGCGCCATTCCACACATTTACGAAAAATATAGTGCACCAGCAGTCCGGCCCCGATCCCGCCGATAATTCCGCCGATAATGCCGCCTTCTGTAGACAGCACACCTGCCACAATACCGGCTACAATCGACACTTCATCCAGCTCAGACACCTGCTTGGCCGCAATAACAGCCAAGATGACCGGCAGCGCCTTGATCATGAGCTCGAACACGGTGGACAGTGACGACAGCCCGGGAACCTTACTCGCGGCCAGGATCAGAGCCATCGCGATAAAACCGGGCAATGAGGCCATCATAATCCCGCGCAGATTGATTCGCTTCCACGGAGAAGACAGCGCATCATTTCCTGTCCCGGCTCCAGCCGAGCTGCCAATGACAGGACGGTACGGCATCCGCCAATGCTTGCACAGTGAGGTTACGAAGGTGACGGCGCGTGTCCGGTTCGTCGTGCCGGTCGTGCCGGATGCAGCGATGACATGAACGCCTCGGGATTGAATGCCAGCCATGGAGGTGCCACCCGTCCCGGTCACCGGGATCTTATGACGGGCCGCGGCTTCAAACACCAGGCGGTTGGTTCCCTCCGGGTCGGCGCTCATGACGATGATGCCGTCAATTTCACCCAAACTAATCTGCTCTGCAATGTCCTGATCCAGCTGCCGGGCAGCCTCGTTTACTTCCTGCAGCGTTCCTTGGGCCGCGATGACCGGCTCGTCTTGAGACATCTTCCAAGAGTAAAGAGTAGCCCGGGTATCAGGCTTGGCCTGATCCATAGACGCCTCTGCGGCAATAAATTGAAGCGCAGCACAGCTTAAGTCGGCACTTTCCATTTGAATTAAAATTTCGCCCAGCAGTCTTCGAGGGTCTTTACCACCCAGATTGTAAAGATTTCCTCCGCTGCTTCCGATGATTGCAATTTGTCGACTCATGCGTCTTTGCTCCCCCTAGTCTAGTAGCCATTTGATATTAGCTATATTACATTAGAGAGCTACCACATTAAAGTGTAGACAAGAAAAAAAGCAGTATCCCTAACGGGATACCGCTCATTCTACTACTAAACATAATACATCCGCCCTAATGCTGCTCCTCCAGCGCTGCCGCTGCTTCCGGATCGGTCTCTTCCTCTTCTGCCTTTACAATCTCCAGCTTCGTATACCGGTGCGTCTTCTTCTCCAGTACGGTGAAGGTCAAGTGACTATACTGCCACTGGTCACCCTTGACCAGCTCGGAGTTATGCCCGTACAGCCAGCCGCCGATCGTATCCAGCTCTTCGGTGCTCAAGTCGGTTAACAAAATATCGTTGATCCGGTTAATGGACACCTTGCCGTCTACAATGAGGCGGTTTGGCTCCGGCTGAACCAGCTCCAGCTCTTCATCATCATCGAATTCATCCCGAATTTCTCCGACGATCTCCTCCAGAATGTCCTCAATCGTAATCATACCGGAGGTTCCGCCGTACTCATCAATCAGGATGGCGATGTGCGTGCCTTCCTGCTGCATCTTCTTCAGCAGCTTCTTGACCGGTGTTGCTTCTGATACTGTCATCGCCGGGTGGATCAGCTTCGAGAGATCTACGCTGGCGTTATCGTCAAACTCCAGGAAGAACTGCTTCGTATTGACCATGCCGATGACCTGGTCCTTGTCGCCGCGGACGACAGGAAAGCGGGTATACTGCTCCCGTTTGATGATCTGCAGATTTGCCGCCAGCGGCTTATCTACATACAGGCAGATCATGTCGGTGCGGGGCACCATAATTTCTTTGGCCAGCAGCTCGTCAAAGGCGAAGATGCGGCTGACATAGCCGTATTCGCTCTGATTGATTTTGCCGCTCTCATAGCTGTCACTCAGAATCATGCGAAGCTCTTCCTCCGAGTGTGCTTCCTCATGCTCGCTGGCCGGATGAAGACCGAACAGCCGCACCAGTCCGTTCGCGGAGCCGTTCAGGAGCCAGATAAACGGGTACATGATGCGGTAAAACCAAATGATCGGCTTGGCGGTCAGCAGTGTAATCTGCTCTGCCTTCTGGATCGCCAGTGTCTTTGGCGCCAGCTCCCCGATCACAACGTGAATGTATGTCATAAATAAAAATGCAAACAAGAAGGACATGGTGCCCGAAAGCGCCGTCGGCAGTCCTAATGCATCGAATACCGGGTGAAATATCGCTTCAAAAGTGCTCTCTCCCAAATAACCGAGACCGAGTGCTGTAATCGTGATGCCCAGCTGACAGGCCGATAGATATCCGTCGAGATTGGTGACGACCTTTTTGGCGGAGAGTGAATTCTTGCGCCCCTCCAGAACCAGGGTATCAATCCGGCTGGTGCGGATCTTGACGATCGCAAATTCGGTCATGACAAAAAAGGCTGTAAAAGCAATAAGTAATGCCACTAAAAATAAATTAAAGCCTATACTGTCGTACAATACAAAACACATCCTTTATCTTTTTCTGGTCCGAATCTGTTGCTCTAGCTTACGGCAAAGCCACTGTGAAATATGCACTGCACTCTCACATAATTCGACCTGAATTTCAAAGGCTCCAGAAGCCGGTGCTTCCGAATCAAAAACATGCGGGAAGCCTGTTCATGATGGTCCTGTCGGTTAGAGGATAAGCTCCGCACGTATTGGCGCAGCCTGCTTATCCTTCGTATGGGGTCGTCCACGTCGTCACTCCTAATCCGCAGCGGGTTACGGTGCATGATATGTTCAAGGCTTACATTTCAATATATTTCTTTTATCATAAGAAATATATTGGCTTTATGTCAAATTACACATAACCTGCAGTCGTTAAACCGGCTGCTCCCTCCATGAAGCAGAGGCTGCTGCAAACCGCACATAAATCAGCCCTGCAGGCTGGAATGCTTCGCCTGCAGGGCTGATTTTTTTTAACGATTTATGCTGTCTTATTTGCGTGCCTCTACCTGACCGTAGCCGTAGGTTTCAAACCAGCCTTTAATGGTGTCAAAGTTCTCGGAGAAGGACAGGCTGAGCAGCAGCATGATGCGGGCATGAGCCGGGTTCAGGTTGTCGCCGCCAATAATGCCTTCGCCGCTGGAGTAGTTGCTGCCCGATCCGGTACGGGTGGTGGATACGAAGATGACGCCCTCTTCAATCGCCTGCTTGCGCTCCTCGCTCATAGCCCGGGAGATGCCGCCTGCGCCGGTTCCTGCAGTGACAATACCGTCAGCACCCGCCTTGGCAAAGCCGCTGATTGCACCTGCTCCTGCATCCTGGTAGGAGTAGGCGATTTCGACCTTGGCCAGCTCCTCTTTGCCAATCTTGTTCAGATCAAACGGAGTAGCCCATTGGCCGCCGTATTTCATTGCGCGGAATGGAGCGCGGTAGACGCGGATCATGTCGCCGTCAATATGACCCAGGGAGCCGACGCCCGGAGAAACGAAGGTATCTGTACGGTAAGAGTTCGCTTTGGTCACTTCACGTGCTGCGTGGAACTCGTCGTTCAGCATCAGCACCGTTCCGAAATATTTCGTTTTGCCGCTCGCTGCCAGCTTGATGGCATTGTACAGGTTTGCTTGAGCATCCGATCCGATAACCGTCCAAGGTCTCATGGAGCCTGTAATGACGACCGGCTTCGGGCTTCGTACCGTCAAATCAAGGAAGTAAGCAATCTCTTCCATCGTATCGGTGCCGGTCGTTACGACAACACCGTCCTGGGTTTTCAACGCTTCATCTACAGCTTTGGACAGATCATACAGCTGCTCGATCGTATAAGCACTGGAGCCGGAGTTACCGAATTGGTACGAGCTGACGTCGGCGATCTGATCCTTGTTCGGCAGGGCCGCTACCATATCCTCTACGAGCAGGGTGCCCGAGCGGTATTTGGTAAAGCTCGTTTCATCGACAGACTGTCCGGCAATAGTGCCCCCGGTCGCGATGACCTGAACCATAGGCAGGCGTTTGACCACCTCCACTTTGGAAACGACAGCATCAGCAGCATAAGTTGATGGAGCGCTGTACGTCAGAGGCAGGATGGCGGTGACAGCCATACTTGCGGCGAGGGTCCATTTTATTCCGGTAGCTTTCCAATTCTTCATGTCATCAACCTCCAGTAATTGTGTCAGTCTTATGTAAGTTAAGATTACATATAAACGACTTCTTGGAGGAATCATAATATGATGTGAGATATTTTAACAAAACTGATTTACAGGCAAAATCGTCCAAAAAGACGTATTATCCAACCTTAAAGAAGGTAATACCCGTGAATTTCATAAATTTTCTTGCAAATGCCCTGTTTTATTGGATTTATTTTCATGAAAAGGTCTAAAGTTTGTGTAAGAATACATAACATAAAAAATAAATATAAAAAAATCCTCCTTCGTCTCAAAGAGACCAAAGAGGATGCAGGTTGTTTATACAATGAAGCTACTCTTGCGGAGTATGAAACGGCAGCTGCCGGATGTAGCTGTCTGACAAATGCAAGAGCTCCAAAGATCGGTTAAATTCATCTTCTGTTGCAGACATTTGAGCAGCGGTATGACTCGGCAGCGGGTATACCGTGCCATCATCATAGCTGTTGCCCGGCATAAACAGACTGGTGTTGTTGATGAAAGAGCCGGATGGCAGATAATAACGCTCAGGCAAGAGATTGCTCTCCGTTGCATTCAGCAGATCCTGACCGAAGTATAGCTGCTCTTCCAGTGAAGCGCCGGTCAGATTGGCTACCGTCGGCAGGATGTCGATCTGTCCGCCGATCTGCGGCGCAACGCCTGGCTCGATGCCCTCACCGTAAATCATAAACGGAATGTTAATCATATCGGCGGTCACATATTCACGGCCCAAAATTTCACGCATCAGCTGCTTGTCATCAGGGTCCAGAGAATAAATGGGCAGTCCCAGATGGTCGCCATATACGATAATGAGGCTGTCTTCCCAAATGCCGTCCTGCTTAAGCTGCTCCATAAACTGCCCCAGCGCGTAATCGGCATAATTCTGCGAGCGAATATAGTCTCCCACGAAGGTGTCCTCATAGCGCTCCGGCAGCTCCATCTGATGCTTCTCCTCCGGAATCGTATACGGATGGTGAGCCGTCATGGAGATGACCTGGGCGTAGAAGGGCTGTTCCGCCTCACCCAGCTGCTTCATTTGTGAAGCGGTCTTGCGGTACAGGGTTTCATCAGAAGCGCCGAAGAACACCTGATCCTCTTCCCCGAAAAATGCCTTGTCATAATAATGATCAAAGCCCAGAGCCTTGTACAGCTCTCCACGATTCCAAAATTCCACAACATTCGTATGGAAGGTGGCCGACTGATACCCATCCTCCTTCAGCAGCTTCGGAAGGCTGGGCAGCTGCCGGTCAGCATAGTGCTGGGTCGCCGCGCCCCGGGGCGGAATGTAGAAGGAGGTGTTGACCACAAACTCGGCATCCGAGGTGTTTCCCTGGCCGACATTCTGGTAGAAGTTCGGGAAATAAAGGCTCTCTGCCGCGATCTTGTTCATGTTAGGTGTAATTTCCTGACCATCAATGCTCAGATTCATCAAGAAGGTCTGGAATGACTCCATCTGGATTAGAATCACATTCTTGCCTTGGGCTATACCTTCATAAATCGGTGCGGCTGCCGGAGTGATCCCCTTGAGCTTCTGGATCCGTTCCTGTGTAATGCTCTCTGCATCTGCGAGCTCAATCTCCTCCGACTTCAGGATGGTGTACAGCTCATAGTTGAGAATGCCCATCTCTTGCGCCTGGACGATTTCGTTCATGGCTGTGCGGTTGGGGAGAATTTGAAAGATGCAGAGCAGCAGCGAGAAGACAAATACAATCGAAGCCAGTGAACGGCGGGTTCTGCGGGCGTGCTCCTGCTTCCAGGCCTTCACTTTGTCATTTCTCCACAGCAGAATAAACAATACAATAATGTCGGTAAAAATGAGCAGAAAATGAGGGTCCATCAGTGAGAATACACTGTTACTGACCGCGGTAACCTGATTCACCTGCTCCAGTGCATGATAATTGACCATGACGCCGTAATATTTGTAATACATAATGGCCGCGAAAAAAATACCGGTGAGCAGCAGGTTCACTGACATATACACCGCCATTTTGCGCTTGGAGGCAAAGCCTTCAATCAGGCTGAAGATCAGCCAGATAAACGGGATTTCTGCCAGCAGCGGACGCCAGGGCATAACGTCGTCAAAGATGACGGCCCAGGCCAGGTAGCTCTTGAGCACCATAAGGACGGAAAAAAAGATAAAGGGCTTCGTCATCGACATTGTCAGCCGAAGCCGGTTCTGTGCAAACACGGATAAACCGCCTTCCTTTCATTCATTTGAAGCAAAACAGCTCTCATCAGGCGCTGCTGTATTCAAACAATATTTGTAAGGGATTAACAAATTGTATTATGACTCGTTTTGTAAAGGAAGTCAAAAGGCTGTTAACCAAACTACCCAATGCCTACCAAATGTTTACCCTTTTATAAAAGGAGCGTAAACAGGTCAAATCTATACACAAAAAGAACACCGGCATCCTGCACCGGTGTTCTTTCCCATTCAATGCAGAGGATAAAATTACTCCTGCACGGCAGCCGGGACAGCAGGCGCTATCCCGCGGCGGGAAGCCCAGATCATACTGAGGACGACACCGCCGATCAGAATGCAGGCTCCGAATAAATACGGAATGTTAATGTGAACATCGAACAGGTTGCCCGCAATCGCCGGACCTACGATGTTACCCACGCTCATATAGGCATTGTTCATGCCGGCCACAAAGCCTTGTTCATTGCCAGCCATCTTGGACAGCAGGGTATTGATCGCAGGGCGCATGATAGCTGTGAACACAAAGAACAGGACCGATATGCCCAGCACATACCAGAAGTTGCTGGAGAGCAGCAGCAGCACCATGCAGACAGCCGCCGCCAGGAAGCTGGCAGAGATCAGCTTGACTTCCCCGAACCGGCGAAGAATTTTGTCAATCAGCATCGCCTGGATGACCGTTCCCACCAAAGCGCCTACCGTAATGACGACAGAGATCTGCTTCGTGGAGAAGTTATAGCTGGCATCAGCGTAAAGCGGGAAGATCGCTTCAAAATTCATCAGACCCAGTGTCAGGACGAACACAAGCAGCAGTGGTACGAAATACGGCGCTTTAGCCGAGAACACGAACTGCTTGAAAATGTTCTCCTTCTTGGCCGTAACCGCCCGCGCTGCCAGCTGCCGCTCCTTGCTCAGCGTCTCCGGGAGAATGATAGAGGAGAGCACTAGGGCAACCGCAGCTACAGCGGCGGAAACGTACAGGGGTGTACGGAGGCTGACCTCCGACAGGAACCCGCCAACGCCAGGGCCTACGACGAAGCCGAGAGACATTGCTGCTCCGAGCATGCCCATGCCCTTGCCGCGGTCCTCATCGGTTGTAATATCGGCCACAAACGCCATCATTGGCGGGATCAGGGCCGCGCCGCCCATACCACCGAGCAGGCGGGACAGGTACAGCATCCATACCTCGCCTGCGAAGGCGAACAGCAGCTGGGACAGGGTAAAGAGGGCCAGACCAGCAACGATCATCTTCTTGCGGCCATATTTGTCAGACAATTCACCGACAATCGGCGAGAAGATAAACTGGGTGAGGCCGGAGGCTGCAACGAGATAGCCGGCCGTCTTGCCGCCTGCTCCGAATTCCTTCAGAAACTCAGGCAGGATCGGGATAATCAAGCCGATGCCGAGCATTGCGATGAACATATTGACCATCAGCAGAATGAGCGGACCGGTCTTTTTTTGCTGTATAGACATGAGTAGTCTCCTTCTATATATATTCGTGCTTTACATCAAGACATCCGACTGGACTTGTAGCCCGTGAGAAAGCTACTGGCTTATCGTAGCAGGATTTAAGGAGCACAGGCAATAGATGATTTAAAAATTTACACACATTTCAGAAAATTTACATGACGCTTCGGGTTCCGAACAAATGAGCGAACAGTTCTCTAATAATTTTGGATTCATCGGGTATTCTATCCAGTGCAAGCCGTATAAAAAGGAGAGATGCAGATGAATCACCATTCAGACAACCGCCGTATGGAAGGGCCAAACCGTGAGGCAGCGGGAGAGATGGAAACCGGGCAGACGCTGACAGACCGTCAGGGTCATCCAATCCACGATAACCAGAATGTGCGCACCGTTGGCGATCGCGGACCGACGACGCTTGAAAATTATCATTTTCTGGAGAAAATTACTCACTTTGACCGGGAGCGGATTCCCGAGCGTGTGGTTCACGCCCGCGGGGCCGGCGCGCATGGATATTTTGAAGCATACGGCACGGTGGGAGATGAGCCGGTGTCGACGTACACCCGGGCCAAGCTGTTTCAGGAGCAGGGCAAGCGGACGCCGGTATTTGTTCGGTTCTCCACCGTGGTGCACGGCTCCGGCTCCCCGGAAACGCTTCGCGATCCCCGCGGCTTCGCGGTAAAATTTTATACCGAGGAAGGCAACTGGGATTTGGTGGGCAACAATCTGAAAATCTTTTTTATTCGCGATCCGCTCAAGTTTCCTGATATGGTGCATGCGTTCAAGCCGGATCCGGTGTCTAATGTCCCCGGCCCTGTGGGCATGTTCGACTTTGTCTCCCGTTCCCCGGAAGCTACGCATATGATCACGTTCCTGTTCTCCCCGTGGGGCATTCCGGCGAATTACCGCCAGATGCAGGGCTCCGGCGTCAATACATACAAATGGGTGAACGCCGAAGGGAACGCCGTGCTGATCAAGTATCATTGGGAGCCGCTGAAGCAGGGCATCCGCAATCTGACACAGAAGGAAGCCAGCGAAATTCAAGGGATGAATGACAGCCATGCGACCCAGGATCTGTACGAGGCGATCGAGCGCGGAGATTACCCGGAGTGGGAGCTGTGTGTGCAGATCATGAGTGATGATGAGCACCCGGAGCTGGAGTTCGATCCGCTGGATCCTACGAAGCTGTGGCCGCCGGAGCAGTTTCCGTTTCTGAAGGTAGGCAAGATGGTGCTCGACCGCAATCCGGAAAATTATTATAACGAAGTAGAGCAGGTCGCCTTTGGCACCGGCGTGCTGGTGGATGGACTGGATTTCTCGGACGACAAGCTGCTGCAGGGGCGTACCTTCTCTTACTCAGATACCCAGCGCTACCGGGTCGGTTCGAACTATTTGCAGCTGCCGGTCAATGCACCGAAGAAAAGAGTCGCAACGAACCAGCGCGGCGGACAGATGCAGTATTACGTGGACCAGGCTCCGGGGCAGAATCCGCATGTGGATTACGAGCCGTCCATGATGGATGGCTTGAAGGAAGCGGTGCAGTCCGGCAAGCCGCACGAGCCCCACTATAACGAGCGTCTGGTGCGCAAGCCGATTGAACGAAGCCTGAACTTCAAGCAGGCCGGCGACACCTACCGCGCGTTTGAGGAATGGGAGCGCGAGGAGCTGGTCAGCAATCTGGTCGGTGCCCTGTCCCTGTGCAGCTCGGAGATTCAGGAGCAAATGGTGAAGCATTTTACCGAGGCTGACCAAGACTATGGCCGGCGCGTGGCAGAAGGGCTCCAGCATCACACCGGCGGGGGCGATATGCGGGAGCAGGCTGTGGAAGAAGCGAAGCGCGAGGGTAAGGAAGCCGATCCTTATTAAGCATTCATGGAACGCCGGCAAGAGAATGGTCTTGCCGGCGTTCACTTGGACGCGCTGGAAAACGCTTACCTCTAAACGGTCAGGGACCAGGCAGCGATATATGCAAGGATCATGCATTCATGAATTCCAGCAAAAATTTATGCAAACCCCGTCAATGAAGGGTAAACATGGTAAAATAACGAGGTTGTTAGCAATGAAGAATTCATGAAGCGGGGGTAAGCTAGTCATGAGTGAACAGAACGCAACCATCAAGGCGGGGTTAATCGGATTTGGCCTTTCGGGCGCCACGTTCCACGCTCCGATCCTGTGCAGTATACCGGACTATGAGATTGCTGCGGTGGTCTCCTCCCATCCGGAGAAGGTCTACAAAGCTTTGCCAGAGGCGGTTGTCTATAGCCAGGTGGAGCAGCTGCTGAATGATGCCTCGATCGACATTGTCATTGTGACCAGTCCCAATGCGACGCATTATGAGTATGCGAAGAACGCAATTGAAGCCGGGAAGCATGTGGTCGTAGAGAAGCCCTTTACCGTAACCTCAGAGGAAGCCAAGGCTCTGATTGCTCTGGCCAAAAACCGCGGTGTGCTGCTGACGGTATATCAGAATCGACGCTGGGATAATGATTTCCTGACGGCCCGCAATCTGCTGGAGACGGGCGCGCTGGGCCGGCTCTCGCTGTATTATGCCCAATTCAACCGGTACCGTCCCGATATTAAAAACAGCTGGAAAGAGCAGGACGAGCCCGGTACAGGGCTGCTCTATGATCTGGGCTCACACCTGCTGGATCAGGCGCTGCTGCTGTTCGGCAAGCCGCAATCCATCTGGGCGGATCTGCGGGAGGAGCGTCCCGGCTCGGCGGTGACGGACTATTTCCACCTTGTGCTGGCGTATGAGAATCACCGAGCCATTCTGCATGCGGGCTCGCTGGTACGTCAGGCGGGACCGAGGTTTGAGCTGCACGGAGATAAAGGCAGCTTCCTCAAATACGGGCTCGATCCGCAGGAGGGCCAGCTCAAGCAGGGAATGCGGCCCGGCGATCCCGGCTGGGGCGAGGATCAGCCTGATCAGTACGGCGAGCTTGCTACCGAGTTTAGCGGCCTTGCTGTACAGGGGCAGATTGATACGCTGCCGGGACGCTATCACGCTTTTTATCAGGGGCTTGCGGACGCCATTACCTCGGGCTCTGTGGTGCCGGTGAATCCCGAGGATGCTCTGAGCACCATCCGGCTCATTGAGTATGCGCTGGAAAGCCACCGCAAGGGCTGCGTCATTCAGGTGGAGGAATAGAGTCTTCTTTACATAACAAGCCTTCTCCCAGGGAACAGTAGACGGGATATGTCCTATGGCGGCGGCCACCGGCTGAGCCTAGTGCCAAAGGGCAAAATTTCGTTCTAGAGGAGGTATTCACCGTGAAAACCGTGAAGCCAGGCTCCCGATGGTTGATGTTTTCGGTGTTACTGCTGTGTACGGCGCTGCTGACCTATCTGCTGCTTCCGGCTTCCGTCCATGGAGAAGGGCGGGCCTTTCATTTCGGCTTCAAAAAAAGCGAGGGCGGCAAGCTTCCCTCCATCGACCAGGAGGGCTTCAAGGAGCTCTTGAAAAAGCACGGAGCGGTATTTATGGGCGATCCGGCCCGCAAGGACCTGTACCTGACGTTTGATAACGGGTACGAGAACGGGTTTACGCCGGCAATCCTGGATACGCTGAAGGCGAAGCAGGTGCCGGCGGCTTTTTTTGTCACGGGCCATTATGTAAGAACGCAAGGTGATCTCTTGAAGCGAATGACCGCAGAGGGACACATCATCGGCAATCATTCGTGGAGCCATCCGGATGTTTCGGCGATTACGGAGGACAAGCTGCGGCAGGAGCTGGACCGGGTGAAGTCAGAGGTGAATGCCGTAACCGGCCAGCAGGAGATGAAGTATTTGCGGACTCCTCGGGGCATTTTTAATGAGCGTTCTCTTGCGGTGAGCAAGGAAATGGGGTATACGAATGTGTTCTGGTCGATCGCCTACATGGACTGGGACGTCAATGCGCAGAAGGGACCGCAGCATGCGCTTCAGAAGGTCACGGCCCAGCTGCATCCCGGAGCCGTGCTGCTGCTGCATTCCATCTCCCGGGACAATGCCGAGGCGCTTGGCGATATCATCGACGAGGCCCGCAAGCAGGGCTACGAATTCAGGAGCCTGGATGAGATGGATACCAAGCTGCCTTAAGCCCTGACCGGCAGGCATAAACGTACGCGCAAGCAGATCAGCAGGTGCCCTGGAGACCGGAAACGGCTTTCGGGGCATTTTGTGCTGAGGTCTGCTCCGCAGCCTCCTTCACGGTTACAGGGGAACGGGAGTTTGGTATAATACGGATCAGAAACCTGTACGCTAAAAAAGGAGTCTGTACCGCCTATGTCCCATAGAATTGAAATATCGGTCCGGCCGCTGGTGGAGTACGTGTTCCGGAGCGGCAGTATTGTGTCCGGCTTCCGTACCTCCTCCTCCCTGACCGAGGGAACGAGAGCGCATCAGCTCATCCAGAGGAGCTATGGAGAGCAGGACCAGAAGGAAGTGCATCTCACGGCTGAAATTCCGTGCGGCGACCTGATTTTTGCAATTGAGGGGCGCTGTGACGGATTGATTCTGTCCGGGGACGGGCCGGTGATTGACGAAATCAAGTCCACCGCCGGCACCCTGGAGGAGATTCAGGAGGACACTTATCCTGTTCACTGGGCCCAGGCCCAGATGTATGCCTATATGTACAATCGTCTTCACCCGCAGACGCCGATTACGGTGCAGCTGACCTATATTCAGATTAGAAGTCAGGAGATCAAGACGTTCCGCCGCATCTTGACGGCTGCCGAGCTTGAAGAATTTGCTCTTGGTGTAGCGGAGAGCTACGCTCCGTATGCCCGGCTCCGGCTTCAGCATGCACAGCAGCGGGATGAGAGCATCCGGCAGCTTTCGTTCCCTTTTCCGGATTACCGGCAGGGGCAGCGAAGGCTGATGGGAGCGGTCTACCGAAGCATTGGAGAAGGGCAAAGGCTGTTTGCGAAGGCACCGACAGGGATTGGCAAGACGATCTCGACGCTGTTTCCTTCGATCAAAGCGATGGGAGAAGGGACGCTGCAGCGGATCTTCTATTTAACGGCGAAGACCATTACCCGGACCGCCGCAGAAGAAGCGCTGGAGCACCTCGCTGCCGAGGGGCTGCGGCTGCATGCGGTAACCTTGACGGCGAAGGACAAGATTTGCTTCGGGGCGGAAGAGGGCTGCACTTCAGAGGGCTGTGTGTTTTCCGAAGGATATTATGACCGGATCAATGGGGCGATTCTGGATCTGCTGGAGCATGAGACGTCAATGACCCGGCCGGTTATTGAGGCTTATGCGCGCAAGCACCGGGTATGTCCGTTCGAGTTCTCGCTGGATGCGGCTTACGCGGCCGATGTTGTCATTTGCGATTACAATTATATTTTTGATCCCAAGGTGTCGCTGAAGCGGATGCAGGAGGATGCCAAGAAATCCTCTGTGCTGCTGGTGGACGAGGGTCACAATCTGGTGGACCGTGCCCGCAGCATGTATTCGGCAGAGCTGAGGAAGTCGATGTTCCTGGACGTGCAGCGCGCTTTTAAAGAGCGGAATCCCGGAGTTTATCAGGCAGCCAAGACGGTGAACAACCGTTTTATTGTGCTGCGCAAGGTAAGCGGGGAGGAGCCGCGGGTAGTCGGCTCAAGTCAGCCGGAAATGCTGGATGAGCTGCTGGAGGCGTTTGTGCAGCAGGCAGAGCCGGAGCTGATGAGCGGGCGGGGCGGCGAGGAGAACGAGCTGCTGCTGGAGTGTTATTTTGCGGCCCAGGGATATTTGCGCATTTCCCGGCTGTATGATGAGCGGTATGTCACCTATGCGGAGATGGACGGCAGTGAGGTCTTTCTGAAGCTGTTCTGCTTAAACCCCTCGCATCTGCTCCGGCAGGCGGGCAAGAACTTCCGGTCCACCATTATTTTCTCCGCCACGCTGACCCCGCTGATGTATTACCGGGACATGCTGGGTGCGGAGGAGGAGGATTACAGCCTGTCGATCCCGTCTCCGTTCTCTGCGGACCAGCTGGAGGTGAAGCTGCTGCCGGTCTCTACACGCTACAAGGACCGGGAGCGGAGCAAGGGAGCGATCCTTTCGCTGCTGACAGAGCTGGTGAAGGAGAAGCCGGTGAACACGCTGGTGTTTCTGCCGTCTTATCCATATATGCAGGAGATCCATGCGGCGTTTAGCGCGGCGCATCCTGAGATGCGCACGCTGCTGCAGGGTCACGGGATGAGTGAGGGAGAGCGGGAGGCTTTTCTGGGTGCGTTCCGCCAGAGCGGGGGCGGCCCCATTGTCGGGTTCGCGGTCATGGGCGGCATTTTTTCGGAAGGTATCGACTTGAAGGGAGAACGCCTTTCTTCCGTCGTGGTGGTCGGAGTGGGGCTCCCGCAGCTGTCATTTGAGAATGACATCATTCGTACCTATTTCGACCGCCTTGGCAAAAATGGCTACGATTACGCCTACGTCTACCCCGGCATGAACAAGGTGCTACAGGCCGGCGGGCGTCTGATCCGCTCCGAGAGCGATACCGGCACGCTGGTGCTGGTGGACGACCGGTTCCAGAACCGGCAGTACCACCAGCTGCTGCCGGAGGAGTGGCGGAGCTACAAGCGGCTGTAAGCCGAGAACCGCGCAGGTCCATGTCGATGGCATGGGCCTTTGATATATCCGCCGCCTTCCCCCGCGCTCAGCGAGCGCGAAAAACCGAACTCGATGCGCCCGCCGCCCGCCCCCCGCGCTCAACGAGCGCGAAAAACCGAACTCGTTGCGCCCGCTGGTCGCCCCCGCGCCCAACGAACGCGAAAAACCGAACTCGATGCGCCCGCCGCCCGCCCCGGCGCCTAACGAACGCGAAAAACCGAACACAATGCGTGCGCCGCCCGCCCCGGCGCCTAACGAACACGAAAAACCGAACTCGATGGGCCCGATGGCCGCCCCCGCGCCCAATGAACGCGAAAAACCGAACTCGTTGCGCCCGCCGCCCGCCCCCGCGCCCAATGAACGCGAAAAACCGAACTCGTTGGGCCCGATGGCCGCCCCCGCGCTCAACGAACGCGAAAAACCGAACACAATGCGTGCGCCGCCCGCCCCGGCGCCTAACGAACACGAAAAACCGAACTCGTTGCGCACGCTGGTCGCCCCCGCGCCCAATGAACACGAAAAACCGAACCCGTTGCGCCCGCCGCCCGCCCCCGCGCCCAATGAACGCGAAAAACCGAACCCGTTGCGCCCGCCGCCCGCCCAAGCGCCCAATGAACGCGAAAAACCGAACTCGATGCGTTCGCCTGCCGCCCCCCGCGCCCAACGAACGCGAAAAACCGAACTCGATGCGCCCGCCGCCCGCCCCGGCGCCTAACGAACACGAAAAACCGAACTCGTTGCGCACGCTGGCCGCCCCCGCGCCCAATGAACGCGAAAAACCGAACTCGATGCATCCGCCGCCCGCCCCCGCGCCCAATGAACGCGAAAAACCGAACCCGTTGCGCCCGCTGGTCGCCCCCACGCCTAACGAACACGAAAAACCGAACTCGATGCGTCCGCCGCCCGCCCCCGCGCCTAACGAACGCGAAAAACCGAACTCGATGCGCCCGCCGCCCGCCCCCGCGCCCAATGAACGCGAAAAACCGAACTCGTTGCGTCCGCTGGCCGCCCCCACGCCCAACGAACGCGAAAAACCGAACTCGTTGCGCCCGCTGGCCGCCCCAGCGCCCAATGAACGCGAAAAACCGAACTCATTGCGCCCGCCTGCTGCCCTCGCGCCCAATGAACGCGAAAAACCGAACTCGATGCGCCCGCCGCCCGCCCCGGCGCCTAACGAACACGAAAAACCGAACTCGTTGCGCACGCTGGCCGCCCCCGCGCCCAATGAACGCGAAAAACCGAACTCGATGCATCCGCCGCCCGCCCCCGCGCCCAATGAACGCGAAAAACCGAACCCGTTGCGCCCGCTGGTCGCCCCCACGCCTAACGAACACGAAAAACCGAACTCGATGCGTCCGCCGCCCGCCCCCGCGCCTAACGAACGCGAAAAACCGAACTCGATGCGCCCGCCGCCCGCCCCCGCGCCCAATGAACGCGAAAAACCGAACTCGTTGCGTCCGCTGGCCGCCCCCACGCCCAACGAACGCGAAAAACCGAACTCGTTGCGCCCGCTGGCCGCCCCAGCGCCCAATGAACGCGAAAAACCGAACTCATTGCGCCCGCCTGCTGCCCTCGCGCCCAATGAACGCGAAAAACCGAACTCGATGCGTCCGCTGGCCGCCCCCGCGCTCAACGAGCGCGAAAAACCGAACTCGATGCGTCCGCCGCCCGCCCCCGCGCCTAACGAACGCGAAAAACCGAACCCGTTGCGCCCGTCGCCCGCCCCCGCGCCTAACGAACACGAAAAACCGAACTCGTTGCGCCCGCTGGCCGCCCCCGCGCCCAACGAACACGAAAAACCGAACACATTCAGCCTCACGCTGCCGAAACTAGGGACGAATGTGAGCAGGCGCATCCATTTGACTTCACACTTTCCTCAAGTATATATTTAGGTTACCTAATTAATTAGAAAGCTATGTAAAGAGAGCGACTGGCATATTATTAGTTTTACAGCGAGCTGCTGTCATCAATTACACCGTTGTCAGACAAACTATCATCACTGAGCAGCCCGTCATCTACTGAGCCATCACGCGATCCATCATCAGGTGCACCGTCACCATGAACGAGACGTAATCAAAATGGAGTGAATAAGCATAAGAAGCGAGGTGTGGCATGGCAGATTTTCATCGACCTCCACGGACGGAGGACTATAAGAGCAGCAATGGAAAAGGGGGGCGCCCGTTGAACGAAAGGGAAAACGAAGGCGACAGCACTCCCGATGAGCCTATCACGGACACCCCTTCCTCGAGCATAGAGGAGCCTCCGCAATCGCAGGAGCCTCCGCAATCGCAGGAGTCCTCGCTCCCGCAGGAGCCTCCGCAATCGCAGGAGCCCTTGCTCTCACAGGAGCCTCCGCAATCGCAGGAGCCCTCGCCCACGCAGGCGCCTCCCTGCAGTGAGGCGCCTGACCTCCAGGCTCCTTGCGGCGAGGAGCCGGAGGATGGCTGGGGTGAGGCAGCGCGGCAGCTGATGAAGTCATTTGGGCTGTTTCGCAAGCGGCCGTGGGAGCAGATGTCCCTTGGCGGCTATACAGGCGGTGAAATCAAGGTGCTGATGACCTTGAAATTTCATGCAGCCATGCAGGAAACAGACAGCCTGAAGGTGTCCGAGATCAGCAGCCGGATGGGCGTGACGTCCCCGACGATTACCCAGTTCATCAATGGCCTGGAGGCAAAAGGCCTCGTAACCCGCATTATGGATCCACAGGACCGCCGCGCGGTGCGCGTGGAGCTCACGGAGGAGGGGCAGCAGATTGCGGATCAGGCGCATGAGGCGTTCCGGGCGCATTTTAAAGGGCTGGTGCAGTACCTGGGCCGCGAGGAGAGCGCGGAGCTCGCCCGCCTGCTCACGAAAGTATACATCTATTGGACCGAGCACGAGGCAGCGCCTCCACCGCCGGGATCTGAAGCGAAGGGAGAAGAATAGAGAATGCTGAGCTTATTACGATACATGAAGCCGTTTCGGGGAGCTGTGCTGCTGGTGCTGTTATTTACGTTCTTGCAGACGCTATCGGAGTTGTTTCTGCCAACCTTGATGGCAGATATTGTGGACAAGGGCGTGGTGACCGGCGATATCGCCTTGATCTGGCGCGTTGGCGGGATCATGCTCGCGATTGCGGCAGGAGGCGTGCTCTGCTCCATCGCAGCCAGCTATCTGGCGGCGAGGTCGGCTGCAGGTCTCGGCAAAATTTTACGTCAGAACGTGTTCAGCCACGTCGAGAATTTCTCGCTGCAGGAATTTGACCGCATCGGCACGGCCTCGCTCATTACGCGCACCACGAACGACATCAATCAGGTGCAGCAGGTGACGATCATGATTCTGCGAATGCTGGTGCTGGCGCCGCTCATGTGTATCGGAGGCATCCTGATGGCCGTTTCGCGCGATCCGGGACTGACTACGGTGCTGCTGATTGTGCTGCCGGTGCTGGGTCTGGCGATTTTTCTGATTGCTTCCAAAGGCATTCCGCTCTTCAAAAAAATCCAGGTCAAAATCGACGCCCTCGGGCGGGTCACCCGCGAGGGATTGACCGGCATGCGCGTCATTCGCTCCTTCAACCGCGTCCAGTATGAGGAGAACCGGTTCCAGGAGGCCAACGAGGATCTGACCCAGGTGTCGATCCGGGTGAACAAAATCATGGGCGCCATGATGCCGGTCATGATGCTGGTCATGAATATGGCGACCATCGCCATTGTCTGGTTTGGCGGGGCACGCATTCAGGACGGGTACCTGCAGGTCGGCGATCTCATGGCTTTCCTGCAGTATGCGATGATGATCATGTTCTCGCTGATCATGCTGTCTGTGATGTTCGTCATGATCCCGCGCGCACAGGCATCCGCAGTCCGGATCAACGAGGTGCTGCAAATGCAGCCTGACATTGAGGATCCGAAGACTGCGGCCCCGGCACAGAAGGGGAAGGGCCGGATTACGTTTCAGGACGTCACCTTTTATTATCCCGGTGCTGAAGCGCCGGCATTATCCAATATTACGTTTGAGGCCAATCCCGGCGAGGTAACGGCGATTATCGGGGGCACAGGCTCCGGCAAATCGACGCTCATTCACCTGATTCCGCGCTTTTACGATGTGACCTCAGGCACAGTCAGCCTGGACGGAGTGGATGTCAGGCAGCTCACCCAGGAGCAGCTTCGGGAAGCCATCGGGTATGTACCGCAGAAGGCTCTGCTATTCACAGGCACGATTGCCGAGAATATTCGCTACGGAAAAGAAGACGCCACCGATGAAGAGGTGGCCCGTGCCGCCGAGATTGCACAGGCCGATGAATTCATATCCGCCATGGAAGGCGGCTACGAGGGATTGATCACCCAAGGCGGGGGCAACGTCTCCGGCGGGCAGAAGCAGCGTCTGTCTATTGCGCGGGCACTGGTACGGCGGCCGGAGGTCTATGTGTTTGATGACAGCTTCTCGGCGCTTGACTTCAAGACCGATGCCCGGCTGCGCGCAGCGCTGAAGCAGGAGACCACACAGTCTACCGTCCTGATTGTAGCGCAGCGGGTGAGCACGGTCATGGAAGCGGACCGCATCATCGTGCTGGAGGAAGGCCAAATCGCCGGCATCGGCAAGCATCAGGAGCTTATGGAGACCAGCAGTGTGTACCGTGAGATTGTAGCATCCCAGCTGTCAGAGGAGGAGATCGCATGAGTGGAGAACAACAGATCCGCAGCCAGAATGCCAGCGGACCTCCTCATGGAGGCGCCTCGTCTCATGGCGGAGGGCATCCCCGGGGCGGTGGACATCCCCGCGGGGGCGGTCCCTTCGGAGGCGGACCGCACGGACCGGGTATGCCTGTCGAGAAGCCCAAGGATTTCAAAGGCACCTTCCGGCGGCTGGCCGGCTATCTGAAGCCGCATCGGGGCAAGCTGCTGCTCGTGCTGGCGGCGGCGCTGCTCAGTACCTTATTCGGCATCCTCAGTCCGAAGATTCTGGGCGAAGCGACCGATGTCCTGTTTGATGGCTGGAAGGCGATTCAGGGAGATCCGGCAGCCAGCATTGACTTTGCCGCACTCCAGCAGATTCTGCTCTGGCTGGGAGGCTTGTACCTGTTGAGCTCCGTATTCGCCTATATCCAGCAATACGTGATGGCAGGGGTTGCCCAGCGCACAGTGTATGATCTTCGGGAAGAAGTGGACCATAAGCTGAGCCGCCTGCCGCTGAAATATTTTGACGCCCGCTCGCACGGGGAGACGCTCAGCCGGGTGACGAACGATATGGACAATATCGCCAGCACCCTGCAGCAGAGCCTGACACAGCTCATTACATCTCTCGTGACCCTGGTCGGCGTCATCGTCATGATGCTCTGGATCAGCCCGCTGATGACGCTGGTCGTGATTCTGACGCTGCCGCTCAGCGTGATCGTCACGATCTCGGTCGCCAAGCGTTCCCAGAAGCAGTTCGCAGACCAGCAGAAGCATCTGGGCCAGCTGAACGGCCATGTGGAGGAGATGTACACGGGGCATCGTGTGGTGAAGGCGTTCGGCCGTGAGAAGCAGAGCATTCAGGAATTTGACAAGGTCAATGACAAGCTGTATGAGGCCGGCTGGAGAGCCCAGTTTATCTCTGGGGTCATTATGCCGCTGATGATGTTTATCGGCAACATCGGCTACGTCATTGTCAGCATTTTGGGCGGCATTCTGGTGACGCGCGGCTCCATCACGGTCGGCGATATTCTCGCCTTCATTCAATATTCCCGTCAGTTTACCCAGCCGATTACCCAGCTGGCGAACATTGCGAATGTGATTCAGTCCACGATTGCTTCCGCAGAACGCGTATTTGAAGTGCTGGATGAAGAGGAGGAGATTCCGGAGGCGGCAGGCTTGCAGCAGACGGCTGCACCGGTCCGGGGCGAGGTACAATTCCGGCAGGTGGCCTTTGGCTATAAGCCGGACCAGCTACTGATCGAGGATATGAATGTGTCTGTAGCCCCAGGCCAGATGGTCGCGATCGTAGGGCCAACCGGAGCCGGAAAAACAACCCTCATCAACCTGCTCATGCGCTTCTACGAGCTGAACGGCGGGGCGATTACGATTGATGGCACCGACATTATTGACATGAAGCGCAGTGAGCTGCGCGGCTTGTTCGGCATGGTGCTTCAGGACACCTGGCTCTTCAATGGAAGCATCCGGGACAACATCGCTTATGGGCGGGAAGGCGCCAGCGAGGACGATATTGTACGGGCGGCAGAGGCGGCGCATGCGGATCATTTTATAAGGACGCTTCCGGACGGCTATGATACCGTGCTGAACGAGGAAGCCTCTAACATCTCGCAGGGACAGAAGCAGCTTCTGACCATCGCGAGAGCGATCCTGTCCAATCCGTCCATCCTCATTCTGGATGAGGCGACCAGCAGTGTGGATACCCGAACCGAGCTGTATATCCAAAAAGCGATGAAGCAGCTCATGCAGGGCCGAACGAGCTTTGTCATCGCCCACCGCCTGTCCACAATCAAGAATGCCGACCTGATTCTCGTCATGAACAAGGGACGCATTGTGGAGCAGGGCAGCCATGAGGAGCTGCTGGCCCAGGAAGGCTTCTATGCCGATCTTTACAACAGCCAATTCAGCGAGAAGCAGCAGGCAGGCTGACGAACACGCAAGTCAAAAAGGGTCCCGGCAAAGGAGAGAAGCTTCTCATCCTGCCCGGGACCCTTTGATGTTATGGTGCTGCAGCCGGCCGGGAGCTCCCGGCCTTGCTCATGACCAGGTCCGCGAACGCTCCGTACAATCCGCCTTGCTGTGCATACTGCTCCTTCAGCGGTGCAGCCGCGCCCTGGTACCGGACATGACCGGCATCCAGAAAAATAACCTCGTCCGCCGACTGCTCCGCCACATTCAGCTGATGCGTCGAGAAGATCACGCTCTGTCCTTCAGAGGCACATTGCGAGACCAGCTCGGCAAAGGCGTTCATCCAGTAGGGATCGAGTCCGTTCGTCGGCTCATCCAGGATCAGCAAGGGCGGTGCCGCGAGCAGGGCCTGAGCGAAGAGCAGCCGCTGGCGCATGCCCTTGGAAAAGGCCGCGACCTTCCGGTCCTTCACCTCGCGGAGCCCGGTCCGCTCCAGCAGCTCGTGGACTCTGGCCGGCGCTGCGCCCCGGAGAGAGGCGTAGAAGGACAGCGTCTCGTAAGCCGTGAGCGCCTCGCCGAACTGAAAATCATCCGGCATGTACCCGATACTGTCGGCGCATCTCTTGAACTGCCGCTTCCAATTCATGCCCAGCACAGATACCGTGCCGCTGCTGGGGGAGGACAATCCGGCGGCCAGACGGAGCAGCGTGCTTTTGCCCGCGCCGTTGCCGCCGCACAGTGCGAGGATTCGGCCGGCTTCAAGCTTTAGATGGAGCGGCTGGAGCAGGGTTTGCCCTTTGATGACCTTGGAGACCTGCTCTAGCTGCAATACGGCTGTTTCAGACATGGGTTCGCCTCCTTTGCATGATCCAGGCAGACAGGCCCAGCAGCAGCACCATCCATACTGTGCTGACACTCAAGAAGATCAGGGTGCCCTCCGGCTGAGCCATCAAGCCGACCCATTTGTAATATTCAGGACCGAGCACCGCTCCGCCGCCCAGCTTGATGACGAGAAACAGCCGGGACAGCTCGGCAGGATTCAGAAAGACCAGTGTCATCAGAACCGGCTTGATCCAGAGGTAGGGCAGCATCCCCAGCACCGCAATGATCAAGGTGGGCCAGCCCAGCACGAGCAGGAACCAGACGGCGACCGAGAGGGTCAAGGCCTGCCAGCGATTGCTGGAAAGGGCGCCGATCAGCAGAGACAGGCTCAAAAAAGAAACAATCAGACAAGCTGAGAACGTGAGAAACAGGATGTAGGTGCTAAAGGTGTATGTCTGTGTCACCAGAAAGCTGACCAGTCCGGAAAGGCCGAAGCCGGCCGCAACAATGATTAGCAGGACAGCCAGTGTGCCTGCAAATTTCCCCGTGACATATCCGCAGGTGCTGATGGGATATGTCGAGAGAAGCTGCCAGCCCCCCTCTTCTCGTTCGGCTGCAATAGAGAAGGAGCCGAGCAGCAGCGCCATGAGCGGAAGCAGATACAGGAGCAGATTCATCACAGCCCCGGTCGTCCCGGTATACCCTCCGGAGCTTTGCTGCTGGATCAGCAGCAAAGCCAGGCTGAGGAGGACGAACAGAGCCATGAAGGAGTAAGCCCATGCGCTGCGAAAGCCCAGCTTGATTTCCCGGGAAGCCATCGCGGACGCCGCTCTCAGGCTTAGAAAATCCTCCGGCTGATGCTTATTCATGACCCCCGCCTTGCTCAGCCTGGCCATCTCCGTGCTTCTCCTCCCCCTGATGCTGCTGACTGCCGTGCATGTCCTCCATCATATCCATGTGGGACTTCCATTCATGCTCCTCCAGCTGCGCCGCCGTTAACAGCGTTCCGCCGCCGTATTCCTGCATAAACCGCTCGGCACTCGGCTCGTCCTTGAACGATACCATGCCGAACGCCATGGGGGTACGGATGCCATCATCATAAACATAAAAAGCATCCTTCAAATGCAGCCATTCCAGTGTGAAATAATCGCGAACAAACTGGGCTCCGATGTCCTCGGTGCCATGCTCCTGCTTCCACACGTACAGATCGCCGAGATCATCAAACTTTAACGTCCTGTAATCCTTTAGCTGGAGCTGAACCGCATAGGCATTATCCTTGACCTGCATATTGCAGACCGGGCACTTATCGACCTGCTCATCAATCGGGACAGCGGCATATTCCTCTCTGCCGCAGCCGGCGGAAAGCAGTAGCAGCAGGCTTGCGAATACGATCCATGTTATTTTTCTCATGTCGAGAACCTCCTGAATTTAAGTATAGTGGCAGATCCGACTCCCAAGAGCAGCAGCGACAACAGCAGCACGCCGGTCTCTGCTTCTCCTTCAGCATTCCTGCTTGCAGGCGGCTCCAGCAATGGGGCAGCATCCCTCAGCCACGTCTCAGCGCCGCTCTGGAACAGCTGCTCCAGCACGGGCATTCCCGGTGACTGGAACAGCAGCTGGAAGGGCGGCACCGGACCGGAAATCTGCAGAAAGAAGGGATTTACCGAGTACGGCAGGCCGCTGAAGCCTGAACCGTCCACATCCAGCGTCGGTGCACTGTCCCAGTAGTTACCGTCTGACGTATTACCGCTGCTATCCACGGCTTGAGCGGCCACGACATTGGCGGTCAAGGTGTTGTTGTGGAGCACATTGTCTGCCGAGCTCAGCATTTGGATGCCGATAAAATTGCTCCGCAGCTCATTGGATAGAAGCCGGTTATTCTCCGAGCCCTGAATATAGAACCCGACCCGATTCCCCTCGGCGATATTGCCGGCAATGGTGGAGTCATACACCTCAAAGAGCAGCAGCCCTTGAGCATTCACGTTCTGACTTTGCTTCTCGAAGCGATTGTTCTGAATACTCGCCTGACGGACACTCATGACCATGGCGCCTGTGATGTTCCCGAAGCCCCGGTTATCCAGCAGCTCCAAATCCTTCGTAAACATGAGGTGAAAGCCGTACCTGGAGCCGGATACCTCATTGTCCACCAGGGAAAGAGAGCTTCCGCCTTCCACATAAATGCCATCCTGCATTCGCTGAATGACGCTGCCGGTAATAGTAATGCCGCTGGAGTCCAGCAAATCCATGGCATTGCCCCGGGAAGACCCTGGGTGCTGGCTGCCCAGAATGGTCATGTCCCGGAGTGTAACGTCCTTCGCCTGCCTCAAATTTACACCAGCCCCCAGTGTCTTGATGGTGAGGCCAGACAGCCTGCTCTCTGAAACTTGCTGCAGCAGCACCGCCGGAATAGCGGGGTCCCGGTGTAAATGGACTAGGTTCATCCCCTCCAGGTTAATTCCGCTGGAGAGAAGCGTCAGGGCGGGCTCGGAGGTCTCGTTCACGATCTTGACATCTTTGCCCTGCAGCGTAAGCGGCTTGTCAATAACAGCAGGACCGCTGTACGTGATTGGCTCCAGGGTAAGGATCTCCCCGGGCTGAGCTTGATCCAGAAGCGGCTGAAGCGGAACGGGGCTCTCCTCCGCGTCAGCGGACATTCCCAGCGGCAGCAGGACTGCAGCCATAACCGTAAACAGCAAAAAGGCACGGAGCACCGTGCCTGGGCGGAGAAACTGCATGATGAGAAAGCCTCCTTTCCTCCGGCCGGTTTTTTTATCCATCCTAGAGGAAAGGGGGGCTGGTGGGTATAGCTCGAAAGAGTCATTTCACCCAGCCCTGATCGTACGCATAGCGGGTCAGCTGAACCCGATTGTCGAGATGGAGCTTCTGCATAATGTTCTTGAGATGGTTCTTGACGGTGTGCTCGGAGATCACCAGCTCCGTAGAGATGTCCCGATTGCTTTTTCCTTTGGCAACCTGCTCCAGAATTTCCTGCTCCCTTGGGGTCAGCGGAGAACGCTCACTGGCCGGCGGCCGGGTGGAGAATTCTTTCAGCAGCTGTACGGCCAGCTCACGGGTCAACGGCGCCTCATCGAGCGCAACGGCTCTGACGTATTCCAGCCAGGCTCCTGGCGTAATGTTCTTCAGCAGATAGCCCTGGGCGCCCTGCTTGATGGCCTCGAACAGATCGGTAATATCATCAGAAACGGTGACCATAATGATCTTGACGTAGGGGTAATTGTTCTTGATCTGACGGGTGGCTTCCAGGCCCGACATGCCTGGCATATTGATGTCCATCAGAATGACGTCGGGCATGTAGACAGCGGTATGCTCCAGGGCCTCCTGCCCGGTTTGTGCCTCGGCAACGACCTCGAATGACGGCTCCGGCTCCAGCAGCTCGCGCATGCCCTCCCGCGCGTGGCGGTGATCGTCTGCGATAAGAATTCGTATCGGCTGCATCAGAGGTCCTCCCTGCTGCTCGTGATGGACAGCACCGTCCGGCCTTCCCGCCGCGCGAGGTTCATGCCCCAGCCCAGCTGTCTGGCGCGCTCGCGGACAATTCGCAGGCCGAAGCGACGCGGGTCCTCCAGCTGCTGTGCATCCATGCCGTGTCCGTTATCCTGGATCGCTACGCGCCAGCCTCCGTCCAGTGTGGACAAGCCCTGCACATAGACCTCGCTCGCCTCGGCATGCTTCCGAATGTTCTGCAGGCCTTCCCGCACCGAGGAGTAGAGCTCCACCTTCTCCTTGGCGCTCAAGGAAGCCTCTGGAATGCTCCATTCCATGATGACCGGAATGCCATGCTCCTCCTCAAATTGGACGATAAGCCGCTGAAGGGAGTCCTGCCAGCTTGACATTTCATGCTCCGGCTCCTTACGCAGGCTGCTGATGGCCTGCCTGACATAATCGTTCAGCTCCTGAGTGACCTGGTGGAGACCGGGGTAGCTTGCAGCGGCGGCCTCCGTTTCGGCGGCTTTCAGCTTGTCGACCTTGACGCCAAGCAGAAAGAGCGACTGGGCCATGCCGTCATGAAGCTCCCGCGCTACGGCCTCGCGCTCCTGCAGCGCGGCTTTGGCCGACTGCTCCTCACGAAGCTGTGCCTGCAGCTGCTCCATGCGCTGAAACAGCTTCAGGAGCAGGGTCACGCTGACGAGAAAGACGAGCAGCGGTGCCAGCCAGTTCCCGAGCTCCATGGAAATATAGGGAAGCAGATATTCGTGGCGCACAAACTCCCAGATCGCAATGGTCAGCGTGGGAATGACCAGAATCAAAATTTTAATATGCTTATAGTTCATGGCAAAGCCACCTTTTAGGATAGAATCTGGTCTCATCATACCATAGGACAAGAGAGATTTTGGCCAAAACAAAATGAAACCCCTATGCCGCAATAAGTTACTGTATAGGTCAGCCCCCTGTGCTTGACATGCTTGATTAATAGAAGGCTCTTCAAGGGTAAAGAATAGCAATATGTCTTGCATGTGACAATGTACATATCAATAAAGGAGTGTTTCACATGTACAATCGGGCGATGCTGATTTATAACGGGAAGGCGGGACAGCAGGATTGGGCCGGGCTGCTAGGCAGTGTGAGTGCGATTCTTGCTCCGGCCGTCCGGGAGCTTCTCCTCTATCAGACCTTGAAGCCCGGTGACGGGGAGCAGGTATGCAAGGAGCGGGGAGAGGAGTTTGATCTGGTGTTCATTATGGGCGGTGACGGCACCGTACATGAGTGTATTAATGGCCTTGCGCGTCTGCAGGCGCCGCCGCTGATCGGCATCCTACCGGCAGGCACCTGCAACGACTTCGCCAGGTCGCTCAATCTGCCGCCGGACCCGCTGCTGGCGGCTCAGCAGCTGCTTCAAGGCCGCCGCCGTTATGTGGATCTGGGCGTAGCAGGGGATCGGGTCTTCACTAATTTTTACGGTATTGGCCTTATTACGGAAGCGTCCGATAACATCTCCTCCGGCCTGAAAGGAGCGCTGGGCAAAATCAGCTATTTCATCAGTACCCTGCAGACCGTGCGCTCTGCCGAGCCGTTCCGCTACAGGCTGGAATGGGAGGGCGGTACCCTGGAGGATGAAGCGGTTATGATTTATGTGTCCAATGGACGTTTTCTGGGCACGCAGCCTTTACCGTTCCCGAACAACGCATTGGAAGACGGAAAGCTGGATGTGATGGTCATTCGCGAGGCCGGGCTGCCCCTGCTTAAAGAGCTGCTCAGCCGCAAGAATCAGGAGGAGTGGCGTCCGGGAGATGAGAGCATTTCTTATTTCCAGGCCACCCGTGTTGCTCTTTCGACCGCAAAGCCCATGAAGGCGGATATGGACGGGGAGAAGTATCTGGATACGCCTGCGAAGCTTCAGGTTTCTTCACAGGCGCTGCAGTTTCTGACCGGGTAAGCCTGCTGAACGCTTCTTAGCGCTGCAGTCCCAGCCAGAACATATCAATAATGTCCCGTGCCAGCTGGGGAGCGGGCGTGCCCTTGGCAATTTCACGGTTGCCGACCATCAGCACGGACGAGATCGCATGAGCCGCGAGCAGGGGGTCCATGTCGCGGATCTCCTTGGACTCCATACCCCGGCGCAGATGCTCGGCCAGAATATCGTGAATGCCGTCTTCGGCTCGGTGGATTTCGTTCAGCTGCTCTGGAGACAGCGAGGAGCGGGCTTCTCTCATAATGGTTTCGAAATCGGCATGATGCCGGCTCAGCTTGGTTTCGGCCAGCAGAATCAGCCGCTCCCGCAAAGACATTTCTTGATCTAGAAGAGCCGCGGTGCGCTGGCTGACCCGGTGCATGACGGCTGTCAGTGCCGCAGTAAACAGCTCGGGCTTTCCCTTGTAATAGTAATATATCGAGGCCTTCGTAATCCCGCAGGCCTTGGCAATCTGCTGCAAGGACACGGCTTCATAACCAAGCTCCATAAATAGCATAGAGGCTTTGATCAATACGGTTTCCTGCACCGACGGCTCCTGATTCTTCCGCTTGGGCCTGCCGGGAGATCGGAGATTGGATGACATAGCTGGATCCTTCTTTCTGCACAATCTTATATTGGATTTGATAATTAACCTTCCGGTATATATAATTAATTTCAGCTTAGAGAGCTGCCTTGTTAGCGAGATAATAAACTCGTTATTCCCGGGTGAAACCCGAAAAGGCGGCTATAAACAAGATTTTGACAAAACCGCGTGCCTTTTTCAAGTGTACGAAGCTGAAATGCGCGTAAAAGCGCCAGAAAGAAGGGAGAATAAGGAAATGAAAGAGCATGGCTTCGGCCGATGGGTGGCTGGTCCCAAGACCAAATGGATTACACTCTTAGTATGGATTGCCCTGGTTGCTATTTTGAGCGTGGCCTGGCCGATGGTCAACGAGAAGGAAACCAACAATGCACCGAATCTGCCGGAGGACAGCCTGTCCGTGCAGGCAGATCAGGTTGCCGCGCGCGAGTTCCCCAGCGGAGAAGGGGTTCCGGCGCTGCTCGTATGGCAGCGGACCGGCGGCTTGACGGATGAGGATCTCGGCGTCATTCAGCAGCTGTATGGGAGGCTGTCGGCAAGTCCGGTGCCTTATCAGCTGCCGGAGGTCATTCCCTTTGACAAGCTGCCGCTGCCGGCACTGAAGCAGCAGCTGTCGGAGAACGGCAGCAGCCTTGTGACCCCTGTATTCTTTGAAGAATCGGCAGGGGCGAAGGAGACGGAAGAAGGCCTGGAGCAGATCCAGGAGCTGACGAAGGACATCGCCGGAGCCAATCCGTTCGAGGAGAGCCTTGGAGGAGAGGAGCTCACCGCCCGGGTAACTGGTCCTGCCGGAATTTCGGTGGATGCCACCGGCTTGTTTGAGGATGCGGATGTCTCACTGCTGATTGCGACCGTGCTCATCGTGCTCGTCATCCTGCTGCTGATTTACCGCTCACCGATTCTGGCCCTTATTCCTCTCGTGGCTGTAGGCTTCGCTTATGGCGTCATCAGTCCCGTGCTGGGCTTTCTGGCCGGCGAGGGCTGGATTACGGTTGACAGCCAGGCCATTGCGATTATGACGGTCCTGCTGTTCGGCGCAGGCACAGACTACTGCCTGTTCCTCATCTCTCGTTTCCGTCAGGATCTGCGGGAAGAGGAGAGCAAGAGCGGCGCCTTGTTCCGGGCGATGACTCAGTCCTCCGGCGCCATTGCCATGAGCGGCATCACCGTCGTCATTGCCATGCTGGCGCTGCTGTTTGCCCAATACGGCGCCTATTACCGGTTCGCCATTCCATTCAGCTTGGCGATTCTGATTATGTTCATTGCCAGTCTGACGCTCGTGCCGGCGCTGCTGGCCATTCTGGGCCGCGCCTCATTCTTCCCGTTCGTCCCGCGGACGCCGGCGATGGAAGAAGAGCGCGCCAAGCGCAGAAACAAGCCGGTCAAGCACCGCAAGGTCCAGTCGGACAACTGGATCGGACGCCTGGTGACCACCCGTCCCTGGACGGTTGTCCTGACCGGGGTCGTCCTGCTCGGCGGTCTTGCCGCTTTTACACCGCAGTTGAAATTTACGTATGACATTCTGTCCTCATTTCCGGAGGATATGCCTTCCCGGGAAGGCTTCAGCATTATTGCCGAGGAATTTACACCTGGTGAACTCGCTCCCGTCAAAGTGATGCTGGATACAGAAGGCCAGGAAATCAATATTCAGGGCATCCTGGAATCCCAGTCCTTCGTCAGCCAGGCAGGAGAGCCGGCAGAAGGAGCGGAGAATCCGAATATTAAGGCAGTCGATGTGGAATTGGCCATGAATCCGTATGATCTGGAGGCCATGCATCTGATTCCCGACATTCGCAGTCTCGCCGAGAGTGCACTGACCGAGGCTGGCATCCAGGACGCGGCCTCCAAGGTATGGGTGTCCGGGCAAACGGCGGTGCAATACGATACCGAGCTGATCGGTGACCGCGACACCCGGATTATTATTCCGGTCGTCATCGGCATGATTACACTGCTGCTGCTCCTCTATTTACGCTCTGTCGTAGCTACCGTGTATCTGGTGCTGACCGTCATCCTGTCCTACTTCTCGGCGCTTGGACTGGGCTGGCTCGTGCTTCATTACGGCTGGGGAGCCGAAGCCATTCAAGGCTCCATTCCGCTGTATTCCTTCGTATTCCTGGTTGCGCTGGGCGAAGACTACAACATCTTTATGATCTCTAGCATCTGGAAAAAAAGCCGGCACATGCCGCTGAAGCAGGCCATCCGCGAGGGTGTGCATGAAACCGGCTCGGTCATCACCTCGGCCGGCCTGATCCTTGCGGCAACCTTTGCCGTGCTGGCTACGCTGCCGATTCAGGTGCTCGTGCAGTTCGGTGTTATTACTGCGATCGGCGTCCTGCTGGACACCTTTATCGTTCGTCCGTTCCTCGTACCGGCCATTACGACCCTGCTGGGCCGCCGCGCCTTCTGGCCTGGCAAGGCTCCTTATGAGGAAGGGGCCGCTGTCAAGGAGCAGGCCTGATTAGATCCCGGCCTGGCCGGAGAAGATAAGCTGGAGCGTCCCGATGGGAGCTCCGGCTTTTTTTATACGCCAGCGTTGTAACTTTCCTGTGTATTGCTCTACAATGAGGAAATCACAGGCGGAAGGAATGCATCTATGTTAAACAACAGGTTCAGACTGAAGGAACGAAATACAACGCTCAAGACCGAGATGGTCGCGGGCCTGACGGTGTTTCTCACCGTAGCTTATATTATCATTGTCAACCCGATGATTCTGAAGGACGCGGGTGTGCCGTTTGATCAGAGCTTTACGGCCACCATTGCTGCCGCAGTGATCGGAACGATGTTCATGGCCTGGTTCGCCAATTATCCAGTCGTCATCGCCCCGGCGATGGGGCTGAACGCTTATTTTACGTACTCTGTCGTAGGCGGTCATGATATCCCGTACACGGTCGGCTTCTCGGCCGTTTTTGTGTCGGGTATTATATTTCTGCTGATCTCCATGACTTCACTGCGGACGCGGCTGATCCATGCGATCCCCGACAATCTGAAGCATGCGATCGCTGCAGGCATCGGGCTGTTCATTGCCTTTATCGGCATGAGGCTCTCCGGCATCATTGCGGATCATGAGAGTAATCTCGTTACGCTAGGAGACTTCACCGAGCCAGGGGTAGCGCTGACGCTGACCGGGATTGCGATCACGATTGCGCTGTTCGCTTTGAATGTGCAGGGGGCGCTGTTTGTCGGGATGATCCTGACCGGTATCATTGCGTGGTTCACAGGTCAGCTTCACTTTGATCAGGGGCTGGTCTCACTGCCGAGGCTGCCAGAGGGAATTCTCGTCTTTAATCCTGTGACGTCGGTACAGCAGGTTATTGAATACGGCTTATACAGTGTCGTATTCTCGTTTCTGCTGGTGATGCTGTTTGATACCACAGGGGCGATGCTGGCCATTCTGAAGCAGGCAGGACTGCTGCGTGAAGGCAGGCTGGAGAAAGCGGGAAGTGCGTTTGCTGCCGATTCCGTCGGCACCATGGTCGGCTCCATGCTGGGCACAAGCCCGACAGCGGCGACGGTGGAATCGGCGGCCGGCGTTGGAGCCGGAGGCAAGACCGGCATTACGGGACTGACGGTGGCGGCCTTATTCGGGGTCGCTGCCTTTTTCAGCCCGCTGATCGGGTCTCTGTCAGGGGTAGCGGCTATTACGGCACCGAGCTTGATTATTGTCGGCTGCATGATGATTCGCAGTGTGTCTGACATCGAGTGGAATGATTTTGAGGAAGCCTTTCCGGCGTTTCTGGTCATCATCAGCATGCCGCTGACGTCAAGCATCGCGAACGGGATTGCGCTCGGCTTCATTTCTTATCCGGTCATGAAGATCGCGAAGCGCAAGTTCAGGGATGTGCACCCCTTCGTCTATGTATTTGCCGTACTCTTTCTGGTGCAGCTGATTTTCTTTGCCCATAACTAAATCTCTTTAAGGGTGATAGGACCGGGGATTGCAGCAGGCAAGCGGGATGCAGGGGGCCGGATTGAGGTCAGGGAATATGTCTCAGAGCATTGCATATCCTGTATCATGTCTCTTATAATGATGTGAGTATTGGGTAAGGGAGCCATGAATGAATTTGAAGAAATCCGTATTGAACCGATTGGTTTCGGACATGCTGCTCCGGTCGGGAAGCGGAGTTGCGGTGAAGCTGGAGTCCCGTTTTCCGGGGGGCCGATTAATCGGCGGGAAATACGGAATGGACGCTCACGCGGTAACGATGTATACCGAGGTTATTCAGCAGCAGTGCCTGCAGTTGTTTGGATCGCTGGAGTCTGTCTACGATTACTTTACAGTAGTGTTTGCCCACGAGCTGGGACACGCGATGGATGACGAGCTGTCCGTCATGATTGAACGCCTGGATGCCGCCGAGGATGAGCGCGCCCGGACCGAGATTGCGCTGCAGATCGAAGAGAAGGCCTGGAGCTACGCCAGAGGATGGCTGACCGAGGTCGATCCCTCCTTCATCAGCGTTATCATTGAACAGTCACTTGCAGCCTATCACGAAGAACTGGCACCGGTGACCGCTTAATGCGGACATTGTGCTGACATGTTAAACAGGCAGGAGACACCCTGGCCGGATGCTATAGGAATGAACCTGTAGCAGTATCGGCGAAAGGGAGCTCCTGCCTTTTTTTGTGTATGCTTAGTCTTCTTCGTGGTCCAGCTTGCGCAACGGCTCGATCGCCGGCCCTTCCAGCACTTTACCGTCAAATCCGAACCGCGAGCCGTGGCACGGACAGTCCCATGACCGTTCGCCGTCGTTCCACTCCGTCTCGCAGCCCATATGAGTACAGGTCGTATCCACCAGAAACAGCTGCCCCTGCTCGTCACGGTAAGCCCCCGCACGCTGCCCGTGATGGCGGACGACTGCGGCCTCACCCGGCTTCACCTCACTGATCTTGGCATGGCTCAGATCCAGCTTGCCGGAGATGAGCTCCTTCGCCACACCTGCCCCCTGAGTCACGAGGTTCTTGATCGATGGATCAGCCTTGAACCGGGACGGTGAGAACAAGCTGCTGAAGCGGTTGTCTCTCCCCAGAATCTGATCTCTCAGGAGAAGCGCTGCCGCTGTTCCGTTACTCATGCCCCACTTGCGGTAGCCGGTCGCGACGAAGATGCGGTCCTCCTTCGAGGTGAGCGGTCCAATGTAAGGAAGGTTGTCGATGGTAATCAGATCCTGGGTGGACCAGCGGTACGGAATAGCCGAGGCGCCCAGCAGGTTGCCGCCGAACACCTCCAGCTTCTCGTAGTGTCCGTGCGTGCATTGACTGCGTCCGGTGACATGGTCTTCCCCGCCGACCAGAACCAGCTCCTCTCCGGCATAGCTGACCGATCGAAGAGATCGGGAAGGCTGATCCACACTCAAATACATGCCGCCCGGATAAGCGGTTTCCGGCTTGATAGCCACGACGTAGGACCTTTCCACATGCAGCCGGGCAAAATACATGCCCTTCCCGTCATAGAACGGAAAATGGGAGGCCGAAATGGCATGCTGACACGTAACCTGATGATGTCCGCGCTCGGTGTACAGCTTAACAGGGCCCTCTGTGTCGGCCTGCTCATCCATGGTCGTATTCTCATAAATTTTTCCGCCCAGCTTCAGGAACTCCTCCACCAAGCGCTTTAAATATGCCAGCGGATGAAAGCGGTACTGCCCAGGCATTTTGATCGCGCCGGTAATTTGCATCGGCAGCGGCAGCCGGTCCAGCCACTCCCCCGGAATGCCCAGCTTCTGATACGCCTGGTATTCCTCCTCCAGCTGGGATTTTTTCTTATCCTCTTCCGTTGTGTAGATGTATGCATCCTCTTCCACCCAGTCGCATTCCGCATTGAGCTCACGCGCCATCGCCTTCATCCAATCCATCGCTTCCGTCTGGGCTTCATAATACAGCCGGGCCTGCTCCTCGCCAAAATGCTGCATCAGCTCATTGTAAATCAGTCCATGCTGCGCCGTCACCTTGGCGGTCGTGAAGCCGGTAGCCCCGTCCAGAATGGACCCTGCATCCAGCAGAACGACGTTCTTTCCTTCCTTGGCCAGGAGATAAGCCGCTGTAATGCCCGTAATCCCGGCACCGACAATAGCAACCTCGGTCTCGATATCCTCCGCCAGCCTTGGAAAAGCCGGCAGCTCTGTCGTCGCCCTCCATAGAGATTCCGGCAGCTGCGGCAGTTCACTGTGTCCCTTCATTGGACCGTCCATCGTATCGCCTCCATTGATCGGTATCATCGTCATCCATTATTACCACCGACAGGGTAAAAGAAACGATTGCCTGGATCAGCATTTTTGAAAAAAAGCGAGGACTTCTCGCCAAGCTTCATACATAATTTAGCCGCTCAATGAAAAAAATACCTGTCATCAGCAAAGGAAGATGGAATCCGGAAGGAGACAGGACGGATGAAATCCGGAACAACGACAGAAAGCGAAGACACCCTGCAGTGGCTGCAGCAGCAGCTGGAGGAGATGGGGGATAAAGAGGTGTGCACCTTATCCAGCGGGGAAGAGCAGCTGAGCATGGTGTATTTGAAATCGATGACCGATCCCTCGCTCATTCAAGAGCAGCTGGTAAACCGGTTCTACGAGATGAACAGTCTGGAGCAATATCAGCAGTATATGGACTCCTTCCCCTCCATTCAGCAGCCTCAGTCGAAAGAGGAAGCCATAGAGGCGCTGCTGAAGGGCTCGGTGGTGCTGTTTATCAGGGAGCACATCTATTTGTTTAATGCACTCAAGGTGCAGGGCTCCAGTGTGTCCGAGGCTAGCACGGAGAATGTGATCCAGGGCCCGACCGACTCTTTTACAGAGGATATAGACATCAATATGAACCTGATCCGGCGCCGCTATCAAAGTGTGGATCTCAAATCAGAGTATATGAGCATTGGCAAGGTGTCACAGACCCGGATTGCCATTGTCTATGATACAACCCGGGTAGATCATGCCGTACTAAAGGAGCTGAGGGAGAGGCTGGGCAATATTGACGCTGACGTGATTCAAGCGGCATCGGAAATTGAGCGTTTTTCGATGAAGCCGAGATGGCGTCTGTTCCCGACGATGATGGTCAGTGAGCGTCCCGACCGGACGGTCCTGAATTTGTCTCAGGGTAAAATCGTGGTGCTGATGGATACGACCGGCTACGCCGTGCTGCTGCCAGCCATCTTCAATGATTTCTTCACGGCCATGGATGACCAGATCCAGCTGCCGCCGGTAGGGTGGTTCCTGAAAGCCATTCGCTACATTGGCTTGCTGGCGACATTGCTGCTGCCTGCGCTCTATGTGGCTTTTACCTCCTACAATCCTGAAATTCTCAAGATGCAGATTGCGCTTCTTATCGCGGGCAGCCGAGCGACGGTGCCCTATCCCTCGTTCATGGAGGTGCTGTTCATGCTGCTCGCCATGGAGTTTCTGATTGAGGCCAGTGTGCGGCTTCCCAAGGCGATCGGACCCACGGCTACGACCGTAGGCGGCTTGATTCTGGGAACCGCTGCAACGGAGGCCGGGCTTGTAAGTAATATCATGATCATCATCGTGGCGGCCGTCGCGATTTCCAACTTCGTAATCCCGGTTTCGATGATGAGCTTTGGCATCCGTGTGACGAAATATATATTTATCGGACTGGCCACCTTCTTCGGTCTTGTAGGCATCGTGCTGGGAATTATCGGCTTGATTGTCTACCTTACGAGTCTGCGCAGCTTCGGTCAGCCATATCTGAAAATGTTCGCCATCCGCAAGCTGACAGGGGAGGGCAAATAATGGTCAAGAATGTCTATTTCTACTACCTGTTTCTGCTCAACGCGCTGATGAATCTGGTTAATTTCGTGCCGCGGATCTTAATTCATGACCGGTTCAGGGGCTCGGTGCTGGGAGTCATGGTTGCGATCCCGATTGGGCTGGTCACAATTGCGCTGTTTGTCCGTATGATTCAGAAATTTCCGGGCATGGGCGTCCCGGAAATCTTCGCGAAATATATGTCGCGCTGGATCTACAAGCCGCTGCTATTCATGCTGGCGTTTGTCTGGTTCTATGCCAGTGCGGTGACGCTGGTCGGCTTCGTGGATGTGACCGGGCGATATATCAGCCCGGATGTATCTCCGTACGCGATTCTGATCGGATTTCTGATCCTCGTAAGCCTGAGTGCGCGCAGAGGCAGTGAGTCACTTCTGTACGCGCTGGAGATTGTACTTTTCATTATGGTGCCCTTAATCATTTATATGACCTACCGCGGACTGAGCAGCCCGTACTTTCAATGGGATGCGGTTCGGCAGGCCATGACCTTTATGGGTCATGCACCGACGCTCACCTCGATTGCGGGGGCAACGTATATCTTTAGCGGATATGCGAATCTGGTCATCTTCAACCGCGTGTTTGAAAAGGTACAGGTCCGTAGATTTTGGGTCATTGCTGCAATCGGTGCCTTGATCGTCGTCATGGCTATGTTTGCGCCGATCGGATTACTGGGCGTGGAGGGGGCTGGTTACCACGTATATCCTTCCTTTTCCACGGTCGATTCTCTGCGGATCCGGTATTTCATTATTGAGCGGATGACCTATGTGTTCTATGTCGTTTACCTCTCACTCTCCCTCGTAAACTCCATTATTCATTGGCATGTTGCCAAGGAGCTGGTGCTCGGGGTGTTCCGGCAGCACAAATCGTCCGAAGGCGGGTGTCCGAAGGAGGAGAAGTCACAGAGCCGACTGGCCTGGTGGGTGCTGGGTATCTTCTCCGCGCTCGTGCTGGGAGCGGCTTATCTGGTTGATCAATTCTCTAACAATACAATGGCGGTCTGGTTTCTGAATACCCGGTTCTTTGCCGAAATGCTGCTCCTCCTCCTGCTCGGCTATTGTGTGCTGAAAAGGAGGTCGGCGGCGTGAGCTTGAGAACATTACGGAAGAGGGTCCTGATCCTGCTCTGCTTGTGCTCGATTCTGATCGGGGGCTGTGAGTTCCGGGACATTGACCTGCGGCTGTTCATTGTGGCCATGGGTGTGGATGTGGTAGAGGACCGTCCCGAGATGCTGCGGTATACGTTCAAGATTGCCGTGCCGACAGGAGACCCCAAGTCCGGAGAGCTGAAATCTATTATTATTCAGCAGGATTCATCCTCTGTAGCGAGAGCCGTAAGAGAAATCAAATCCAAGGTGGACAAGGAGCTGGATTTCGCGCACTGCCGCGTCCTGCTGCTGGGTGAAGCCTACGCCCGGAAAGGAATTCGGGACGTGGAGGAATGGATTATCCGCCGCCGGGATACGCAGCTCATTATGTATCCGGCGGTAGCGGTGCCGGATGCCAGGACCATTCTGAACATCAGCCCCGCTACCGAGCGGATTGCCGGCAACGCGAAGGCGCTGGCACTCAGTGAGGAAGGGACTGAGTCGCCATACATTGCCAAGACGTATTTATTTGATGTGGACCGCCGCGTAAGGGAAAGCGGAATAGATCCCTATATGCCGGTCATTACAGTGGATAACAAGGAAGAAGGCGTGTTGAACATTAACAAGACGGCTCTCATGGATAAGGAGCGGGTGAAGCTGATGCTGGAGCCGGAGGAGAGCAAGCTGTTGAACGTGCTGATGATCCGGAACCTGCTGACAGATCTCGGAACGACGATGAACGGCAGCCGCTATGAAATGAACGTGGACCGCAGCCGGGCCAGGTTCAAGATTGTAGTTCCGGAGCCGGGCAAGGAAGAAATTCAATATAAGCTGACGATTGGCGGCAACCTGGAGGAGAAGGAAGACTACGATCAGCTGACCCACAGCGAGTTGAAGGAGCTGGAGAAGGCATTTAATGAGAGTCTGTCGCAAGAGGTCACGAAGCTGCTGGAGAAGATTCGGGAAACCGGCACCGATCCGTTAGGCTTCGGGCTGAGATACTTTGCCACGCACTGGAATAACAATACCGAGAAGCAGCAGTGGGAAGCCATGTATCCGCACATTACGTTCAAGGTAGAGGTGGATACGCAGATTAAGGGAACAGGCTATAGCCGTTAAAGGTTGTTACCTCTTCCCCGCAGCCAGGAATTGCCCATGGTATAGAGGGCATCCAGGACGTGCTTTTAGAGGTCCGTGAATGGTAGAATAAAGAGGTACCTATCATCACAGCGGGAGGTTATATGAATGGAATTTAGAAGACTTGGCGCAAGCGGTCTCAAGGTAAGTGACATCAGTCTCGGAAGCTGGCTGACCTACGGAGGTTATGTGGAGCGGGAGAATGCCGTGAAATCCATTCAGACCGCCTATGGGCTGGGCGTGAATTTTTTTGATACGGCGAATGTGTACGAACGGGGCGCAGCGGAGGTGGTCGTGGGAGAAACGCTGCGGGCATTTCCAAGGGAATCCTACGTGCTGGCGACCAAGGTGTTCGGCAGAATGGGTGACGGCGTAAACGACCAGGGCTTGTCACGCAAGCACATTATGGAGCAGTGTGACGCCAGCTTGAAGCGCCTGGGCATGGATTACATTGATATATATTACTGCCACCGGTTTCATCAGGACACACCGGTCCAGGAAACGCTTCGTGCTTTGGATGACCTGGTGCGCAGCGGCAAGGTGCTGTATGTCGGCGTGAGCATGTGGACTGCGGCACAGATGGAGGAGGCTCTGGCGGTGGCGGACCGGCTGCTGCTGGACCGGATCGTGGTGAACCAGCCGCTGTACAATATGTTTGATCGGGAGATCGAGAAGGAAATTATTCCGCTGGGCGAGCAAAAAGGAATTGGACAAGTGGTGTATTCTCCACTGGCCCAGGGCCTGCTGACCGGCAAGTACACTTCTGCCTCCAAGGAAGAAATGCCTCAGGACAGCCGCGCCGCCAAGCTGGGCGCCGACCGGATGAAGCTGAATGGGGATAGAGTTGAGAAGGTTCATCAGCTGACGGCGATTGCCAATGAGCTGGATATTACCATGAGCCAGCTGGCGCTGGCCTGGGTGCTCCGTCAGCAGAACGTCAGCAGTGCCCTTGTAGGAGCAAGCCGTCCGGAGCAGGTGGAGGAGAATGTGAGTGCCTCTGGCATCAAGCTCAGTGAGGATATCGTTCAGGCGATCGAGAGCATTCTGACCGCCTGAACCCGGCAGCGGGACTGCACCGGCTCAGGCTTGAGCTGAGCCGGTACAGACCCGGTTCCGTCCCTCCTGCTTGGCCCGGTACAGCTCCTCGTCGGCCTGATGAAGCAGCTCCTGCACATCATCACATTTCAGCGTGTCCGGGTAAACGGCAACGCCGGCAGACACGGTCACTTTCAGGGCGGTGCCATCGCCCAGCATGAACACATGCTGCTCGACCGCCCTGCGGATTTTATCCGCCAGCAGCGTCACCTCGTGAGAGGCCAGGCGGGGAACGAGAACAGTAAATTCCTCGCCCCCGTTCCGGGATACCTCATCCGTGGGGCGAGCGTGCAGCTTCAAGAGCGAGCTCAGCTGCTTTAGAACGACATCTCCGGCCGCGTGGCCGTAGGTGTCGTTTATTTTTTTGAAATGATCTATATCCAGGGCAATAACGCCCAGCGGCTCCTGGCTTCGCCGGGCTTGCCGGAAATGCTGGTTCAGCAGCAGCTCGAATTGGCGGAGATTATGCAGGCTGGTCAGGTGATCGGTTTGAGCCTGCAGCGTCATCCGGGCGAACAGCCGGTTCGAGGCGAGAGAATATTCCAGCAAGGCATAGATGACGAGTGTAGCTGCTGTAGAAATGCTTAAATAGATGGCGACGACTTCCAGCAGCAGCTCGTGGACGTTGATCGTCAGCACGATCGAGATCACGATAATCGAGATCAGATTCATGATCAGCAGCTTCTGAAGGCGCTTCCCGGTATGTAAGGCGATAAGGGCACAGAGCACAGCGATCACAAGCATGCCCGCACCGGCGATTATGGATACCTGGCTCAGACCAAACAGCACAATCCGGCCAGCCGTAATAAGCACCCCGGAAATAAGCGAGGGGAGCCAGCCCACATAGCCCGCAACGATCACAATCGCCAGATGCCGGAGATCGGATATGACTTCATTGTTAATGGGAAAAGAATAATGCATGAGGATAATGCCATACATTCCGAACATGATGCCGGAAACGAGCTGTACCCGCAGGCTCGGCGCCTCCAGGTTGTAGGCATATCTGGTAGATAGCAGGCCGGTCAGATAAAGAAAGGTTACCAGCACACAGGCATTGATAAACAATATATTGACCAAGAATTCGACATTCCTTTCCGAAGCATGCTCTCCATGAAGAGAGCTGCCAACAGCACATTTCTCTTTATATTACGAAAAGAAACGAATGGTGTCGATATGCGGTTTCATATTTTACCAATGAACAGGGCTTTAGTCCCGGAGTAAGATGGGAAAGGGTTGACTGAAGCTCCATCAAGATTTATACTTGATCTAAAAATAAATTAAATAAAGGGTGAGACCTTTGAGAGCATTAAATTTAACAACACAGCGCCAGGCGGTGTTTGACGTCGTGCGGGATTCGGAAGACCATCCTACCGCTTCGGATATTATGAACCGCTTGGTGGAGAAGGGATATAATCTGGCGTATGGCACGGTTTATAACTCGCTGCGCTATTTGACCGATAAGCAAATGATCCGGGAGCTGAAGCTGGGGGAGAGCGCAAGCCGCTATGATGCCCGCACGGACGAGCATCAGCATATTATGTGTGAGGTATGCGGCAAGGTTGATGAGGTCATGACCGAGGTTCCGCCGGAATGGAACCGCGTGGTCGCGGAAGAGACAGGCTATACCATTAATCATGCCCATGTGGTATTCGGAGGAGTGTGTCCCGAATGTCAAACCAAGCGAAGCAAGTAGCACAGACAAGAGGCGGAATCGTCTCTTTTGCAGGAACATCCTGGCCAGAGCCATACAGCAAGCCGCTGGAGGAATTATCCTGCCCGGTGTCTCTATACCGCGCCGCGATGCTGAGCCGCCAGCCGGGACGCGTACATGAGCTGGGGCTTATTTTGTCGGAGCATTGCTTTGATGTCATGATGATGCGCAGATGGGAGCCCCGCCTGACCTCGGCCCTTACCGCCGGCCTTGTGATCGCCGATCTGACGCATTGCGATACGCCAGGACAATTTGACGAGGAGTGCGTGATGCTCATGCCGGAGGGAGTCCAGCTTCCTGTGATGTACCTTGTTAACGAGACGCTGATGAACAGCGCCAGCACGTCCATGCTGGACAAGGAGCTTCTGGTTTGGCCGGCCCGTTCTGCGCAGACCCTGATGTATCAGATTCAGCGCAGCATTCGTGTTCATGCCGCGTCTCAGCCGGAGGTCATGCCAGAATCGCCGAGCCGTGAAGTCTATAAGGACCTGTGGATTGACCGCGACAAGATGACCGTGCAGCGCCGGGCTCTCCCCGTGCATCTGACGAAGACGGAGTACAGCCTGCTTATCCTGCTGCTTGACAGCAAAGGCGCAGTGCGCACGCGTGAAGAGCTGATGAGTGAAATCTGGGACACCGATTTTCTCGGAGGCAGCAATGTAGTGGACGTCCATATCAAAAGCCTGCGCAAAAAGCTCGGTGACCATGCCGGCGCCCCGCAATATATAGCAACCGTAAGAGGAGTCGGATACCGCCTGGCGGACTGACTCCTTTTTTTCTTGCACAGAAACAGGCCGTCAGGCTGCTCCCTGCTTAAGCTCATTTCATGAAATCTTCATGCTTGAATCATAAAAGCATCATAAACCAATCAGCTAACCCTCATGAAAGGCTCATGGATTGCTCATGCATGAACCCGCCTCCCAATGCTACAATCAGTTTATAAATTTAGATCCAGTCTAAAATCAAATTCACAATAACGGAGGCATACATCTATGAATACGAGATTAACGACCAATCAGGGCGCTCCTGTAGGTGACAATCAGCATTCCAAAACCGCAGGTCAGCGCGGCCCGACACTCTTGGAGGATTACCATCTGCTGGAGAAGCTCGCTCACTTTGACCGTGAGCGGATTCCGGAGCGTGTCGTGCACGCCCGCGGCGCCGGAGCGCATGGTGTATTTGTGACCGAGAACAGCATGAAATCCCACACCCGGGCTGCTTTTCTGCAGGAGGCGGGACAGGAGACGCCGGTATTCGTCCGCTTCTCTACCGTGATCCACGGTGTCGGCTCGCCGGAAACTGCCCGTGATCCGAGAGGCTTCGCGGTGAAGTTCTATACCGAAGAAGGCAACTATGATATTGTCGGCAACCACCTTCCGGTCTTCTTCATTCGCGATGCTATGAAATTCCCGGATATGGTTCATTCCTTGAAGCCGGCACCGGATACTAACATTCAGGACCCTGGCCGGTACTGGGACTTCATGACGCTTACACCGGAATCGACGCATATGATGACCTGGCTGTTCTCCGATCACGGGACGCCGGCTAATTACCGGCAGATGGACGGATTTGGCGTCCATTCCTTCAAGTGGGTGAACGCAGAGGGCAAGGTTACGTACGTGAAATACAAGTGGGAAACGCTGCAGGGTGTAGAAACCTTCACGGCGGATGAGGCGGGAGCCATGCAGGGACGCGACTTCAACCATGCAACCCGCGATTTGAGGGAGCATATTGAGCAGGGACAGTTCCCGCAGTGGCGCCTGCAGGTGCAGATGATGCTGCCGGAAGAAATGGATGCCCTGGCCTTTGATCCGCTGGACCCGACCAAAACCTGGCCGGAGGACCGCTTCCCGATGCATACGGTCGGCACGATGACGCTGAACCGCAATCCGGATAATTTCTTTGCTGAAGTGGAGCAGTCCGCCTTCTCCCCAAGCGTGCTCGTGCCGGGCATTGAGCCGTCAGAGGATAAGCTGCTGCAGGGACGCCTGTTCTCCTACCCGGACACCCAGCGCCATCGTCTGGGCGCGAACTACCTGCAGATTCCGATCAACTGCCCGTATGCTCCGGTTCGCAATCATCAGCGCGATGGATTGATGAACGTGAAGCAGGACCCGTCACCGGTAAACTATGAGCCGAACAGCTACACCTCAGGACCGTCGGAGGATCACGCATACCGGGAGAGCGAAAGTCCGCTCCATGGAAGCACGGTGCGCCAGCGGATTCAGAAGACCGATGACTACACACAAGCAGGAGAGCTGTACCGCTCCTTCACCGAGCAGGGCAAAGCCAGCCTTCTGCACAACCTGATTCAGGATCTGAGCCAGGTGAAGCACGATATTCAAATGCGGGCGCTGTGCCACTTCTTCCAGGCAGACCGGGAGCTGGGCATGAAGCTGTCGCAAGGGCTGGGAATTGATATTAGCGCCCATATGTCCGGACCGCAAGCTTAATCAGAATCAAATCAGGCCGCCTCTGTGCTTCGCTGCACAGGGGCGGCTATTTTTCATGGAAATGAGGTCTATCCCTTTCTATTCCAGAGAAGGACAAGTATACTGAAGGAATCATTGGATGGTGAAGGTCTGCTTCGCGAAAGCAGGTCATCAGGGAGGGATCATATGGCACAGCCTATGAAAGGGAAAGTCATCGCTTTGACAGGACCGCGCAAGGCCACGGATATGGCCAAGCTGGTAGAGAATATGGGGGGCACACCGCTGATCCGGCCGGCTCAGGGCACGGTGTTTCTGGATGATGAGGCGCTTCGGGCCTCCATCACGGACTGGGTAGAGCATCCGCCGGACTGGAGCCTGTTTACAACGGGAATCGGCTTTGAGGCGATTATGGATATGGCGGAGCAGATGGGCGTACAGGAGAAGCTGCTGCAGATCCTTCAGACCACCCGTATTGCCGCCCGCGGCTACAAAACGGTCAATGCACTCAAGAAGCGGGGCCTGAAGCCGCTTGTGCGCGATGATGACGGAAGCACCGCAGGATTGATTCGGGCGTTTGAAGGCTATGATATACAAGGAAAGCGGGTTACTCTGCAGCTCCACGGAGAGTCTGCACCGCAGCTTGTGGCATGGCTTCAGGAGAAAGAGACCCAGACCGTGCAAATCCTGCCCTACAAGCATATTCCGCCTGAAGAGGAGGAGCTGGGACTGCTCCTCATTGAGATCATCCGTCACCAGGTGGATGCGGTTGCGTTCACGAGTGCGCCGCAGTTCCGTTTTCTTGCGGAATATGCGCGCCGGAAGGAATCCTGGGAGCCGCTTGCTGCAGCTTTATGTGGTCCGGTTATCGTCTGTGCGGTGGGCAAAGTGACCGCGCAGGGCTTGATCGAGGAAGGCATCGAGCCGCAGGTCGTGCCGGAGGAAGAGCGGATGGGCAGCATGCTGGTGGCGCTGGGGCGCTATTTTGCAGAACGGGGGTAAGCCCTTAGGATCACAGTGCTTGAGATCAAGCCTGAATTCGCAAGGAGGAATATCATGGACAAGAGAAAGGCACTTTTACTGGGAAGCTACACGCATCCCAAGTTTCATCCGCTGCAAGGCATTGACACGCAGGTATCGCATCTGCTGAATGATATGTTTACCGTGCAGTGCACGGAGAATCACAAAATGCTTCGCGAGAGCAATTTGTATCCCTACGACCTTTGTATCGCCTACAGCGATCTGTGGGATGAGAAGGTATCGCCCCAGCAGACCGCGGGCCTGCTGTCCTATGTGAGCGGCGGCGGCGGGCTGCTCGTGCTGCATAACGGCGTTTCGCTGGCGAACCGCTATGAGCTGGCGCAGCTGCTGGGAGCCCGCTTCGACGGACATCCGCCGATGCAGCCCCTGAAGTTTATGCCGGCGGCAGAGGGTCATGACATTATCGAGGGCGTAGAAGCCTTTGAGATGGAAGAAGAGCCGTATCGCTTCAAGCTGGATCCGTTTACGGAGAGACAGGTACTGCTGGAATATGAGCACGAGGGTGAGCGCTGGCCGGCGGCATGGTGCCATACCTACGGAATCGGCCGGGTCGTCGTGCTGATGCCGGGACATCATGAGCCTTCTTTCATGCATGAGCCATTCCGAAAAATGATCGTACAGGGAGCGAAATGGGCTTCGCGTTATCCTGGTAAAATAATACAATGAGGTGGATGTTTTGCCGAACTTTCAACAATTAGGCATCGATGAGAAAATGGTACGCAGGCTGAAGGAGCAGGGAATTTCTGTGCCGACCCCGGTGCAGCAAGAGAGTATACCGATGCTCCTTGCGGGAAAGGATATCATTGCCCGCGCGCGTACCGGGACCGGCAAAACGCTGGCGTTTATGCTGCCGATCTTAAAGCAGATTGACGCCGCCAAGCCGTATCCGCAGGCACTGATCGTAGCGCCGACGCGGGAGCTGGCGCTGCAGATTACCGAAGAGGCGCGGAAGCTGTCCTCCGGCACCCCGGAAGGCGTCAAGCTTCTGGCCGTCTATGGCGGTCAGGATGTGGAGAAGCAGCTGCGCAAGCTGGAGGGCGGCCGTCATCTGATTATCGGTACTCCAGGGAGACTGCTGGATCATTTGCGGCGCGGCACGCTGGAGCTGGGCGGCGTGAAGCAGCTCGTGCTGGATGAAGCGGATCAGATGCTGCATATGGGCTTTCTGGATGAGGTGGAGGCGATCATCGCAGCGCTGCCGTACAAGCGTCAGAGTATGCTGTTCTCGGCTACGATGCCGGATCGCGTCAAGCAGCTTGCTGCAAATTATATGAACAAGCCCGTGGATATTGTCATCAAGGAGGGCGGCAGCTCGCTCATTCCGCTGCAGAATATCAAGCAGGTGCTGGTAGAGTGCACGGACCGGACGAAGCAGGATGCACTGAAGGGCATGCTGGAGCTGCACCAGCCGTATCTGGCGATGATCTTCTGCCGCACGAAGCGGCGCGCCCAGACCTTGAACGAAGCGCTCCTGTCGCACGGCTATGCCAGCGACGAGCTGCACGGCGACTTGTCCCAGGCGAAACGCGAAGCGGTCATGAAGCGGTTCCGGGAAGCCAAGCTTCAGCTGCTGGTGGCGACCGATGTCGCGGCGCGGGGACTGGACGTGGAAGGCGTGACCCACGTGTATAATTACGACATGCCGCATGATGTCGAGAGCTATGTCCACCGGATCGGCCGGACGGGACGTGCCGGCGGCACGGGTCTTGCGGTAACATTCGCGGCACCGAAGGACGGATTTGATCTGGAGAAGCTGGAGCGCACCCTCTCCATCAAGCTGAAGCGGATCACCTGGGACGGCCGCAGCGGTGAAGTCCGCGAAGGATCGTCCGGTCAGCGCAGCAGCCGAAGCAACGGCTCCTCCGAGGGCCGGGAAGGCAGCGGCGAGAGACGCGAGCGCCGGGACGGCACCTCGGGTGGACGCGGACGCAGCGAAGGTTCGCGCCGGAGCGAGGCATCCGGCGGCCGGGGCCGGACGTCTGGCGGCAGAGGCGGACAGAGCAGCGGCGGGCCGAGATCCGGCAAGAGCAGCACGGGAGCCGGCCGCAGCGGCGGCAGAGGTACAGGCGGAAGCGGCCGGAGCTCTGGCGGCTCCAGCAGACATGCCGGCAGCGGAGGTTCAGGCAGCGGACGGCGCGGGCGCACTCGTTAATTGGTTGTATAGCCGATGTAAACTCTTTGTCTAATCTGCAGATTCTGATTCAGGCATGCCCCTGGGGTTTAATAATTCTACGTTACCGAATATAGTAAAAATTTACTGAGGAGGCGTTAGACATGTCTGAACATAATCATGTAGTCAAAAAAGACGGTGAGCTTGATATGAACAAAGTGGACGATGCCATGAACAAGATGGATCAAGGGGAAAAGGATCAAATCCTGGCCAACTTTGATACCTTCAAATCCTACCTGCATAAACGTATCAAACTGGCAGAAAGCATCGGTCTTGGCGAGGAGCAGCTGGCCAAGGGCGCCGAGAAGGTAGCCAACTATCTGGCCGAGCACGAAGATCCGCGCAACAGCGAAGAGAAGCTGCTGCAGGAGCTGTGGAAGGTGGGTTCGGAAGAGGAGCGCCACAAGCTGGCCCACATGCTGGTCAAGCTGGCTCAGAACGAATCCAGCCATCACTAATCATATGGCCTCAGCCCTTCTCCGGTCGTGCACCGGGGAGGGGCTTTTGCTTGTGCTTTTGCTTTGGCTGCAGGGACTGCAGCTGTACATAAATCTTCTGTATAAAGGAGTGGCCCAACGTGTCCACGGCGATTCACGAATATCGGGAGCGCAAAATGCAGCCCTTCTACTGGATACTGACGTTTGAAATGATGATAATAGGAATGCTGCTGGGACTGGCGCTGGTTGTGGGTCCGGTAATCTTGCTGACCCTATGGCCATCGGGCTGGATGGCGCTCACCCTGCTGGCCATACCTCTAGGCCTATGGATGATTCGATCGCTGTGGAGGAGCCTGGCGACGCGCATCTGGCATAACCGTCATAATGATTATTTTGCCATCTATGAAGATGTACTGAGGTATACCGTGTGGGACCGGGAGACCCGGGAGGAGCAAAGCGGCAGCATCCGTCTGAAGGACATCTCCGAGATGTACTACGGACGCCATGTGATGATGTACAGCTACGCCTACAAAGAAACCTCCTTCCGGGAACGCGCGCCCCAGGTCGAGCTGTGGCCGGTCATTCACCTGATCTACAACAGCGGCGGAGGCGAGAAGATGATCAGCGTGCCTTTGGCAGAGACGCGGGAGGCGAACGAGTGGCTGAAGACACTGGCTCCGCATGGCATCCCGCTCTGGCTGTCGTCGGTGGTGGTCGTGGACGAGGATGAAGCGGCCATCTACGTTCTCCGGGAGGAGGAGAATCGGGGCGCCGCCGTGTTTGAGAACAATATCGAGCGGGCGTTCCGGCCCTTCATTGAGAAGAAGGTCGAGGAAGAGGAGCAGCGAGCGCCGGGTCCGGAAGAGCTGGAGGCACTGGATGCGGAAATTCGGCGGATCGAGGAGCAGGAGGCACAGCAGGCTCAAAAAGCGGTGTTTGCCAATGTGGGTCCCTTGGGCTGGATGGTGTTTGTACTCCAGTTCTTCCTCAGCTGGCTCATTATGAATCAGGCAGTCGCTGGCAGGATAGATCCTGACGGGGTGATCATTCCGGTACTGCTGATGCTCGTCATGAGCTTCTTGTTCTTCTTCTTGGTCAAGCGCCTCCGCTGGCCTCATCTGCTGGTCTGCTGGGGCGGTCTGTTTGTGACACAGCTGGTGCTGGATATGATTGCCGGGAGCAGTGAGGAGGGGAGTGCCCTCTATTCGATCGGCGGCGGGCTGATCGGGATGTCGATGGTAGCACCGGTCTTTATCTGGCTGCCCTATCTGCTGGCCCTTGGCTTGCGCCGCAGACGGGACGGCGCTAAAGCCAGGCATCACGCTGTCCAGAACAGCGGGTAATCATTCAAGAAGCGTCCCGCCCATGCCAATGGGCGGGACGCTCAGCAGAGGATAAGTAAAGGCCTGCCCTATGAAGCACTGAGGTGCTTCTAGGGCAGGCCTTTACAGGTCAAGCAGAGCTGTGTCAGGATGCGGCCGCCTATAGGAATAACTTCAAGGAGCATCCGCACCTGCACTTGAAGCCGGAGCAGCCTTGAACTGCATAAGATACGGGTTATCTCTGCTCTCCAAGGAATACACCGTATCCAGCTCCTTCTTCTCTCCCGGTGCAAGGTGAACCTCTTCAAAGGTGCGCTTCAGCAGCTCGGTAACCCGGTCTTCATCCATCACCGTCACGCTAACGGTTCCGGTAAACGGAGCCGAGCCGTAATTGCCGGCGTAGATGACCCATTTGGTACCATCGTCCTCGTCCAGAAACGCCCCCACATAAGCCACAATGCCCGGCGCCTCCGAGAAGGGAAGCCTGTCCTTGATTTCCGCATGATATTCATCCATGTCCTGTACCATCTTCTCTTCCACGTAGAGCGACTCCTGGGACACGATCACGGTCGTAAACGTGACAAAGGCATAGAATACCACCAGCGACCAGCCTGTGCTCTTGAGCGTCGTTCTCCGGTCGTAGCCTCCGGCAACCATGCCGATGAAGGCAATGAGCACCAGCACCGGCACGGCCAGATGCCATACAGACACAAACATTTCTGTCTCCAGTCTCATGAACGGTACAACCTCGTTTCTATGTATTCAGCCAAGTCATTTTGGCATAAATCTTGTACCCGGAACCTGCTTGCTTTAATCATCTAAAGGCTGTCCTTTTTGCCGCCAATTCCGGTGTTTTCATATAAACCTGTCTCCAAATGCGCTATAATAGGGGAAGTATCTATACCGATTTCATATTCATACTAGAGCTGCTAAACCTCGGGAGGTCGTTACGTGTATATCGTTCAATCCGTCGTAGAGGTGCCTGTGCACAAGGCAGAGGACTTGGTCCAATTATATGTCAACCGAAGCCGGTCCGTCGATAAGCAGCCTGGCTTTCTTTCATTTCAGCTGCTTCAGAACGAGCATAAGCCGGGAGAGCTCACGGTTCACATGACGTGGGAGAAGAAGGAGCATTATCTGGCTTGGGTAACGAGTGAGGATTTCAAGCGGATCCATGAGCTGGAGAAAAAATATCCGGATCAGGAGCTGGCCGGCATCAAGCCGATGGTTCGAAGATACCACGTACGGGCGGAATAGCCCGTATTCTCATTGCAGCATACATCTATAGAGAGGAAGGGATAAGCATGGGAATGACAGAAAAGACCGCCGGAGATGCATTGCTGAACGAGGCCGAGAAGCTTGCGGACTGGATCACGGAGCAGCAATACAACAGGCAGCCGGATCTGCAGGACCGCTTCGGCCCTTCCGGAAAAGAAAAGACCCGGCGTGACTCGCTGTATACGCTGAATTATTTAGCGGAGAGTGTGCTGGTCAAGAGTCCGGCTTTATTTTTACATTATGTATCGTGGTTAAAGGTACTGCTCGAAGGCTACAAGGTGACAGGCGAGGATTTAAGGGTGAATCTGGAAGCGATGAGGAAAGCGCTGGATGAGCGGTTTGATCATCAAGACAAAGGAACCGTCCTGGATTATTTGGACATGGGGATGATGCAGTCTGTGGAGACGGTGACGCTGGATTCCTATATTACGGAGGACAACCCTTTGGCAAAGGAGGCGGCAGATTATCTGGAGCTGCTGCTGCAAGGAAAGCGCCGGGAAGCCTCCAGCCTGATTCACGGGCTGCTGGAGCGGGAAATCGGCATTTCTGCGCTGTACAAGCATATTTTTCAGGCGGCACAGTATGAGATCGGGAGGCTCTGGCAGCTGGGGCGTGTGAGTGTCGCTCAGGAGCACTACTGCACAGCGGTTACCCAGTCGATTATTTCCAGTCTGTATCCGCACTGGATGACGGTGGGCAGTAAGGGCCTGACCCTGGTAGCGGCCTGTGTCGGCAAGGAGACTCACGAGATCGGGCTGCGTATGGTGGCCGACACGTTCGAGCTGCACGGCTGGGACACGTATTATCTCGGAGCAGACGTTCCGGATTTCAGCCTGCTGCAAGCCATTGAGAAGCATGACGCGGATGTGGTCGCGATATCGGCTACGATGACCTATCATATCCATCTGGTGCGGGACCTCATCCGCAAGATTCGGGCCGATGAGCGGTACAAGCATGTGAAGATTATGGTTGGAGGACTGCCCTTCAACCTGGACCCTAACCTGTGGCGGGAGGTCGGAGCGGATGGCTGTGCGCCGGATGCTGAAGCTACGGTGGCTGCCGCGGAGCAGCTGGTCCTGACGAAGCCGGCGACGTGACGGTGTTTGGAAGCAACAAGTAAGGGAGGGACAGGCAAATGCATGACCCTAATACAGAGGCGGAACGGCTGCGGCAGACGATCAGAGAGATGTCCGATCAGATCATCCGGGCGAGGGAACGGGAAGAGCAGGTGCTCGGTGAATTTACCGCTATGAATAATGAGCTGGTCACGCTGCAGCGCCGGCTGGCAAAGAACAATGCCGAGCTCAAGCGGACCCGCCTGGAGGCAGAGCAGGCTAATGAAGCGAAAGGTCGGCTGCTGGCTGTGATCAGTCATGAGATCCGTACACCGATGAATGCCATCATGGGCATGGCGGAGATGCTGGAGCAGCCGGGCTTGACGGATGTTAACCGGCAATCGGTGGGCTTGATCCGCGATTCCGCAGCGCTGCTCATTCATATGATCAACGATTTGCTGGACTTATCCAAGATTGATGCGGGCAAAATGGAGCTGCGGCGGGAGGCCTTCGATCTGCATGTTATTTTGGATCATAGTTCCAGGCTGCTGCAGGACAAGCTGGAGAACAACGGCAACCGGCTGTCTATGCTTCTGGACGAACGGCTGGAGCGGCAGTGGATTGGCGATGCAGGAAGGATCAATCAGGTGATGCTGAATCTGCTCGGCAATGCCAACAAGTTCACACAGGACGGGCAGATCATGATCCGTGTGAAGCCGGCAGAGCTTGAAGGCCAGGGCGAGAACCAGAGCCTGGTGCGCTTCGAGGTCGAGGACACCGGCATGGGGATCTCAGCAGAGGATCAGAAGAATCTGTTTACGCCCTATATGCAGACCGATGAAGGCGGCTCCCCAGAGTATGGAGGCACAGGGTTAGGATTGTCCATCTGCAAGTCGCTTGTCGAGCTGATGCGGGGGAGAATCGGAGTATCCAGTGAAGAAGGCCGGGGCACCTTATTCTGGTTTGAAATTCCGCTGGAGCCGGCTGTCGGCCAGGAAAGCGGTAACCGCTCCGTGGAAGCGCTTCGCGCCGCATATGCAGAGCAGCAGCCGCTGCAGACGACCAGCCGGGATCTGTCTGTCCCGGTGCTGCTGGTGGAGGATAATGACATCAACCGTCAGGTGGTGGGGATGCAGCTGCGTAAGCTGGGCTTGCAGCAGGTGGACTGGGCCCGGAACGGGCTGGAGGCCGTACAGAAGGCGCGCGAGAACACCTATGCCCTCATCCTGATGGATCATATGATGCCCAAGCTGAGCGGAGCGGAAGCCGCGGCTCAAATCCGCACTGAGGAGCAGCAGCTGGGCAAGCCGGCTGTGCCGCTGGTGGCGATGACAGGCAGCACCGATGAGCGGGCGCGCAGGCAGTGCATGGATGCCGGTATGAATGATTTCGTATCCAAGCCGGTGCATGCCCATGCTCTGGCCGCCATCCTGGAAGCTTATCTCCCTGAAAAAACGGCTCAAAGTGATCGGCCGGTGCTGGATTACAAAACGATTCACGAAATTATCGAAATTCAGGAAGACGGCAGTCAGGAGCTGCTGGCACTGCTGTTCCAAATGTACCAGGAGGATATGCCGGACAAAATGGAGCGGCTGCACAAGCTGCTGCAGCAAGGCAGAAGCGCCGAGGCGGCGGCGGCAGCCCATGACATGAAGTCCGGCAGTCTCAGTCTGGGCGTTCAGGAATTCTCCCGGCTGCTGGCAGAGATTGAGGCGTTATGTAAGGCAGGCCGACTGGAGCAGGGCCTTCATACGTTCGGACAACTGCAGCCTGCCTATGAGGAAGCCTGCGGCAGCCTGAATGCGATGCTGGAGAGCCAGGAATAATGTGATCGGATTAAGAGACAATAAGATCATTGGTGGGCGGGCGCCTGCCGGTGGTCTTTTTTTTGAGTTCCATTTGTCTGCTGTCCAAACGCACATCGTGCAGAAATAACTGTGAAAAGCTGGTTCAAAAGCCTCCAGCACTGGTATTAATTAAAAAAACCAATATTCCCGACATTCTCTAGCTCATAGCTCATTGCCATAGAAGTGTTCCCAGAGATCAAAGATTGTGAAATTGTGAACAAAGTGTGAGGATTGCTGCAGCCTATTGCGTTGTGAACTAATTCACAATATAATAAAGACATGAACAAGGTGAATATTTTCACAATAACAAGCGGCAAATGACAAACAAAGTCCGAAAAATGAACGACAGACGAGCTTAATGAAATACCATCATGCCAAGGAGGAATAAGAATATGAAAGTAGCAGTGATCGGATGTACCCATGCCGGAACGGCAGCAATTGTGAATACCGCGAAGCTGTACCCGGAGGCTCAAATTACCGTATATGAACGCAATGATAATATTTCATTCCTGAGCTGCGGAATTGCGCTGTATGTCGGCGGGGTCGTGAAGGATCCGGACGGCTTGTTCTACTCCTCCCCGGACCAGCTGGCGGAAATGGGCGTAACGACGAAGATGAAGCATGAGGTCGTCTCTGTCGATACGGACGGCAAAAAGCTGACTGCGCGCAACCTCGACACCGGCGAAACGCTGGAGGATACGTTCGACAAGCTGATTGTGACGACCGGCTCTTGGCCGATCATTCCGAAGCTGGACGGCATTGATCTGGACAATATTTTGCTGAGCAAGAACTACAATCATTCCAATACCATTATTGAGAAGTCGAAGCATGCGAAGCACATCACGGTGGTTGGCGCCGGCTATATCGGTGTGGAGCTGGTGGAGGCGTTTCAGCAGAACGGCAAGAAGGTGACCCTCGTCGATAGCGTGGACCGGATTCTGAATAAATATCTGGACCCGGAATTCAGCGATAAAGTCGAGGAGTCGTTCCGCCAGAAGGGCATTGAACTGGCGCTGGGACAGACTGTGAAATCCTTTGAGGGCGAGCATGGCCAGGTGAAGCGCGTCATCACCGATAAAGGCACGATTGAAACCGATATGGTCATTCTGTGCATCGGCTTCCGCCCGAACACCGAGCTGCTGAAGGGTCAGGTTGAGATGCTGAAGAATGGGGCGATCGTCGTCGATTCCTACATGCAGACCAGCAAAAAAGACGTCTTCGCCGCTGGCGACAGCTGCGCTGTCCGGTACAACCCGACCGGCAAGGCGATGTACATCCCGCTGGCCACGAATGCGGTACGGATGGGCACACTCGTAGCGCGCAACCTGGCCAAGCCGACGACGGAGTATATGGGCACCCAGGGCACCTCGGGCTTGAAAATTTACAGCCATCACATCGCCTCCACCGGCTTGACGGAGCTGACTGCGAAGGAGGAGGAGCTGGATTTCGACACGGTGACGATCAAGGAGCACTACCGCCCCGAGTTCATGCCGACGTCGGAGGAGGTTACGCTAAAGGTCGTCTTTGACAAGAAGGACCGCCGGATTCTGGGCGCCCAGCTGATCTCCGGAGCGGACTTGACCCAATCGGTCAACACCCTCTCGGTATGTATCCAGAACAAGATGACGATTGACCAGCTGGCCTTTGTCGACTTCTTCTTCCAGCCGCATTACAACAAGCCGTGGAACTTCCTGAACACGGCGGGCCTGGAGGCACTGCCGAAGCTCGTGAAGGATCCGGTGCAGGTGTAAAGGAAACGGTATAAGCGGCATAACCCATTTAAAAAGGCTGTCCCGGAAGATGAACATCTTCTCTTGGGGCAGCCTTTGCTTTTGAAAATGAAACAGACACAAAAAAACAAATTCGCCGCATCGAGTTTCGGGGGAAGAAACTCGTTGCGGCGAATTTTTTTGGGAGTGGTCCATGATACGGCAAGGAGAGAAAGGGTCTGGGTTCCTCCTCTTGCTGTTGATACCAAATTACCCGGCGCACCGAGGGATGAAACAGGGGGGTGAATATTTTGTCAAAAAATATTTCGGGCGCTCTTCCCGCTTTACGGCATCCCGGATTTCGTTCTAAGATAAGGGGTAGAATATTGTCATATCAAGGATGGCATCGGGGTACGAGACGAGAGGATGACGACATAGATGATTCACGAGAAGGAAGGCGTCTTCCCGGCGGTATGTCCGCTGGACTGCCCGGATACATGCGGGCTGCTGCTGCATAAGCAGGAAGGCAGAATTGTAAAAGTGACCGGAGATCCGGAGCACCCTATCACCCAGGGAGCAATCTGCAATAAGGTGCGCCACATGGCCGAGCGGATTTATCATCCCGAGCGGCTGCTGTATCCGCTGCGGCGGATTGGAGCCAAGGGTGAGGGGAATTTTGAAGAGATCACCTGGGAGGAAGCCATTACGGAAATTACAGGCCGCTACCGCAGCCTGATTGAGGAATACGGATCGGAGAGCATCCTGCCGTACAGCTTCTACGGCAATATGGGTGTGCTCAGTGTGGACGGCATGGACCGCCGGTTTTTTAATGCGCTGGGTGCGAGCAGGCTGAAGCAGACGATCTGTAACGCGGCCGGCAATGCAGGCTGGATTTCCGTCATGGGCGCCAATCGGGGGACTGTACCGGAGGAGACCGTGAATGCGGACGTGATTCTGGTCTGGGGCGGCAATATTGTCAGCACGAACATGCACCAGGTCGTATTGGCCGAGAAGGCTCGGAAGAACGGAGCGAAGGTCGTCGTCATTGACGTTCACAAGAATCAGACGGGGCAGTGGGCCGACTGGTTCATTCCGCTGCACCCCGGCACAGACAGTGCGCTCGCCGCCGGCATGATGCATGTCCTGTTCCGGGATGGACTGGTGAATGAGCCGTTTCTGGAACGCTATACGCTGGGACATCAGGAGCTGAGGGAGCATGTGAAGCAGTATACGCCGCAGCATGTATCTTCTATCACCGGAATTCCGGTGGCAGATATTGAGAAGCTGGCGACCCTGTACGGTCAGGCCGAGGCCGCCTATATTCATATCGGCAACGGGCTGCAGCACCATGACAATGGCGGAATGGCTGTGCGGAGCGTAGCCTGTCTGCCCGCCTTGACCGGTCACTGGCAGAAGCGGGGCGGCGGCGCGTCCAAATCCAATGGCGGCTACAGCAGCATGAACAGCGAGGCGCTGGAGCGTCCGGATCTGCGGCCGAATCCCGATGCCCGGGTCATCAACATGAACCGGATTGGGGAGGCGCTGGCTATGGAGGAGAAGCCGGTGAAGGCGGTGTTCGTGTACTGCAGCAATCCGCTGGTCGTAGCGCCGGATGCCGAACGGGTCAAGGCGGGCTTCGCCCGGGAGGACCTGTTCACTGTTGTGCATGATCTGTTCATGACGGACACAGCCAAATACGCAGATATCGTGCTGCCGGCGACCTCTACCTTTGAGAACACTGACGTATACGGCTCATACTGGCACCAATATATTCAGCTTCAGGAGCCGGTTATTCCCAAAGTGGGAGAGAGCCGCAGCAACGTCGAGCTCTTCGCCGCCCTGGGCCGGGCGATGGGCTTTGAGGATCCTGCCTTTAATGAGAGTGAACAGGACATGATCACAAAGGGCCTGGAGTATCCGCACAACCCTTATCTGAACGGCGTAACCTGGGATGGCCTGAAGGAGCACCGGCGCGTGAAGCTGGATATGACGCCTTACGAGACTTTTCTGGAACAGCTGCCTACAGCATCCGGCAAAATCGAGCTCTATTCCGCAGCGCTGGAAGCCGCCGGGCTCCCGCCCCTGCCCACGTACATTCCGCTCAAAGAGGGCTATGACGGCGTCCGCAGGGGAAAAGGAAATCGCTATCCGCTAATGTTCATCTCACCGCCAAACCATAATTTCCTGAACTCGACCTTCGCCAATGTGCCGAAGCACCAGAAGCTGGAGAAGGAGCCGTTCCTGCAGATTCATCCGGAGGATGCTGCAGAGCGCGGCATTGAGGACGGGGATGAAGTGACGGTATATAATGACCGCGGCGTGTACGAGGCCCGGGCAAAGGTGACAGACAAGATGCTTCCCGGCACTGTGGTGAGCCAGGGGCTGTGGTGGGACGGCAATGGCCGGCGTCAGCGCGCCAATGCCCTCACCCCTGACCGGCTGTCGGATTTAGGGGAGGGCGCGGTGTTTTTCTCCACTGTTGTCGATGTAAAGCGTCACTGAGTGTGCTTGCGCGCCAAAGCTTGTGTACGACATACTGATTCTCGTGGAATTTATGCCTTGCTGGAGTGAATTCACAATAATCACACCTATTATGAAATCAAAGAGGCTGTTCTCATGAGATTCTTAAATCCGTACCCGAAGGAAGTCAAGGGCTTCCTGGCCGCAAGTCTGGTTAACTCGGCCGGCGGCTCGTTAATGTGGCCGCTGACGACGATGTATGTGTTCGATGAGCTGGGGCGCAGCATGCAGGATGCAGGCCTGGTCATTCTGCTGCAATCGGCGGGCGGGATCGCCGGGCAGCTGCTTGGCGGTGCGCTGTATCACCGGATCGGCGTAAAAAAGCTTATTGTCGGCTCGCTCCTGCTCAATGCGATGGGCCTGTTCTCTCTACCTTTCATTGACGGGTACTGGCCGATGCTGCTTCCTGTTATGCTGCTGATCGGCTTATTCAGCGCCATGTCGATGCCGGCCATCCAGGCGTTCATCGGCTTCCGCTTTGCAGACCGGCGCGGCGAATTGTTCAACGTCGTCTATGTAGCGAACAATATTGGAGTTGCAGTGGGAACCGCGCTGAGCGGCTTCCTGGCTGAAATCTCTTACGATGTCAGCTTTGTAGGGAACGGGCTGACATCGGCCGGATTCGCTTTCTTTTTCCTGTCTTATTTAAGCCGGACCGACCTGAAGGAGCCGACTCTCCAAGAGGAAGCCGAAGGCCGCCCCAAGCTCAAGAGAGCCGTTCCTCCAGGCAGCCGTGGCGGCGCCTGGGTCCTGCTGCGGAACACCCGGATTTATTTGTTCCTCGGACTGGGCTCCCTGTTCATGTGGTTCGGCAATTCCATCTGGAATACCGGCATTTCACCGCATATCATTTCAGAGGGCATGTCGAAGGCATCCTTCGGCTATTTATGGACACTGAACGGAATTCTGATCTTTGCGGCACAGCCGCTGACGAGCTGGATCAAGCGAAGCTTTGCGCGAAGGGATACCTCGCAGATGTCGGTCAGCGCGGTCTTCTACCTGCTGTCGTATCTGGTAATCGTGCTGACCGGCAGCTATCCGGGCTTCGTGCTCGCGATGGTGCTGGCTACACTGGGCGAGATGCTGGTCTCGCCGGCAATTCCGTCATTTATTGCGGAACGCGCGGGAAAAGCAGCCCCGTTCTACATCGGAGTGGCTGGAGGGATGGGCTCGGCGGGCCGAGTGTTCGGTCCCTATGCCATGGGAATCCTCTATGATGGAGGCGGGCTGAAGCCTGTGGCCTGGCTGGCTGCCGCCATGGCGGTGCTGTCCTTCCTGTCATTTGTCATCCATGCGCGGCGGGTGCCGGGCATAGAAACATCTTCCGTAAGGGGGGAGTAAAGAAAGATGAATACGGATCTGGATACGCTCATGATCCGCTTCTCTGCCTTGAAGGATGCCGGCCGGCTGATGGAGCTGGATCATCAGGTGTGGGATCACCGGACAGCGCCGCAGCCGTTGGTCTGGGAATCCCGGGAGCAGTATCTGCTTCACTGTCCCCCCGGGCAGCAGCTGGTGGCGGAGACGGGGGATGGCACCCTGGCCGGATACCTGGGCTTCAAAGCGCCTACGGAGCTGGATAGCAGCCAGCATGTATATGAGCTTTGGATTGCCGTGGACCGTCAGTATCGCCGCCGGGGCATCGGCGTGAGGCTGATGACAGCCTTCAAGGCCTTTGCCCGGCGGGAAGGCAAGCTGAAGCTGCGCCTGCGCGTGCTGTCCAGCAATGAAGCTGCGGCTGCCTTTTACCGGACCTGCGGCTTTCGGGAGGAAGGACGCCTTGTCCGTGAATACCATGTCAAAGGTCAATACGTGGATGATATACTGATGGCCTGCTTCTTATGAGGCGGCGGGACAGTCCTGATCAGCTCGGGGCTGTTTTTTTATGGTTTCCTCTTAAAAGAAAATGAAAGATTGACGATGATAATCTATAATTGCTTATAACCTATTCATGGATTGGGGCGGAATGATTTGAACATCAACATCAAGGAGCTGTTTATGACATCCGAGCGTTCGCATATCACAGATTATGAAATGCTGGCATCCAAGCTTTTGTACCGGACTATTTTAATTTTGATCGCGGTCTGTCCCTTTATTTTCTGGCTGTTCTACGGGGTTCATATGGTATCGCTGTCAGAGGCTACAGCATTAACGATCGCGCTGGCCATCTTCGCCCCGCTGCTCGTGCTGGCCCAGCGCATGTATGGCACTCGGCCTCAAGGGAAATATCTTCTGGTCAGCATTTGCTTTACCCTCGGCTGTACGCTGATTACGTTCGTGCCCTCAGCTTCTTCAGGTAATATTGTGTATATCTATGTGGCCCTGTCGCTGATTTATCTGAACCAACGGCTGAGCCTGCTGGCAGCGGCATATTCTTTGATCATACTTGTCGGCCAGCTGCTCTTGAATCCGAAGCTGTCGGAGGTTCCGCTGCTGGACGCGGCGATTGATGTGATTGTGCTGATCATGGTGAACGCGATTGCCGTGACCGTCTGCCTGATGGGACGGCGCCTGCTATCCGACGTCGTCGTGGAGAAGAGAAAATCGGATGCCGTGCTGGACATGGTGCGGGAGTCTGTTCTTGGACTGGAGGCGTTCGGGCAGAGCCTGAAGGTTGATGTAGACCGCAATGAGAGCATTGGCGTCCAGCTGTCTGAGGGATTGGGCGAAATTACGAAGGGTGCGGCCGTGCAGGCCGAAAGCCTGTCGTCGGTCAATGGCAGCATGCAGCAGGCTGGAACCTTCCTGGGAGCGATCTCCACAGAGACAGCAGCCATGCGGCAGCTTTCCGATGCCTCCGTGACTGCAACGGAGGAAGGCGGGAAGCAGCTGGAGAAGCTGCAGCATAATATGCACCGCATTGACGATATTATGGGGGAAACCCACTCTGAGATGTCCGCGCTGCGGGAATACAGCGAGCAGATTCATCTCGTGTTGGAGAGCATTAAAGCGATCGTCAAGAATACGAGCATTCTCGCGCTCAATGCTGGAATTGAAGCGGCTCGCTCGGGCGAGCACGGGCGGGGCTTTCACGTGATCGCCCAGGAGATCCGGAAGCTCTCCAGCGATGCGGAGCAGGAAATGTTCCGTATTGCCGAGGTGCTGACCCGGATTGAGCAGCAGACGAGTGTTGTCTCGGACAAGGTCGGCCGGGGCATTGAAACGGCAGCCCAGGTACAGAGCATTGCGCAGGGGACGACGTCCTTTTTTAGCAGCATTCTGGAAGATGCCCGTATGGTCTCCTCCAAATCGCTTGAAATCGAGAGCATGCTCAAGAAGCTGGAGGAGAACACGCAGGCGAGCCTGGGAGATATTGATGCCATCTCTACAGTGATCGAGCAGACCAGTGCTTCCCTGCAGCAGCTCTCTGCCGGATTTGAAGGACAGACCGCTTCGACGGCCAGCATTGCCGGTGCGTTCGGCGAGCTGGAATCCATGATTACCCGGCTGCAGAGCTTGGCGGAGGGCAGTGAAATGTCCGCTGTTCAGGAGCAAACGGGAAAGGAGACCAACCAACATGGCAGTCATTCAAGCGCTGAATGCAGGCAGGCCGGTAGAGGTTGAGTACAACGGGAAGCCGCTCCTTACCGGTATTTACAAGCAGCCGGTGCCTGGTCCACTGTATCTGGGACAAGAGCAGCTGGAGGGAGACGGCCAGGCCGACCGTGTTCATCACGGAGGCCCGGATAAAGCGGTGTGTGTCTATCCATTGGAGCATTATGCCTACTGGGAGAGCGTCCTCGGCAAGACGATGGGGCCGGCTGCATTCGGAGAGAACTTTACGGTAACCGGGCTGCTGGAGGATGAGGTGTACATCGGGGATGTGTACCGTGTCGGAGAAGCCGTGGTGGAGGTCAGCCAGCCCCGGTACCCATGCTTTAAGCTGTCCCAGAAGCACGGGATCAAGGAGCTGCCAGCGCAGGTGCTTGCGACCGGCTACAGCGGCTTCTATCTGCGGGTGCTGCAGGAGGGAAGCGTATCGGCAGGAGACGAGCTGATACCGGTGCAGGCTCAACCGGACCGCATCTCTGTGCGGGAGGTGCTGTACGCCATGGCAGGCCAGGAGCGGCGGGCGGAGGTGCTAGAGCGCATCCTGGCGCTGGATCGACTGTCAGAGGTCGTGCGGGTGCAACTGCAGAAGCTGCTGGGGAAGCTGGCGAGTCAAGAGCAGACGGAGTAAAGCGCAGGATCTGATCCTCGCGGATCAGACCCGAGCGCTTCCAATATACAGGGAGCACTACGCATAAAAAGGGGCGCCAGTGGCGTTGATTCCCGGCGATTACAGCCGAGTCATCACGCACCTGGCGCCCCTTGCTGCAGGCTGCGGCGGAAATACCTCAGGCCGCAATCATCGCCGCCCTGGCTGCTGACAGGGCACGGCGTCAGCGCAGCCGCAGCCAGTCACTGCGGATCATGCCATACACGGCATGATTGACATAGCCCTGCGGCAGCTTCTCGGCTTCGCGGACAATGCCTTCCAGCACGTACCCCAGCCGCTCCGGGATCGCGCGGCTGCGGCGGTTGGCCGTGGCACAGCGAATCTCCACCCGATTCAGCCCCATGCGCATGAGCGCATGGTCAGTGAATACCCGGCAGGCTGTACTCATCAGGCCTTGTCCCTGATATGGCTTGCCCAGCCAGTAGCCGATGCCGACCGAGCGGTTGTTCCAGTCGATCTCGTGGTAGGAAATGATACCGGCGAGCTCCTCCCGCACCCAGATGCCGGCAGTGAGGCCGCCGTTCTCGGCGCCCTGGGCCAGCGCGCCTTTGATGAAATTCGTGCTGTCAGACACCTCTTTGACTGAGTCTACCCAGGGAAGCCATTGGCGCAGCCAGTCCCTGCAGTCATCAATCAGCTCATACAGCGCTCTCGCCTGCTCAGGTGCGAGCGGACGCAGCTCAACATGATCATCTAATGGATAGGTAAACATGAACAAGACTCCTTTACCGCAAATGAAATGAGCTCTGGTCATGGCGACGGAGCTATTTTTTAACTAGTTTCTTCCATGCTACCCTAATGAAAAGGAATTCGTCAAAGCTTAGATCCTCAGCCGCCACGGGCAGATCGCCCTTGGGTTTCCTTGAACAATACAGCTCAAGCAGGTATATTTAAGAGAAACAGGCTTATACAGGATATAGAGCCCGCTTTTTCGGCGCCGCCATTCAGATTCAGGTTTGCCAGAGAGAGAATTTACAGGATGAAAGGTTGATTAACGTGGAGAACCATCCGGCAACACCCTCCAATTTCATTAAAAATATTATTGCTGAAGATCTCAAATCCGGAAAGGTCAAGCACGTGGTCACCCGTTTTCCGCCGGAGCCGAACGGCTACCTTCATATCGGCCATGCCAAGGCCATCTGGATTAATTTCGCGCTGGCGGACGAGTTCGGAGGAAGAACCCACCTGCGCCTGGACGATACGAACCCGCTGAAGGAAGATACGGAGTATGTTAACTCCATCAAGGAAGATGTGAAGTGGCTGGGCTATGAGTGGGAGGAGCTGCGTTTTGCATCGGATTATTTCGAGGAAATGTACAAGCGCGCCGTCATTCTGATTCAAAAAGGCAAGGCCTACGTGGATGATCAGAGTGCCGACGAAATCCGCATGAGCCGGGGTACGCTGACTGAGCCGGGTCAGAACAGCCCATACCGCAATCGCAGTGTCGAGGAGAATCTGGATTTGTTCAGTGACATGCGAGCCGGCGAATTCGGTAACGGGGAAAAGGTGCTCCGCGCCAAAATCGACATGTCCTCCCCGAACATTAATCTGCGCGATCCCGTCATTTACCGAATTGCCCATGCGCATCACCATAACACCGGCGATACGTGGTGCATCTATCCGATGTATGCCTTTGCCCATCCGCTGGAGGACGCTATTGAAGGCATCACGCATTCCCTTTGCTCCCTGGAGTTTGAGGATCAGCGCCCCTTCTATGACTGGGTCGTTGCCGAATGCGAGATGGAAGCGGCACCGCATCAATATGAGTTCGGGCGCTTGAATCTGCAGCAGACGGTCACGAGCAAGCGGAAGCTGAAGCTGCTGGTGGATGAGAACATTGTAGACGGCTGGGATGATCCGCGCATGCCGACCATTTCAGGAATGCGTCGCCTGGGCTTTACCCCGGAAGCGATCCGCAGCTTTGTATATGAGACGGGCATTTCCAAGGCGTATGGCACGGTGGACCGCCAGATGCTGGAGCATTTCATCCGCGAGGATCTGAAGCTGAAGGCGCCGCGCACGATGGCTGTATTGGACCCGCTGAAGGTGGTCATTACCAACTATCCGGAAGGACAGGTGGAGTGGCTGGATGCAGAGAACAATACGGAGAACCCGGAGATGGGCGTGCGGCAGATTCCTTTTTCCCGTGAAATCTACATCGAGCAGGAGGATTTCATGGAGGACCCGCCGAGCAAATATTTCCGGCTGTTCCCGGGCAACGAGGTGCGTCTGAAGCATGCGTACTTCATCAAGTGCAATGAGGTGATCAAGGACGAGAACGGCAAGGTGGTTGAGCTGCACTGCACCTACGATCCCGAAACGAAGAGCGGCAGCGGCTTTACCGGACGCAAGGTGAAGGGCACCATTCACTGGGTAGAGGCTTCTCAAGCGGTTCCTGCGGAGTTCCGCCTGTACGAGCCTTTGATCCTGGAGGAAGAGACCGAGGCGGAGGCAGAGGTGCAGCCGCAGGTAGCGGGAGACGTCACTGCCGAAGAGGGGATGCAGGCCGAGGCCTCTCCGGAGAAGTCCTTCCTGGACCACATTAATCCCAACTCATTGGAGATTGTGCATGGCTTTGTAGAGCCGGAGATGAAGGAAGCCCGCCCACAGGACAAGTTCCAGTTCTTCCGCCATGGGTACTTTAACGTGGACTCCCGGTACTCGAAGCCCGGTCAGCCGGTCTTTAACCGGGTCGTTTCCCTCAAAAGCTCCTTCCAGCTGCCCAAGGCCTAAGCTGCCGTGCAGGCAAAGGCTTGAGCATCCGGGCATTGGGAACAGGAAACAGCTATGGTGAGGTGCATCAATTCATGAAGAAAAGGCCCCGGCTGCTCAGGCAGGGGGCCTTTTCTTCATAAGCTATCCAAAGAGCGGCTATCGCCGGTCCTCCTCATCGTCCTCCTCGGCGTCCCACGACTCCACCATCTGCGGCCGGTAGCCCTGGGTGCGAAGCAGGAACCACATCCATGCAAAGCCGAGGGCGCCGATCAGGGCAAGCATCATGCCCGTGCGGTACATGGTCTGGGCGCCGAAGCTTTGAAAGATCCAGCCGCCGGCAATGCCGCCAATGACGCCGGAAATCCCGCTCCAGGACAGGGTGTACAGCGCTTGTCCTGTCGCGCGGAATGGCCGGGGCACGAACAGCATCGTCAGCTGGGTGCCGACATAGAAGTATCCCCCGAAGGTGATACAGTGCAGCAGCTGAATGAACGCGACCTCCAGCGGGGAGGAGGCCTCAGCCATCAGCAGCCAGCGCAGCGAGAACAGCAGGCTGACGACGGCCAGGCAGGCGACGAGAACGCTGATCTTACGTTTCAGGAACCGGTCGAACAGCAGAAATACCGCCACCTCGAAGACGGAGGAGAGGAAGAGGGCCAGGCCCACGGTTTCCGTGCTGCCTCCAAGCTCCAGAATGTACAGGGACATAAACGTATTGTTGGCGGTGCTGGGGATGGAGACCAGAATGCCCAGCAGAATAAAGCCCGTAAAGTACGGATTCAGAAACAGCCGTGTCACGCCCTTGAAGCTGACGGTAGCGGTATGCGCGTTCTTTTGAATATCCGGAAGCACCCAGATGAATAGTGCCGAGATGATCAGCATCGCCGAAAAGACGAAGGAAATGCGCCCGGTGCCCAGCCGCTCAATGACGGGACCGACGGCGACCGCCGTCAGCGCCCAGCCAAGAGAGCCCCACAGGCGGAACGCGCCGAACTTCAGCGGCGTGCCGTCAATATAGTTCAGAATGAGCGTGTTGCTCTGAGAAAAGATCGGGATTTGAAAAAAATAGAAGAAAATCATAGATATATAAATAAAAACATATGTATTCGCCTGAAAAACAAATTGAACCGATATCAAAGCCCCTGCCATCATGAACAGCAGCACGCGCTTCAGGCTGCTGGCTCTGTCACCGCGGTATCCCCAGAAGGGATTGGCAAGAATCGATACAAACGGAGCGATCGCCATCAGACTGCCGATTTCCAGCTTGTCCATCCCGATATCCTGCAAATAAAGCTGAAAGAAGCCGGTAAAGATGACCATCGCGCCATAGATGAAGAAGTTGAACATTTTTAACGAAGGTAAAGACGGATGGCTGTGATCTTGGTCCCGCAAATGGGTCATTCCTTTCACACTGAAGATGCACATCAACAGTCCGGCCACAGACCGGATATCTTCTTCAATGTATCACGCATTGTAAAGGGATACAAACCATATTGTATACACTTTTACAATTATTATCATATTGTGACATAAGTATGCTGGGTCAGCCGGCTTGTTCACGAAAGGAGGAAGATAGAGATGGCGGAGTCTATAACAGGCATTCTGCTTGCGGGCGGACGCTCCCGGCGGATGGGACAGGATAAGGCGCTGCTGCGCTTCGGCCGTCTCTCCTGTATCGAGCAGGTGCAGAGCGCGCTGTCTGTGGTTTGTTCAGACCTGCTGATTTCTGCGAATGCTTCTCGCAGCTATGACTTTCTCGGCCTTCCAAGGGTCGAGGATCAGTATCCTGGCCAAGGCCCGCTCGCCGGTCTGCACGCCGGTTTGAAGGCGGCCAGGACCTCCTGGAGCCTCGTGTCAGCCTGCGATATGCCTCTTGTTACGGAGGGCATGGCGAGCGATCTGGCGCGGATGGTCCGCAGTCTGACACCGATGGGAAAGGTACAGGCTGTGGTACCGGTGGCGGAGGGACGGCCTCAGCCGCTGTTTGCAGCCTATCACGACAGCGCAGCGACTGTGCTGGAGCAGCGCTTGCAGCGCGGGGAGCTGCGGATGATGGATGCTCTGGGAGAACTGACGGTGAAGTGGGTGCCTCTCGAAGAGCTGGCGGTGTGCGAAAGCCTTCACCGCTGGCGTGAAGGATTATTCAACATGAACGAGCCGAAAGATTACGAGCGTTTAAAAGGACTTCACCGCCTATAACTACAAATAACCACCGGAAGACAAGGCGGTCAGCCCTGTGTTACGGTGGTTATTTATGGTAAAGGGCCCCTTTCCTACATATGAGGACGGGGCTGCTTCTTTAGCCGCCGATTTGAGACATCCGGCGTCCGGTCGGCGTGTGGCTCTGTGCCTTTTTCTCCAGCGCCAGCGCCATTTCATGGTTCTGCGGCTTCTCACCCAGCGCCTTGCGAAACAAAGCTTCAATCAAAGCTGGATCATGGGCGACCCTGCGAACGTTCAGCTCATCGGACCAGTAGAGGCACGCCTTGATGTTGCCGTCAGCGGTCAGGCGCAGCCGATTGCAGGAATCGCAGAAATGCTCACTGACCGGATGAATCAAACCGAACGTGCCTTGTGCGCCCTTCACCTTCAGGTTCCGGGACGGCCCGTTCCCGCCGGGGCCTTCATGCGGAGCGACGCTCCAGCCGGCCTCCTCACACACCTCGGTCACATGGCTGAGCGGCAGATAGGTCCGGCGCCATTCTTCTGAAGACTGACCGATCGGCATGTATTCTATAAAGCGGACATGCAGCGGACGGTCCAAGGTCATCGCAATGAAATCCTTGATTTCGTCCTGGTTAAAGCCCTTCATTAACACCACATTGAGCTTGATCGGGTCCAGTCCCGCACGGTAAGCAGCTTCGATGCCATCCAGCACGCGCTGGACATCTCCCCCGCGGGTAATGGAGGCGAACCGCTCCTGCTGCAGTGAATCCAGGCTGATATTAATACGGGTCAGGCCCGCTTTTTGGAGTGCTTCGGCCTTCGCCGGTAGAAACATGCCATTGGTGGTCAGCGAAATATCCTCAATCCCGTCAATGGCCGAGATCATCGCTACCAGCTGCTCCAAATCCTTGCGGACGAGCGGCTCTCCGCCGGTAAGGCGCACCTTGGATACGCCCATGGGAGCGAGCACGCGAAGAACGGCCGTGATCTCTTCATAGGTCATAATTTCGTCATGCGGCTGAAACTCCATCCCTTCGGCAGGCATGCAGTACACACAGCGCAGATTGCAGCGGTCGGTGACCGAAATACGGATATAATCGTGAACGCGGCCAAAGGAATCCGTTAACGGCTTCATGATCGGCAATCCTCCTTTTGCAGGCTTGGTTGAGTTGTATTCTGCAGCAAGCCTTGGTTGTTCTTGATGTGGACACTTCTTTATATTAACAAACAATTCCCCTCTATGTCTTGGGTGCTGGAGTAAAGTGTTCAGGAAAAAGAGCCGCCCCCGACAGATCCCAAGCATCTGTGGGGGCGGCTCTTCGTGTTAGGGCCTGAGGGCAGCAGCCGGTCTTATTCGACGTGCCGCTTGCGGCTGAATTTCATCAGGAATTCGTATACGATCGGCACGACGACCAGCGTCAGCAGCGTGGAGCTGATCAGACCGCCGATAACCGTAATGCCGAGGCCGCGGGAGATGATGCCCGCACTGTTTTCCCAGCCGAATACAAGCGGCAGCAAGGCGCCGATTGTAGCCAGGGCCGTCATCAGAATTGGACGCAGGCGGGTTGCGCCAGCTTCCAGAAGCGCTTCTCGTGTTGAGAGACCCTCGCGCTCCTTGTGAATCACGCGGTCGATGAGAACGATCGCGTTCGTGACGACGATACCGATCAGCATCAGCACACCCATCAATGCAGAGACGCTAAGCGTTTCTTTGGTAATAAGCAGGGCAACAATGGCACCGATGACGATAAACGGCAGTGAGAACAGGATGGCAAATGGAGCCAGTGCACCGCCAAAGGTAACGACGAGTACGAAGTACACGATCGCGATGGCTGCCAGCATAGCCAGGCCAAGCTGGCCAAAGGTGTCATTAATCTGCTCAGTGGCACCGCCGAAGGATACAGAAATACCGTCCGGCAGATCCATAGCCTCGACTTCTTCCTGCAGCTTCGCAGAAGCACTGCCGATATCATCGGTCACGAAGTCGGCGTTCACGGTTACAGTCATTTTTCCGTCCATCCGGGTGATGGTGTCCGGTGACGTTCCTTCTTCCACGGTGGCCACATCTTTAATAGGCACTTCAATACCGAGCGGAGAGGTAAGTGTTTCATTCTGAATCTCTTCGATGCTGTTATAGGTCTCGTTATCTGCTTCGATATAGACCTCATACGTTTTGTCTTCGATCTGAATTTCGGTCAGCACCGGACGCTCGCGCACCGGGCTCAGCTTCATTGCCAGCTGTCCGGCCGTGAGGCCCAGGGAGCTGAGCTTCTCCTGATCCGCAACCAGAGTGTACTGGCTGTAAGCTTCCGCCAGGCTGGATTCCGCATTTTCAAAATTCGCGGTGTCCTGCTGCGTCAGCTTCAGAATCTGGTCCGCTACAGGCTTGATCTGCTCCAGCGAGTCTCCGAACACATTGATCGTAAGCTGGGAGCCGCCGAAGCCGCCGATATCCATATTGGTCCATTCGCCTTCCGGAACGCGCTGCTCCAGATCCTCGATCAGCTGCGCTTTAACATCCTCGAAGTTCTCTGTTTCCGGATCATACAAGACGTAGAACAGTCCGGAATTGGAGGAGCCCATACCCAGCGGGTTGCTGCCGCCAATGGAGTACTGCATGTTCTGAACTTGATCCTGCTCCAGGATCAGCTTCTCCGCTTCCAGAGCGCGCTCTTCCACATCCTCCAGACGGTCGCCCGGCTGTGGACTGTAGGTTACCATCACATACTTATCCTCCTGCTCCGGCAGGAAGCTGACGCCGAGGAACGGGGTCAGGAACAAGCTGCCGACAAGCAGCACGACGGCGAGGCCGAAGGTGACGAGCTTGTGGTTCAGCGACCATCTCAGAATCTTCTGGTATCTGAGGGCAAGGCCGCCTGGCTTCTCTTCATGGTTATGCTTGTTCTTAAGGCCTTTGCTGAACAGGCTGTGTGCCAGTGCCGGAACGAGCGTAACGGCGACGAGCAGAGATGCCAGCAGGGCGAATACCATCGTCAGGGCAAAAGGAATGAACAGCTCGCCCACCATACCGCTGACGAGCACCAGCGGCAGGAATACCGCGATGGTGACGATGGTCGAGGACATAATTGGCGCGAACATTTCACGCGTAGCCGCACTGATAAGCTCACGGCCCTTCAGCTTCTCGGTGGAAAGAGACATCCGGCGGTAAATGTTCTCGATAACAACAATGGAGTCGTCGACAACCCGGCCGATCGCAACCGTCATGGCGCCGAGTGACATCATGTTCAGGGTGATGTCCATTTGACGCAGACACAGAACAGCGATCAGGAGCGACAATGGAATCGAAATAATCGAGATAATGGTGGAACGGATATTACGCAGGAAGATCAAAATGATAATGACTGCGAACAGGGCGCCGTACAATGCTTTGAAGAGCATCGTATGCACAGAATCCTCAATCGGCTTGCCCTGGTCGAGCATAATCGTCATTTCGGTGCCCGGGTACAGCTCGGAAAGCTCTGCAATCCTGTCTTTTACCGCATTGACAACATCCACAGTATTGGCATCGTTAGCCTTAATAACCTGGATGCCGATCGACTCGCTGCCGTTCGTGCGGGAGATGGATTCGGCCTTGCCGATCACCTCAATGGCAGCGATCTCGCTCAGCTTAACGGTAGGAATACCGGCTGCTGCCGGGTTAGCGGCACCTTGACCTGCAGCGCCCTGACCTGCAGCGCCTTGTGGTGCTGGGGCTGCGCCTTCAGCCGGCTGCTGGCCTTCAGCACCTGCAGCGCCTTGACCTGCTGCAGCGCCGGGATCAGCTGCACCGGCACCCGGTGAAGCTCCCGCCTCAGGCGCATTGCCTGCGCCTGGCGCACTGTTTTGGCCTGCACCGCTCGGCAGAACCGGAATCGCGAGGTTGTTCAGGTCGTCAATGCCGATAATGCCGCCGTCCACGGCGACCGCTTTCTGAGACTGGTCCATTTCGAACAGGCCCAGGGGAGCGTAAATGGAAGAGCCTTGCACAATGCCTTTGACTGTATCCTCGGTCAGACCCAGCTCAGCCATTTTGTCCTGATCAAAGGTTAATTGAACCTCGTTAACAAACTGACCAGCCACCTGCAGGGAAGATACGCCCTCCAGCTTCTCCAGCTCCGGGATGATGTCGTTCTCTACGATTCGCGTCAGCTCATCGAGATCATCGCTCTCCTTGTTGCTGATGCTGACTGAAGTGACGGGGAAGGAATTCAGGCTGAAGCGGGTAATCTGCGGCTTCTGCACACCCTCCGGCAGCTTCACATCATTCAGCGCCTCCCGAACCGCAGCTGTCGCATTGTCCAGATCTGCGCCATAGTTAAACTCAATCGTGACATTCGCGGCATTCTCCAGGGAAGTGGAGGTCACCGTCTTCACGCCGTCTACGTTGCGAAGGCGCGTCTCCAGCGGCTTGCTGACATCCTGAACGACGCCTTCCGGTGCGGCACCGGGATAGATGGCCGTCACGTTCAGGAACGGCACGTTAATGTTCGGGATGGTTTCCTGCTTCATCGTGAGTCCGCTGTACAAACCTCCGGCAACAACAATGATGGTGAGCAGCCAGATGGCGAACTTGTTGCGAAGTGAGAAATTAATAAGACCTTTCATAGGACGTTGCTTCTCTCCTCTCCAAAATAACAATCTTTATCTTTCTGTCCAGCCGGTTAGGGCTGTAAACACCGTGTTCATCTGCGCTTCATCTATCGAAGGCAGGGGCTGTGCCGCTTCAGCAGCACAGGGTTACTTCTGGGCGGGCAAAAAGAAATCGGTCACGCTCTGCAGGGTGCTTCTCAGCTCCTCCAGCAGCTCTCCGCCTTGTCCGATCTCCACGAGATTGGCAAGCATTCCTTTCAATACGGCTCGCCGGGGCTGTAAATCGACCAGCTCGCGCTCCAGCACATCCAGAGATTCCAAGGCATCACTGCGGTCAGCCGCATTCATCGGCAGCTGCTTGAGCTCGGTTCGCAGAGCCTTGATCACCACGAGCGGATGCCGGGTATGATACGCCTTCTCTGGCGGAATCAAGCCCATCGACTCCCACACCTCCAGAGACACGAGCGGCTCGGGACGCCGGCGCAGCAGGCTGGCAGCGACATCCTCCAGCATCGTAACCAGATGGGAGGCCAGGGTGCCTACGTTCAGCGGCAGTCCCGGAACAAACAGAAAGCGTATGTAAGAACCGAGCATACCGGTCACAAACATGGCGATTTCCATCGTATAAGGCTCGATATCCTCTCCGTACACTGTGCAGAGCTTGTTCTTGAACCAGATCTGCGCCTGGACCAGCTCACTCTGAAAGCATCTTTCTACATCCATCGGGTGCTTGCCGGGGGAATCGAACAGCTGACGGAGCAGAAACTCCCGCACCTCCAGAAAGTGCACGAGCAGAATTTCCGCCTGCTTGCGCAGCTGCTCCCGGGGGGTGATGCCGGTCTGCTGCTCCACCTGCACGAACGCATCCCAAATCCGGTGGGCAATAAACTCGTAGATGCTTCTCTCCAGCTCCTCTTTAGACTTGAAATGCAAGTACAGACTGCCTTTGGACATGCCGCATACCTCTGCAATTTCCTGCATGGAGGTGCCTGCGGATCCTTTCGTGGAGAAGAGCTGAAGGGCTGTGCTTAATATCTGTTGACGCTTCTCCGTCGCCTTGTCAGCCAAGCTTTCACCCCTCTTAAGAACCTGTCAGTTCTTGAATTGACCCATCGGTCAAACTTATTATATAAAAAAGAAACGGTCAGCACAAATGTTGCCGTGTGTCCGTTTCTTGAACAAATAAAGTCTATGTCAGAACCTTCAAGCCTACTGCAGAGCCTAGAATCATCGTAATGAACACCATGCGGCGCCATTCCTTCGGTTCCCCGAATAACAGCATGCCGGCGAGCGTGCTGCCCACCGTCCCGATGCCCGTCCATACCGCGTAAGCCGTTCCCATCGGAAGGAAGGTCATGGCGTAAGAGAGCAGTGAGAAGCTGCACAGAAAAGACAAAGCCATCAGCCCTCCGTACCGCAGGCCCTTGCGCTCCGAGACCCCTTTGATGCCGATGACGCCGAGCACCTCGAAGCCGCCCGCCAAGATCAAAGCCAGCCAAGCCATTAGAGGCGCACCTCCCTTACAGAAGAGCCTTCTTTACCCGAGGGCTCTGCCGTTACGAGCTTCAAGCCGATGACGCCGCCCAGCAGCACTCCGATCAGCAGGACCTTGCTCAGCGAGAACGGCTCGCCGAACAGCAGCATCTCCGCGGCTACGGTGCCGGCCGTTCCGATCCCTGTAAATACAGCGTACACGGTTCCGACGGGAAGCCGCTTGGACGCCTGTACAATTAAATAAAAGCTTGCGATAATCGCTGACACCGTGCCGATCCACTCCAGCGCGGTGGTGGAATGCTTCAGGCCGGATACCCACACAATCTCGATCAAGCCGCCAATCCACACATAAAGCCAATTCCGACTCATGATTCCGATACTCCTTTATCAATCTGATCTGACGTTTATGTTTAGAAGGTCCGTCCCTTCGCTCAAGAGCGTGTTACCCCTTGCCAGTACACCGGCCAGGCATGAGCCAGCCGCCGGGCGGCACGCTCTTCACCGCCATACAGAATTTCTACATGAATGCCGTCCAGCAACGTCAAAAAGACCGAGGCTGCCTGATCAGGCCGGGAAATAATCCTGCCGTGCTGCGGACATCCTGCCGCGAGCAGCTGCGAAAGACAGGCCTCATGACGGTCAAGAAACGGATATACAATATTCATGACCTCTTCATAGAGTGCCCTCGGCGGGAAAAAGGACACCCGCAAAAAAAACCGTGCCTCATCGTCCCGGGTATATTGCTCCAGCCGCTGCTGCAAAAAGCTCTTCAGCATCTCTTCCAGCGAAAGCTCCTGATGCTGACTGAAAAAGCCGACAATGTTCTGCTCCTGCCGCTGGAATACATCCTTTACGGCCTGCAGGAACAAATCGCCTTTACTGCTGTAATGGGCATAAATGGACGGCTTCCGGATGCCGCAGTCCTCGGCAATCCCCTGAAGTGAAGCGCCCTCATAGCCGTCCCGGGCAAAATGAGCCAGCGCGGCCTGCAAAATCTGTTTGGAGCTGTGCATCGCCCACCTCCTACCTAACGATCGTTAGGCACTATTGTTGCAAACCTAACTTTCCTTGTCAAGTTTGCCTTGTGATTTTCCGTCATGGCTTTTACTTGAAAAGGTAACTTATTTCATTTGTGGGCGTTATTAGGTATATGGAATACCCAGAAAACAAAGGAGGAAGTTATCCATGAAATATCTGAAATATTTCTATATATTGTTGGTTGGTGTTACCATTTGCTCTGCTTCTTTGTTCTCAAACATTGATGCTAGTGTCAGGGTCCCGGATGATATTCGACATTATGCTAACGACGCCGGACTTGAAGAGTTTAAGAAACTGATTTCCGAGGATCCGATTGGATTTGGATATAAGGACATAGAAGAAGTAGGTCAAGTTACACTAGGGCCCGGCTTTCAAATAAATTGGATTGATGCCGACAAATTTGCAAACGTTAAATCAAGTTTAATAGACGTTTCAAAACCAACAGGACAATATGAATTTATTGTTCTGTCTAATGGGGAAGGTAAATCCTTTTTAACCGTTGAAAGAAACGGAGGTCGTTTCAGAGTCATATCTGCAGGAGGAGATGCATCCGGATTGTCCAAGTCATTAGCGAAGATGACAAGCTCACTTGCTTCAGCAAGTGAACACATTGAACTAGCCTTAATAAAAGATGGAAATGTCAGGTATCTTGTGACAAACGTAGATGGCAAAGAAGTCAATATTCCAGATTTCACCTCAGAGAAAATGGCTTTAATGAGTGGCATGGATCAAAATCAGTTATGGGATTCCGATAAAACAATAAGTTATCTTAAGCAGGCCCAGTTTCAAAATGTAGATCCTAACACAGATGGCACTAGAGGTTATCCGATCACCGAGAAGGAGAACTCCCACAAGTGATAAAAGCATTAATCATCTCAAATAGCTCCTGCTGTTTAGCAGGAGTTATTTGGTTCTAAGCATCATGAAGCTGCTAAGCTTGGAAGGTAGAGATTGAAAGCGGAAGCTTAAAAGGTCGTAAAGCCCAGCAGCTTCTGAATCCGGAACGCCACGCTTTTGAGCCAGACGGTGTCTTCTTCGTAAGCGCTCAGCTCCAAGGTGTACTCCGCATCCACGTTGTTCCACAGCCTGTTGAAATAGTCATTGACCTGTTTCGTGACCTCATGCTCCTTCTCAGCGGACAGCCAAAAGTTGTTCTCCAGGTTGTAATCCTTCAGGTTGCGGGGGGTAAAATTGGTCGAGCCGCCAATCATGATGGACGGCTTGGAGGGCTTGGAAATAAACAGAAGCTTGGTGTGATACTGCTCCTCGCCTGTGTTGTACCAGCGAATATCAATGCTGTTTCCGGAGCGCTCCTTCAGCTCTGCGGCGGCCGGGCGGTTCGGAATGCCGATCTTGTCCCGACCAAAAGCGTTCTGATTGGGGTCCAGAATCAGCCGCACCTGCACGCCGCGCTGTGATGCGGCGACAAGCTCGTCCATCACCTCGCCCTCAGCGAGATAGAACATACCCATCCACAGGGTATCGCCGGCTTCCGCTTCTTCAATCGCCTTCAGCACATATTTGTACACCTTGCCTTCCGTCAAATATCGGATGTCAGCAGACAGCCCCGGTGCCGGCTGTGTTTCTTCCGACGGAGTATAGACCGGCAATGTATACGGGCCGCTCAGACTGGCAGCCGCCTGCTCTGCTGCAAGCACATCCCGGATGACTTCACCGCCGGCCTCAAAGGCGATGTTGGAGTGGTAGGCACTGGCCGCATGCACATTGGCGGAGGAGACGAGGGCGGTACGTTCGCTCACGATCACCTTACGGTGATTGGCCTTGACGTTCAGCAGCTTCATGTACGAGCGGACCGTCATATCCGGGGCCTCCTCCGCCATCAGGTTGGGCACCTGGCCCTCCCCGGCTTGCCCGAACCATTGAATAAAGGTTCTCCAGAAAGCCGAATAGATTGGCGTGGAATCACGAAGCGGCTCCACATTTGTGATGATGACGGTAATGCCTGCCTGCTTCAGATCCTCTAGCAGCGGGTTTTTGGAAGAGCCGTAGTTTGTGTTGACCTCATCGGTAATCAAGAACATGTCCATTTCCGGATGCTTGCTCTTGTGCGAGATCAGATGGTCTGTCATTTCGCGGCTGACCTGAGGGAAGGATTGGTCTTTATGGGTATAGTCATTAAAAAGAAACATGTCGATCACGAGAAATTGTCTCGACTCGTCAATGATTTCATGCATTCGATCATAAATTTGCTGCTCGTGCACTGCCTGGCCGTCCGGCCCCGGATAGGTCAGGTCATGCCAGAAGGCAACCTCCGTACTTTGGTACAGCGGGCTTTCGTAGGAAATGCCGTCCGGCAGCGGCTTTTGAGTATGGTACACGAGGACAGCCAGCAGCCAGGCAAAAAGAAGCAGCACCGCTGTTTTTACCCAGAAGCGGGGAGAACGGCGGCGGGTGTGTGCAGGCTGAGCCCCAGCCGATGCTTCCGGTAAGTTGTTAAATAGGCTGAACAGAATCATAGCCATCCTTCTTTCTGTATAAGGGTCGTTAAAACCATTTACCAACCTCGGCCATAATTGAAGCAAGCTGTACGGCGGGAAAGAAGCCGTCTTCCTGGTCGACAGCGGAAGCGAAACTATGTATAATCGATGTACTGGATTTGTATAAAGTGCGACGTGATATTTAGGGAATCACTCTTACCGATCGAAAGGCAGGGAACCGCGTGTACTCTATTAAACAAGTATCCACAATGCTGGATATGCCGAGTGTAACGATCCGGGCCTGGGAGAACCGGTATGGGGCCGTGAAGCCGCTGCGGACAGAATCAGGCTACCGGATGTATAGTCCGGATGACATAGAAGATTTGAAATGGCTGAAGGAGCAGGTGGAGGAGAAGGGCATGAGCATTTCTCAGGCCGTGCTGATGCTGAAGGCCGGGAAATCCTTTCCGGGACCGGGCCGCGGTGAGCCATTTCCGACTCTTGGCGCTGAGCAGCAGGAAGGTCCTTATGAAGAGCTTAGCGGCCAGATTTTCAATGCTTTGTTTACGTTTCAAAGTGAGCGGGCGAACCGCCTGATTGATTATGGCTTTTCAATTTACGGCTATGATGCCATGTTCTACAAAGTGCTGGTGCCTGTTCTCGTGAAAGTCGGAGATGCATGGGAAGCGGGCACGGCATCGGTGGCGCAGGAGCATTTCATGACGGAGCTCATCTCACGGCGGTTTTTTCAGTTTTTTCATTTATTTCCCGTTCATTCTTACATGCCGAAGGTGCTTTCGCTTTGTCCGGAGGGAGAATATCATCAGGTCGGCCTGATGCTCTTCTCACTGCTGCTGCGGCGCAATGGACTGGATGTAGCCTACCTGGGCCCCAACACGCCGAGAGAAGGTCTGCTGGATATCATTGATTCCCAGGGAATCGGGATCGTGTGCCTCTCGGTGACGAATGCCAGATATGTAGGACGGGCGGACGAGCTTGTGGATTATATTTCGGAAGCGTTCCCCGAGGTGCTCTTTCTGCTTGGCGGCAAAGGGTACGGAAGCGGAACAAAGAGCCGGTACACCCAATGGGTGATGAACGAGCCGGCAGAGCAATGGCAGGAGTGGCTGAGCCGATTTTTGGCCCAGCACCAGCTGAGGCCGTAAAACCTATTGGATGGGGGATCTCATGATGAAGGAGTCAAATAAGGAGCGTGAAGGCTTACCGCAGGAGCACCGTGAGCAGCCGGCAGGGGGAAATCCGGGCATGCTGATTCCGGAGGTGCCTACCGGGGAACGCAAAATCGAGCACGTCCGCCTCTGTCTGGAGGAAGAGGTGGGGGGACGCGGGATTACCACGGGGCTGGAGCGCTACCGCTTTCGCCATCACGCTCTGCCGGAGCTGGACTTTGAGCAGGTGGAGCTCTCGGCCTCCTTCTTGTCCCACCGTATGCGCACACCGCTCCTGATCAGCTCCATGACCGGGGGCAGCCGGGCGACGGGCGAGATTAATCAGCGTCTGGCTGCTGCTGCGCAGCGGCGCGGATGGATGCTTGGCGTCGGCTCAGTCCGTGCAGCGGTGGAGCAGGAGGACCTGGCTGCCACGTTCCGGGTCAGGGAATCGGCGCCTGACATTCCTGTCATTGCGAATCTGGGTGCTGTGCAGCTGAACTATGGCTTCGGGGCAGATCAATGCCGCAGAGCCGTGGACATTGCGGGAGCCGACATGCTCGTGCTGCATCTGAACAGCCTGCAGGAAGTGTTTCAGCCGGAAGGCAACCTTTCCTTCAAAGGGCTGCTGAAACAAATTGAGCAGCTGTGCGGGGCGCTGGAGGTGCCTGTCGGCATCAAGGAGGTCGGCTGGGGCATCGACGCGGAAGTCGCCGTACAGCTGGTGGAAGCCGGAGCCTCCTTCATTGATGTTGCCGGCGCAGGCGGCACCTCCTGGAGTCAGGTGGAGAAGTTTCGCAGTCCTGACCCGGTGCGCAAGGCCGCGGCAGAAGCCTTCGCGGATTGGGGCAACTCCACGGCGGATTGCATTGCTGAGGTGCGGGCTGCGCTGCCGCAGACCGAGCTCATCGGCAGCGGCGGTCTTACCAGCGGAGTGGACGCCGCCAAGACCATTGCGCTTGGCGCAGACATTGCCGGCTTCGGCCGGGGTCTGCTGGGCTCGGCGGTGGCCTCGGAGGAGGCGCTGGATGCCCGGCTGGCTCAGGTCGAGCTGGAGCTGAGCATCGCCATGTTCGGCATCGGAGCCGCTACCATTGAAGAGCTGCAGGGTCATAAGCGGCTGATCAGGCTGGGATAGGCCGTAAACGGGATGTGCGGAGCAGCCGGAGCTTGGGAAGAACCGGCAGGGAGCTTGCCGTGCGGCAGCCTTGGCAGTAAAGACCGTGCAAATGGAATGGAACAGGCCGGAACGCCAGGGGCGAGCCGGCCTGTTCTGCTGTGTAAACTTCAGTTTCAACAACCGGGATCATCTGCTATAATTAATAGGATTGTTTAGCGGCAAGATATTTGAGGATGATTATTCATAAGGAGTTGTCATATACATGGCTTTGAAAGCAGGGATTGTAGGTTTGCCGAACGTCGGCAAATCGACGTTGTTTAACGCAATTACGCAGGCAGGTGCGGAATCGGCCAACTATCCGTTTTGTACGATTGATCCGAACGTAGGTATTGTTGAGGTGCCGGATGAGCGCCTGGACAAGCTGACAGAGATGGTGGAGCCGAAGAAGACCGTGCCGACCGCCTTTGAATTTGTGGACATTGCCGGGCTGGTCCGGGGAGCGAGCAAGGGCGAGGGGCTGGGCAACAAGTTCCTGGCACATATCCGTGAAGTGGATGCGATCGTGCATGTCGTCCGCTGCTTCGAGGACGAGAACATTACCCACGTCGACGGCAAGATTGATCCCGTCAGCGACATTCAGACGATCAATCTGGAGCTGATTCTGGCGGATATCGAGAGCGTGGAGAAGAAGATTGAACGCTCCAAGAAGAATATGAAGGGCGGCAACAAGCAGTTTGTTCAAGAGGTTGAGGTGCTGGAGAAGGTCAAGGCGGTGCTCTATGAGGACAAGCCAGCCCGCAGCATGGACCTGACCGAAGACGAGCGCCTGCTGGTCCGCGATCTTCATCTGCTGACACTGAAGCCGGTGCTATATGCGGCGAACGTAGCGGAGCATGAGATTGGCGATGTCGCGAACAATGCCTATGTGCAGAAGGTTCGTGATTTCGCAGCGGCGGAGAATGCCGAGGTCGTGCCCATCAGTGCCAAGGTGGAAGAGGAGATTTGCGAGCTTGAGGGAGAAGACAAGCAGATGTTCCTGGATGAGCTGGGTATTCAGGAGTCCGGCCTGAACCTGCTTATTAAAGCAGCATACAAGCTGCTCGGCTTGTACACTTACTTTACCGCCGGTGTGCAGGAGGTTCGTGCCTGGACGATTCGCAAGGGCACGAAGGCTCCGGGAGCAGCCGGTGTCATTCACAGCGATTTCGAGCGCGGCTTCATTCGGGCCGAGGTCGTGTCCTACGAGGATCTGGTCGCTGCCGGCTCCATGAACGGAGCCAAGGAGCGGGGGCAGCTTCGCCTGGAAGGCAAGGAATATGTCGTGCAGGACGGCGATGTGATGCATTTCCGTTTCAACGTATAGCAGAGAACGGTGCCAGCCCGCCGCGCTTTAGAAGCGCGGCGGGCTGGCTTGTTTGTCTTGGCGGGAATTGCCAGGGGTTATCGTGTTCTCGCGGAGTCAGCGCGATGTCTATCGCTAGGCGTGCTGCACGGTCTTTGCCGTTGTCGTTGTAGCTGTCTTTCCCGAAAAGCTGTTGCTATTCAAAGCCTGTAGAATATGATATAATTAAGAGTCGTATGACTAGTGTTTTGAAACTAATGATGAAATGACGTAAAGCGAGATGTGCAGGGGAGACGGAGCGTTTTTGTACGCTGGCGGCCGAAATTCTGCAGCAGCTGGCGATCTGATAATGAATGAAATAGAAGCATGCTTCCGGACAAAGTGTACCCGGGGCGTGAAGAACATACCATACCATGAGGTGACAAGCCATGTTGGATAAATTACAGGCATTAGCGGATCGTTATGAGAAGCTCAGCGAGCTACTCTGCGATCCGGATGTGGCCAGCGATACGAAGAAGCTGCGGGAATACTCTAAGGAGCAGTCCGATCTCCAGCCGACGTATGAGGCGTACAATGAATACAAGCAGGTCAGCGAAGAGCTGGATGCCGCCAAGGAAATGCAGGGCGAGAAGCTGGATGATGACATGCGCGAAATGGTCAAGATGGAGATCGACGAGCTGTCCGGACGGAAGCAGCAGCTGGAGGAGACCATCCGCGTCCTGCTTCTGCCGAAGGACCCTAATGACGACAAGAACGTCATTGTGGAGATTCGCGGCGCAGCCGGCGGCGATGAGGCCGCGCTGTTCGCCTCCGATTTATACCGGATGTATACCCGCTATGCCGATACTCAGGGCTGGAAGGTCGAAGTGATGGATGTCAATACGAATGATCTCGGCGGTTTTAAAGAGGTTATTTTCCAGATTATCGGCCGGGGAGCATACAGCAAGCTGAAGTTTGAGAGCGGGGCACACCGGGTGCAGCGGATACCGGCTACGGAATCCGGCGGCCGGATTCATACCTCCACTTCAACGGTAGCGGTGCTGCCGGAGGCGGAGGAAGTGGACATCGAGATTCACGACAAAGACATCCGCGTGGATACCTTCTGCTCCAGCGGTGCTGGCGGCCAGTCCGTTAACACGACGAAATCGGCGGTTCGTGTAACCCACGTTCCAACGGGCATTGTGGCAACGTGTCAGGATGGGAAATCCCAGAACTCCAATAAGGAGAAGGCGCTGCAGGTGCTTCGGACCCGGATCTATGACATGATGCGCCAGGAAGAGGAAGCGAAGTATGCCGGTGAGCGGAAGAGCAAGGTCGGCACAGGAGACCGCAGTGAGCGGATCCGGACCTATAACTTCCCGCAAAGCCGTGTCACAGATCACCGGATCGGCTTGACGGTACACAAGCTGGATCAGATCATGAACGGTGAAATTGAGGAAATCGTTTCAGCCCTGACGATTGCAGAGCAGGCAGAAATGATGGATAAAGGAGAATAACGCTTTGGAGCGACAAAGGTTCAGCATGACGCCGGAGCAGACGATACGGGAAGCCTTTGCAGAGGCTTCTTCTTTTTTGAAGGCCCATGAAGTGATGGAGCCGCAGCGCAATGCCCAGCTGCTGCTGGAGCATGTGCTGGGGCTGTCGGGAACGTCTTATTACGTAGCCTTGGGAGATCCTTTTCCTGCCGAGAAGCAGGGAGAGCTAGAGGAAGGGATCACCCGGAAGGCACAGGGAGTTCCGGCTCAGTATATTACAGGGGTACAGGAGTTTTACGGCCGGGAATTTAAGGTGTCGCCCGCCGTGCTGATTCCCCGCCCTGAAACCGAGCTGCTGGTGGAGGCGGTGCTGCAGTATGGACAGAAGCTTGCGGCCGGTCCCGGCGGCGAGCTGAATGTGGTGGATATCGGAACCGGCAGCGGTGCTATAGCCGTAACCCTGGCGCTGGAATCGCCCCGCTGGCGTGTGCTCGCCAGCGATATATCCCCGGCGGCCCTGAACGCTGCCGAAGAGAATGCCCGGAAATGCGGCGCTCGGGTAGATTTCCGCCAAGGGAATCTGCTGGAGCCGTTCAGCGGACTTATGATTCACATTCTCGTCTCCAATCCTCCTTATATCCCGGCGCGGGATATAGAGGAGCTGCAGCCGGAGGTCAGGGACCATGAGCCGCGCACTGCACTGGATGGCGGCCCCGATGGGCTGGACCCATACCGGGCTATGATGGAGCAGCTTCAGCTGCTGCAGGCGCCGCCGCGCCTTATAGCTCTGGAGCTGGGCATGGGCCAGGCGCCGGAGGTGGCGGAGCTGCTGCGCCGTGCCGGGCACTGGCAGGATATTGTGACCGTTAAGGACCTGGCAGGCATTGAGCGCCATGTGCTTGGGGTGGGGCGCTAGCTGCAAGTGTGCAGTCAAGGAGTCCATCATGAGCGCTGGCATTGTACTGCGGGAAGGTTTTCTTTTACAATAGATGGAGGATATGAACTTGAAAATGGAAACACTAAAGAGCTTGCCCGGCTCTTGCATGGAGGGATGACATGCTGAATAAGCTTAAAAAAATCGACTACCTCATCGTCACCGCCCTGGTAGGGATGATGATCGTCAGCATTACGTCTATATACAGCGTTACCAAAGATACAGCGGATATGGATGGAAGCCATCTGACGATGATGGCTTACTATGTCGTCGCGTTTATTGCATTTTTCGGCATGAGCCTGCTGGATTACCGGCTGCTTCACAAATACGCCCTGTATATTTATTTGGGCGGCATCGGCATCCTGGTATTTACGCTATTTTTCGGGAAGACAATTAATGGCGCCCAGGGCTGGCTGGATCTCGGGATTGTGAACCTGCAGCCGGCAGAGATGTTCAAGCTCATTCTTATTATTTTTGTCACTCATGTGCTCATTATGAGAAACAAGCCGGAGCTTTCCTTTATCAAGGATATTATTCCGATCGGCCTGCTGACCTTCATTCCGTTCGCGCTCGTCATGATTCAGAATGACCTGGGGAATGCACTGGCGTATGTGGTCATTCTGCTTGGCCTGCTGTGGATCGGAAACGTCAAGGTGACTCATGCGCTGATCGGTCTGGTGCTGGTGGCAGGGACGGCTTTTGGCGGGATTCAGGCCTACATTCATTATCATGATCAGATTGAGGAGTTCTTGGGCAAGGGCTCCCGTGCGCACTGGATGGACCGGATCGATCCCTGGCTGATGGCCTCCAGTGTGGATACGTCCGGCGCAGGCTGGCATACGTATAATGCCAAGCTGGCTATTGCGAGCGGCGGGATGAACGGGGAAGGCTTTATGCAGGGGACGTCGGTTCAGTCGGGTCGCGTGCCTTATACGTATTCGGATTCGATTTTTGTGCAAATTGCGGAGGAATACGGGTTTGTCGGGTCCTCGGTCGTCCTGCTGCTGTATTTCATTCTCATCCACCGGATGATTCTGATCGCGCTGGAAAGCCGGGAGCGGGCAGGTCCGTTCATGATCGTTGGTATTGTGTCGATGCTGCTCTATCAGATTTTCGAGAACATCGGGATGTTTATCGGGCTGATGCCGCTGACAGGCATTACGCTGCCGTTCATTAGCTACGGCGGAACGTCGCTCGTGATCAGCATGGCTTCGCTGGGCGTGGCCATGAGCGTCAAGCTGCACGGGCAGGACATCGAGGAGGATTTCCCCGAGCCCAAAACCTACCGCACCCAGGCGGCGCGGATTCGTCCGCAGAACCGTTGATGTCAGTCCAGCAGGGCGTGGCGGGGTGCCGCCATGCCTGGTTGGCAGCAGGATGAGTTTGGCGGGGATGCTCAAGATGAGATGAACCATAAAGATCCCAAAGCTGAAGGCCCCCGTGCGGGGCTTTTTTTTGGATGGAGAAGAAGTCTATCAAAAAATCATAGACCGCCACGTTTATCTCTCAAAGCTGCCGGACATACTGGTAGTATCATAGAGTTATCGTAAGAGAGGCGGCTGTCCAATGCAATCATCCCATCCATCCCGTGATCCACTGCGTACTGCAGTCAAGCAAATTGTCGTGCTGTTATCCATCTTGTTTCTGGTTGTCATGTCCTGGGAGGAGCAGCGCATTGATGCTGCTGTCACGGAAGGCGCCATCCCGGAGGAGTCCATTCGGCTCCGCATTCTTGCTCATTCCGACGCCCCGGAGGACCAGCTGGTGAAGCAGGACATTCGTGACGCTGTCGTGATGCAGATGAAGAGCTGGGTGGGTGAGCTGGCACCGGAGAGCCTGGAGCAGGCGAAGGCGATGACGAGAAATCACTTGCCGGAGATCGAGGCGCTGGTTGCACAGGAGCTGGATGTACGGGGTATCACGTATGCTTACCAGGTGGAGCTGGGCGAGGTCCCTTTTCCGACCAAAATGTACGGAAGAGTGATTTATCCCGCAGGTGATTACGAGGCGGTTCGCATTACACTGGGATCCGGCAAGGGCAAGAACTGGTGGTGCGTGCTGTTTCCGCCGCTGTGCTTCATCGGGGACAATGGAGATGTGAGTGCGCCAAAGGAGGCTGCAGGAACACGCACGGCTTCTGCCGAGCCCGCTCCGTCTGAGACGGCAGAGGCAGAGGCGAGTGCGCCGGAGGTACGGTTCTTCCTCTTGGACCTGCTGGCGTCGCTGTGGAGCTGGGTTAGCGGACTGTTTAAGTAGGGTGGAATATGATACACTTTCTAGCAAAAGAGTGCTTGTTCTCTTCAGCGCCGCCACGACCGCTTGCCAAGCGGCGGGGAGCGCTCAGGGCTGGAAGCACTTTTTGTGATTGAATTCGAAGAGAAAGCTTGGGATATAGATGAAGCATGAGAAATGGCAAGATGCAGCAAAAGAAAGACAGCCGCTGACAGGCGGCAAGCGTGCAACGAAGCTGTGGATGCTGGGCGGAAGCGCCCTTGATGGGGCTGAGGCTGAAGGGGGCGCTGCGGCTTTGTTCCATGCGGATTCCCGCAGACTGTCAGCTGGGAGCGGGAGAGGGCAGGAGGAGATCCTCGGCATTGCGGATGCACCAGACACTTGTGCGCTGCAGGAAGCAGGAGCCGTTCTGGCGGCAGGCGGAACCGTCGCTTTTCCGACGGAAACGGTGTACGGGCTCGGCGCGGATGCGCGCAGCACGGCTGCGGTGGAGCAGATTTTTGCCGCGAAGGGACGGCCTTCGGACAATCCGCTCATCGTACACATTGCAGATCCGGCACAGCTGCAGGAGCTGGTGACCGGCGTGAATGACACCGAGCGGCGCCTGATGGCGCAGTTCTGGCCCGGTCCGCTGACGCTGGTGCTGCCGGTGAAGCCCGGCGCGGTATCGCCGCGGGTGACGGCCGGACTGGATACGGTCGCCGTGCGGATGCCGGATCATCCGGCGGCGCTGGCGCTGATCCGCGCCTCCGGCTGTCCGCTGGCCGCACCGAGCGCGAACCGCTCGGGCCGTCCCAGCCCGACGCTGGCCGCGCATGTGCTGGAGGACCTGTCCGGGGCCATCGACGGTGTGCTCGACGGCGGACCGGCAGGCGTCGGCGTCGAATCGACAGTCGTGCAGGCCGCCCCGGACGGCGCCGTTACGGTGCTTCGCCCCGGCGGCATCACCGAGGAGCAGCTTGCCGGCATTGCGGCAAGCGTGCGGCGCGACCCGGCGCTGGCGCACGCCGGGGGCACAGACAGCCCGGCGCCGCGCTCGCCGGGCATGAAGTACACGCACTATGCGCCTCAGGGCGCGCTGTGCGTGGTCACCGGGCGGACAGCAGCTGCCGTGTCCGCCCGCATCCAGGCCGAGCTGGACGCGGCCCGCACGCGCGGGGAGAAGACCGGTGTGCTGTCGTTCGACGAGCACATCGGCTTCTACCGCGCGGACGTTGCCGTCTCGCTCGGCAGCTTGGCCGCGCCAGAGGAAGCGGCACGGCGGCTGTACGCCGGCCTGCGGCAATTCGATGAGGCCGGCGCGGCCTTCCTCCTGGCGGAAACCTGCCCGGAGGAAGGCCTCGGTGCCGCAGTGATGAACCGGCTCCTGAAGGCGGCGGGGCATCACATCATAGATGCCGACGCCTAATCAGCGGGACGCGCTGCCCCGCCCCTAGCCTCCCGCGCCCGCGATGCTCAACGCGCCCATAGCGCCCGCTCCGGCCCTGGCCTCCCGCGCCCGCGCGGAATGATTTCCTCCTTGTCCGCATATGGTGTACAAGACCATAGGACTTGGAGGAAAGCGCATGCTGGAGACATCTGTCCAGACCGGGCAGCTGGCCGCGATCTTGATGATGGCCGTGGCCCTGGGGCTGGATGCTTTTTCGCTGGGCATCGGAGTCGGCATGAAGGGGGTACGCCTTCGGCATGTTCTGGGCATCGGGCTCATGACGGCGCTGTTTCATATGCTGATGCCTCTGCTGGGGCTCATCTTCGGCCGATATGTCGGCGCTCTGCTGGGCGAGATTACGGGGATTGCAGCGGGAGGGCTGCTCGTGCTGCTGGGCGGACATATGATCTGGAACTCCTTTCAACAGGGGGAATCCCGTCCCGTGAACCATACGACCCTGCTGGGGATGCTTCTATTTTCCTTGAGCGTCAGCATCGACTCCTTCTCGGTCGGAGTCTCCCTGGGGATGTTCAACAGCCACGCGGCATTGATCGTCAATGCCTTCGGTATTGTCGGCGGGCTGATGTCCATCTGCGGCCTGCTGCTGGGACGGAAGGCGGCAAGCCGTCTGGGGGAATACGGCGAGCTGGCAGGGGGCGCGATTTTGCTTCTGTTTGGCTTGATGTTTATCTTTTGATACAATAACCGCAGATCTTTACAGGCGACAGGAGGCGAGAAGCCGTGACTAATATTTTGTTTCTGTGCACAGGCAATACGTGCCGCAGCCCCATGGCAGAAGGCATGCTGCGCAAGCTGGCGGCCGGAAGGTCCATGAAGCTTGAGGTACGCTCTGCCGGGGTAGCTGCCGTGGAGGGCATGCCGATTTCGCGTCACGCCCAGGCGGTGCTGCGGGATCAGAGCATTGAGGGGGAATTCACCTCGAAGCCGCTCAGCCGGGAGCTGGTAGCATGGGCAGATTTGATTCTGACACTGACTCAGTCCCACAAGCAGTTCGCGATTTCCCGGTTTCCGGAGGCAGCAGACAAGGTGCACACGCTGAAGGAATTTGCCGGAGCGGATGAGCAGGTCATGCAGGATCTGCAGGAGCTGGACCGGCTCTATGTATCGGCAGAGCTGACCCGTTCGCTCGGGGGTGCCCAGTCCAGCCAGGAGCGGGAGCGCTTGATCGAGCTGCGCCAGCGGATTCCGAGCTTTGATATCTCGGATCCTTATGGCGGCTCGCTGGAGGACTATGAGGCGACGGCGGCCGAGATCCGGACCGCGCTGTTCCGCCTGCTGGACAAGCTGGAGGGAGAAGCGCGCTGAGGCTGGCTTTAGAGAGCCGGTTTTTTGCAGTCTTTCATCCTGCTGTTTATGAGAATGAGGGACGGCTGCACATCGACGTAAATGGTCCAAATGTCTCCCTTGCTTTTGGGGATGTTTTGATTTAAGATGAAGTGGAAAAAGTGAGATTCCGATGTAACTGGCGACGAAGTGGAGTAAACCACGATGGAGCATCGGAGACATACGGCCGGTCGCCTGGGCAAAGAGCATTTGTGCACGTTATGCGTGTGCAGACTGCTCTTTTTTCGTCTTTTGGCCAGACCATGGGTTATACTATAACTAGTATTTGAACCAGAGGATGAAATCACGAGGAGGTTTTTCAATCATGAGAATCGCATTGGGCACGGATCACGCCGGTATACGCTTGAAGGAAGAGATGATCAAGGTCATTCAGGAGCTGGGGCATGAGGTCGAGGATTTAAGCTGCGGCTGTGAGACGTCTGTGGATTATCCGGATTATGCTCTGCCCGTCTGCGAGCGGGTCATCGCCGGTGAAGCTGACCGGGGCATTCTGATTTGCGGAACGGGGATCGGCATGAGCATTGCAGCGAACAAGGTGCCGGGCATCCGCTGCGCGTTGACCCATGATGTATTCTCCGCCAAAGCGACGCGGGAGCATAACGACAGCAATGTGCTGGCACTGGGCGAGCGTGTCGTGGGGCCGGGGCTGGCTGCGGAGATCGTAACGGCCTGGCTGACTACGGAATTCAGCCAAGGTGAGCGCCACATCGGGCGTGTAAGCAAGATTAAGGCCATCGAGGATCGGTATCTGAAAGCCTAAACCCTGGAGCCTGGAGCTTGTTGCTTCGGGGGAAGCCGAGGCTGCGGCCCTTCTAAGGATACGGTTCAACTTGGCATAAGAACACTTCCATACAATATACAGGCGGGAGGCGGTCCACTGGATGGAGCATGGGGCAGAAGTGAGAGACATGAGCTTGAAGGAGCAGACGGTGCAGGTGTTGAGAGAGCTGGCGGAAGCAGCCGGTCTCAGGTCGGGCAAGGTGCTGGTGGTCGGCACAAGCACGAGTGAAGCGGCGGGCCGGCGGATCGGCACAAGCGGCGCCCTGGACATCGCGGAGCAGCTGCTTCAAGGCATTCAAGAGGTGCAGCAGGAGCTGGGCTTTGATACGGTTTATCAGTGCTGCGAGCATCTGAACCGCGCGCTGGTTATGGAGCGGAAGGTGCTGGAGCGGCTGTCCTTGAATGAGGTTGCAGCGATTCCCGTCCCTAAAGCCGGCGGCTCGATGGCCGCGGCCGCTTACCGCAGCTTCCGGCAGCCGTGCCTGGCGGAGCATGTCGCGGCAGATGCGGGGCTCGATATTGGCGAGACGCTGATTGGCATGCATTTGAAGCATGTCGCGGTGCCCTTCCGCCCTTCGCGCCGCAGCATCGGCGAGGCGAGAGTAACCGCGGCATTTACCCGCCCGAAGCTGATCGGCGGCGAACGCGCCGTGTACAGGCTGGAGAACGAGAGCGGAGCCGGTTTTTGTGATTGATGACGTTATTTACCTTACTTTTATATAAATACTATGTAGATTCAGGGAGGAAATAATTATGATGGAACATTTGCGCAAGGCCGACCCGGCTGTACTGGAAGCCATGAATCTGGAGCTTTCCCGCCAGCGCAGCAACATTGAGCTGATTGCATCAGAGAACATTGTCAGCGAGGCTGTTATGGAAGCTATGGGCTCCGTGCTGACGAACAAATACGCGGAAGGCCTGCCGGGCAAGCGCTACTACGGCGGCTGTGAGCGTGTAGATATTGTTGAGGATCTGGCGCGTGACCGTGCGAAGGAGCTGTTCGGAGCAGATCATGCGAATGTACAGCCTCACTCCGGCGCACAAGCGAACATGGCCGTTTACCTGGCTGTGCTGAAGCCTGGAGATACCGTACTGGGTATGAACCTTGCTCATGGCGGACATCTGACGCACGGCAGCCCTGTGAACGCTTCGGGCCTGCTGTACAACTTCGTTGCCTATGGCGTACAGGAAGACAGCTTCCTCATCGACTATGATGAAGTCCGCAAAGCGGCGTTCAAGCACCGCCCTCGCCTGATTGTAGCCGGCGCGAGTGCATACCCGCGGATCATTGATTTCGAAAAAATGGCTTCCATCGCAAACGACGTCGGCGCGCTCTTCATGGTAGACATGGCGCACATCGCCGGCCTTGTTGCAGCCGGTCTGCATCCGAGCCCGGTTCCGCATGCGCATTTTGTAACGACAACTACGCACAAGACACTGCGCGGACCTCGCGGCGGCTTGATTCTGTGCAAGCAGCCATGGGCGACGGCTATTGACAAGGCTGTGTTCCCTGGCTCCCAGGGCGGTCCTTTGATGCACGTCATTGCTTCCAAGGCGGTGGCTTTCGGTGAAGCGCTGCAGCCTTCCTTCAAGGAATACTGCCAGCAGGTGGTGAACAACGCGAAGGTGCTGTGCGAAACGCTGATTGAGGAAGGCCTGAACATTGTATCCGGCGGCACTGACAATCACCTGATGCTGCTCGATACCCGCAATATGGACATCACCGGCAAGGACGCGGAAAAAGTGCTCGACTCCATCGGCATCACGGTGAACAAGAACGCCATTCCGTTTGACCCGACATCTCCGTTTGTTACCAGCGGCATCCGGCTTGGTACGCCGGCAGTCACCTCCCGCGGCATGGACGAAGCTGCAATGAAGACGATCGGCAAGGTCATTGCCATGACACTTCGCCAGCCGAAGGACGAGGAGAATCTGGCGAAGGCCGCCCGTATGGTGGCTGAGCTGACGGACCAATACCCGCTGTATCCTGAAATGAAATACTAATCCTTTATCGACTGCTATTACCAAGGCCCCGTCAGGTATGACGGGGTTTCTTGCATATTCTTTACAGAGCGGGAAACGCCGCTTCTACAGGTGGAAAACATTCATCGGTCTTGCAGGTGTAAAATCACATCCGGGAGTGATATAATAGACAAGATTTATGGAGCCACAATCCTGCTTGCAGCCCATATTGAAGAATATATAAGAACATATACGTAACCAACCGGAGGGACCTGACATGGGAAAATTGGTGATTTGTGATCACCCTTTAATTCAACACAAACTAACTTTTATACGCGATAAGCAGACCAACACGAAGGATTTTCGGGAGCTGGTGGATGAGGTCGCTACCTTGATGGCGTATGAAATTACACGCAATATTTCATTGGAGTCCATTGCTGTAACGACACCGGTGGCGCAGACGGAGGGCAAGGTCATTTCCGGCCGCATGCTGGGGCTCATCCCGATTCTTCGCGCCGGGCTGGGGATGCTGGATGGCGTCGTGAAGCTGCTGCCGGCGGCGAAGGTCGGACATGTCGGCTTGTTCCGGGATCCGGAAACGCTGCAGCCGGTCGAATATTATACCAAGCTGCCAACCGATGTGACCGAGCGCGAGCTGATCGTGATCGATCCCATGCTGGCTACCGGCGGCTCGGCGATTGCGGCCATTGATGTGCTGAAGAAGCGCGGCTGCACACAGATCAAGATGATGAACCTGGTTGCCGCGCCGGAGGGCGTGAAGGCTGTGCATGATGCTCATCCGGATGTCGATATTTATGTAGCGGCGCTGGACGAGGGTCTGGATGATCACGGGTACATTGTGCCTGGCCTTGGCGATGCCGGTGACCGGCTGTACGGCACGAAGTAGCCGCCGCAAGCCGAGATATAAACGCTGTGATGCTTTGATCCATGCTTTCGCATGGAAGGTCTTTGCTGTATAGCGGGAGAAGAGGAGTTAGTCCAACATGTCCAAAATTAAAGTGATGACGATCTTCGGCGTCCGGCCGGAGGCGATCAAAATGGCGCCGCTCATTCTGGAGCTTCAGCGCCATCCCGAGCACATTGAATCTGTGGTCTGCGTGACCGCGCAGCACCGCCAGATGCTTGATCAAGTGCTGGACGTATTCGGCATCGTGCCGGATTATGATCTGAATGTAATGAAGGACCGCCAGACGCTGAATGAAATTACGGTTCGCGTGCTGGAGGGGCTGGAGCCCGTGCTGCGCGAAGCGAAGCCGGACATTGTGCTCGTTCACGGCGACACGCTGACGACCTTCCTCGCCAGCTATGCGGCTTTTCTTCAGAAGATCCAGGTGGGCCATGTTGAAGCCGGTCTTCGAACATGGAACAAGCTTTCTCCGTATCCGGAGGAGATGAACCGCCAGCTGACCGGGGTGCTGGCTGATATTCATTTTGCGCCAACCGATCTGTCTGCGGGCAATTTGAGAAGCGAGAACAAGAATGAAGACTCGATCTATGTGACAGGCAACACCATTACCGATGTGTTCCGTTATACCGTGAAGCCGGATTATACCCACCCGATGCTGGACTGGGCCAAAGGCAAACGGCTGATTCTGATGACCGCCCACCGGCGGGAGTCGCAGGGGGAGCCGCATCGTAATGTGTTCCGCGCTGTGAAGCGGATTGCGGATGAGTTTGAGGACGTTGCGATCGTGTATCCTGTTCATCCCAGCCCTGCGGTGCTGGAGCCGGCTCATGAGATTCTGGGAGGCCATCCCCGCATCCGTCTGATCGATCCGATGGATGTGGTGGACTTCCACAATTTCTACCCGCACACCCACCTGATCCTGACGGATTCCGGCGGACTTCAGGAGGAGGCGCCTTCTTACGGCGTGCCCGTGCTGGTGCTTCGGGATACGACGGAGCGGCCGGAAGGCGTTGAAGCAGGGACGCTGTCGCTCGCCGGAACCCACGAGCAAGAGGTTTATGAGAAGACGCGCAGCCTGCTTACGGATCAGGATCTGTATGAGTCCATGAGCAAAGCCGCGAATCCGTATGGGGATGGACAAGCCTCGGAGCGGATCGTGAATGCGATTTTGCATCATTTTGGCGTGCAGAGCGAGCGTCCGTCGGAGTTTCACAGAATGTTCACAAACCGTTAAAAAAATATAAGCTGCAGTACAGCAGCGCAGTATACAGTTGAACTGTACGGTTGACGCGGCGTTTCGGGATTTTAAATACCCTGAAACGCCCGTTTTATAAGGAAAATCAGTCAAAGTGATTCATTGACAAACTCTTCTGTTATTCAGTAAAATGAGTTGGGATTAGAGAGGTACTATGAAAAATCCGAACAGTCAAGATAACCCTTGGATGATTGCGCTTTATCTCGGCGGATCCGGCGGACTGCTGGCAGCCTACATCGTAATTGGTTTTTTTGCAGGAAGGTGGGTCATGGAATGGATGGACGGGCCTAGGTACTGGCTGGCCATTGGAACCTTGACCGGACTCGCTTTGGGGATTTTGAATATATCTCTTCTCATTAAAAAGTTTCTGGGGGCACAACGTGAATGATCTGACATCCATTGTGGGCGCCGTGACGAGGATTTCCTATCTCATTATGGCAGCGCTGTTTCTGGGATGGGCTGTATATCCGGAATTTCGGCCAGAGTTTGCCGGAGGGATTCTGGGCATGACAGCAGGGCTGTTTAACTTTCGCTTCCTTTCCCTGAAGGTGCGGCAGGTGGCCCAAATGGCGGTCGACAACCATGACAAGCGGCTCAGCTTCGGCTTCATTACCCGCCTGTGCATCGGTGTGCTGATCGCAGCTGTGGCCATCAAGCTGGAGCAGGTATCATTGGGTGCGGCTGTCGCCGGTTTGTTCATCCCCCAGATGTTGACGATTCCTGTCAGCATTGTGTTCAGTTTGAGAAACAACCAATGACCAACGCTAACTTGGAAAGGGGTGAAAACTAATACATGCATGATTCACCGGTTATTATTCTCGGCGGGCTACATATTGACTTGTCAGCGGTTCTGATGCTCCTGGTCACCTGCGTGGTGGTCTTTGCACTCGTGATGCTGTCTGTCCGTAATCTGTCTGTCGAAAACCCTTCCAAACTGCAAAACTTCATGGAATGGGTAGTAGAATTTGTGCAGGGCATCGTCGCTAGTGCAATGGACCTGAATAAGGGAAGGCAGTACATATCGCTCGGCCTGACTCTGATTTTGTTCATTTTTGTAGCGAACCTTCTGGGCTTGCCGTTCTCCGTCATTACAGATCTTCCAGCCAATTTCACTGTGTTTGGACACGTGATCGAGGCGACGAAGGATCTCAAGCCGGATTACTATGCACACGTTCTGTGGTGGAAATCGCCAACGGCTGACATCTCGGTTACCGCAGGTCTGGCCATCGTCGTTTTCATCTTGATGAACTACCTGGGATTGAAGCTGAACCGCAAGCATTACCTGAAGCACTACATCGAGCCGTTTCCAATCTTCCTGCCGCTCAACATTGTTGAGAACCTGGCAAAGCCTATCGCTTTGTCGATCCGGCTGTACGCAAACATTTTTGCAGGTGAGGTATTGATTACGGTTATTCTGAAGACAGGCTTCTACGGCATTCCGTTTATGGCGGCATGGCAGGGCTTCAGTATCTTTGTCGGCGCGCTGCAGGCGTTTATCTTTACCATCCTGACGATGGTGTACATCTCGCAGGCTTCGATTCACGAAGAGCATTAATGAACTCCGAGAATTGCCCGTGCAAGCGGTGTGATTCGAAAGAGATATTATTTATAGCTTTACCAATTCAAAGCAACTTAATTTAAGGAGGATTTTTAACAATGGGAATGGAATATTTGGCAGCAGCAATTGCAGTAGGTTTGGGCGCATTGGGCGCAGGCTTGGGTAACGGTATGATCGTAAGCAGAACGGTAGAGTCTATCGCTCGTCAGCCGGAAGCTCGCGGCCAGCTTCAAACAACGATGTTTATCGGCGTAGGTATCGTCGAGGTTATTCCTTTGGCGGCTACTGTAATCGCGTTCCTGATCATGTTTTCTTAATAACAATACAACGGTTTGGCGGGGAGGGCCGATGCCATCCGCGCCTTCGTTTTGTTAAACACCGCACTTCGTGTTAACGGAAAGGAGTGACTTTAATGCATATTTTGTGGGAAAACATTGCAATTACGATAATTTCATTTATCTTGCTTTATGTTCTGCTTCAGAAGTTCGCATTCAGCAAGCTGTTTGCGATTATGGAGCAGCGCCGCGAGCTTGTCATGGGTCAAATGAATGAAGCAGCACAAACCCGCCAGCAGGCGGCTCAATATGTAGAAGATCAGAAGAAGGCACTGGAGCAGGCTCGTAAGGATGCTCAAGAAATTATTGAACGTTCCAGACAGACCAGCAGCAAGCAGGCTGAGCAAATGCTGGAGCAAGCGAAGGAAGAGGCTGTACGTCTGAAGACGGAAGCTGTTCGCGACATCGAGAATGAGAAGAACAAGGCTGTTGAAGAGCTGCGCAGCGAGCTGGGCACGGTATCCGTGAAGATCGCATCGAAGCTGATTCAACGTGAAGTGAGCAACGGCAAAGCCCAGGAAGAATTGGTAGACCAATACCTTAAAGAGGTAGGGGGCAGACCATGAGCCAGGAAACTGTAGCAGCGAAGCGGTATGCGCGGGCGCTGTTCGAAGTGGCGGCTCAGCAGCAGAAGGGTCTGGAAGTGGAAGAGGAGCTTCGTTCGGTAGTCCAAGCCATTGAAGGCGATACCGACATTCAGAAGTTTATCTCCACTCCGAATGTGCCTCAGTCCGTGAAGATGGAAGTGCTTAGCAAGGCATTGGCAGGGAAAGTGTCAGCGCCGGTTATGAATACAATGGAGCTGCTCTTGAACCGTGGACGCGCAGAGCTGATCAGCGACCTGCTTGACAGCTATGTGAAGATTCAGGGAGACAGCCTGGGAATGGCGGATGCAATCGTGTATTCGACCTATCCCCTGAGCGAGCAGGAGCAGAATCAGGTGTCTGCCGAATTCGGACAGATGGCCCAGAAGAAGATTCGTGTTAGTAATGTAGTGGACGAGAGCCTGCTGGGAGGACTGAAGGTTGTAATCGGCGATAAGCTGTACGACGGCAGTCTGGCTGGCAAGCTGCAGCGTCTCGAGAAATCTTTCAGAGTTTAGAAGATAGGGGTGAACACGTTGAGTATCAGACCTGAAGAAATCAGTACTTTGATTAAAAGTCAAATTGAACAATACAAATCCGATATCGCTGTTTCTGAAGTGGGTACGGTAATTCAAGTTAGTGACGGTATCGCTCGCGTATACGGCCTTGAAAATGCCATGTCCGGTGAATTGCTGGAGTTCCAAAGCGGCGTATTCGGTTTGGCGCTCAACCTGGAAGAAAGCAACGTGGGTGTCGTTATCCTCGGTCCTTTCTCCGACATTAAGGAAGGCGATCAGGTTAAGCGTACGGGACGGATCATGGAGGTGCCTGTAGGTGAAGCACTTCTGGGACGTGTCGTAAACCCGCTGGGTCAGCCACTGGATGGCAAAGGCCCAATTGAAGCGGCTGCATATCGTCCGGTAGAAAGCAACGCTCCAGGCGTTATCGACCGTAAATCCGTTCATGAGCCGATGCAGACTGGAATTAAAGCGATCGACGCTATGGTTCCAATCGGCCGCGGTCAGCGCGAATTGATCATCGGTGACCGTCAAACAGGTAAAACCTCGATCGCGATTGACACGATCCTGAACCAGAAGGGCAATGGCGTGAAATGTATTTACGTCGCAATTGGTCAGAAGCAATCCACGGTTGCACAGGTTGTAGAAACACTGCGTCGTCATGGTGCACTGGAGTACACAATCATCGTGACCGCTTCCGCTTCCGAACCGGCTCCTCTGCAGTACATTGCTCCATACGCAGGCTGCGCTATGGGCGAGTACTTCATGTTCAAGGGTGAGCATGCCCTCATCATTTATGATGACCTGTCCAAGCAGGCAGCAGCTTACCGCGAACTGTCCTTGCTGCTTCGTCGTCCTCCGGGTCGGGAAGCATATCCGGGTGACGTTTTCTATCTGCATTCCCGTTTGCTGGAGCGTGCAGCGAAGCTGAGCGACGAGCTGGGCGGCGGTTCCCTGACGGCACTGCCATTCATCGAGACGCAGGCTTCTGACGTATCCGCGTACATTCCGACGAACGTGATTTCGATTACCGACGGACAGATCTTCTTGGAGTCTGACCTGTTCTACTCCGGTCAGCGCCCAGCGATCAACGTAGGTATTTCCGTATCCCGTGTCGGCGGCTCCGCGCAGATTAAAGCGATGAAGAAGGTTGCCGGCGGTCTGAAGCTGGATCTCGCACAATACCGCGAGCTTCAAGCGTTCTCTCAGTTCGGATCCGATCTGGACAAATCCACACTGGCTCGCCTGAATCGTGGTGCGAGACTGATGGAAATCCTGAAGCAGGGTGTAAACCAGCCGTTGTCTGTTGAACAGCAGGTCATCAGCTTGTACACAGCAGTGAAGGGTTACCTGGATGAAATTCAAGTTGCGGATGTTCGCCGCTTCGAGAAAGAATTCCTTGCCTATGTGGAAAGCAATAAGCCGGAAATCATTCAATCCATTACGGATACGAAGGATTTGACAGCGGATAACGAAAATGCGCTGAAGAGTGCCATCGAGCAGTTCAAGAAGGGCTTTGCTGCTTCGGCATAAGGCTCGGCATTCTCAGTAATACAATGGAAGGGGAGCCGCGTGGCGCACGTCCGGTATCCTCTTTCATCATAATCAGGTACCGCTTTGGCTTCGCCAAAGCTTATGCTGATGCTTACGAAGTAACTTTGGCTTCGCCAAAGTTTATGTTGATGCTTACGAAGTAACTTTGGCTTCGCCAAAGTTTATGTTGATGCTTACGAAGTAACTTTGGCTTCGCCAAAGTTTATGTTGATGCTTACGAAGTAACTTTGGCTTCGCCAAAGTTTTGAGGTGGTGAAAACATGGCAAGAGGATTACGCGATATCAAACGGCAGATCAAAAGTATCCAGAACACCAAGCAGATCACCAAGGCAATGGAAATGGTCGCTGCGGCCAAGCTGAGAAGAGCGCAGGAGAAGGCGACATCCGCCCTTCCTTACTCCGAGAAGCTGAAAGAGGTAGTCGGCAGCATTGCAGCCGGCACCAAAGGCATCAGCCATCCCATGCTGGAAAAGCGCGAGGTGAAGAAGACCGGTTACCTGGTCATCACTTCCGACCGCGGTCTTGCAGGGGCTTCCAACTCCAACGTTTTGCGTAAAGTCTCGGCGATTCTGGCTGAGCGCCATAAGTCCAAGGACGAGTACACGATCTTCGTCATTGGCCGTAAAGGCCGCGATTACTTCCGCCGCCGCGAGCTTCCGGTTTCAGAAGCGCTGACAGATTTGTCAGACAGCCCTACATATGGGGACATCAAGTCGATTGCATCGGCTGCGGTACAGCAGTATGAGCTGGGTCATATTGACGAGCTATACCTTTGCTATAACCGTTTCTTGAATGCTTTGACACAAACCCCGGAAGTGGACCAGCTTCTGCCTATGGAAAATATCGGAGCCGGCGCAAGTGCATCCGGTCATGAATACGAGCCTTCGCCAGAGGCGGTTCTGGAGGCTTTGCTTCCGAAATATGCAGAAACGCTCATCTTCAGCGCAATGCTGAACGCCAAGGCAAGTGAGCTCGGTGCCAAGATGACCGCGATGGGTGCTGCAACGAAGAACGCCAGCAAGCTGATCGGCGAGCTGAAATTGACATACAACCGTGCCCGTCAGGCTGCAATCACTCAGGAAATCTCCGAGATTGTTGCCGGTGCCGACGCACAGTAACGTGCTAAACCTAGCTTCAACATGAAGAAATACTGGCAGCACAGATCGTGCTGCTTTACGATGATCGCTCGCCGTGCATAACGGCGGGCGGGTAGGAGGGAAAACGAAAAGATGAACAAAGGACGCGTTGTCAGCATTACAGGCGCTGTTGTTGACATTGAATTTGAACGCGGTCAGCTTCCCGACATCTTTAACGCTGTCAAGATTGAAGGCGTTGTGGAAGGCGGCCGTTCGGTTAATCTGACTTTGGAAGTATCCAACCACCTGGGTGATAACCTGGTACGTTGTATCGCGATGTCCTCGACCGATGGCTTGATTCGTGGAATCGAGGCAACGGATCTGGGCAGACCGATTACTGTACCTGTAGGCTCTTCTACACTGGGCCGTGTATTTAACGTTCTGGGTGAGCCGATTGATAATGCAGGCGTGGTTGTATCCGAGGTCAATAACCCGATCCACCGTGAAGCTCCTGCATATGATGAGCTTTCCACGCAAGCTGAAATGCTGGAAACCGGCATCAAGGTTATCGACCTGCTGGCTCCTTACCAAAAGGGCGGCAAAATCGGTCTCTTCGGCGGCGCGGGTGTAGGTAAAACCGTTGCGATCCAGGAACTGATTAATAACATCGCTCAAGAGCACGGCGGTATCTCTGTATTTGCAGGGGTCGGCGAGCGTACTCGTGAAGGTAATGACCTGTACCACGAGATGAGCGATTCCGGCGTAATCAACAAAACCGCGATGGTTTTCGGACAGATGAACGAGCCTCCGGGCGCGCGTCTGCGTGTAGCCCTGACCGGTTTGACAATGGCGGAGTATTTCCGTGACCAGGAAGGCAAGGACGTACTGCTCTTCATTGATAACATCTTCCGTTTCACCCAAGCGGGTTCTGAAGTATCGGCCCTCCTCGGCCGGATGCCTTCGGCGGTAGGTTACCAGCCGACACTGGCTTCCGAGATGGGACGTCTGCAAGAGCGGATTACCTCCACGAAGAAAGGCTCTGTAACGTCCATCCAGGCGATCTACGTGCCTGCGGATGACTACACGGATCCGGCTCCGGCAACGACGTTTGCCCACTTGGACGCAACGACGAACCTGGAGCGTAAAATTTCCGAGATGGGTATCTACCCGGCGGTAGATCCGCTGGCATCCAGCTCCCGGATTCTGGCTCCTGAGGTTGTAGGCGAAGAGCATTACAACGTAGCTCAAGGCGTTAAGAAAATTCTTGCTCGTTACAACGAGCTTCAGGATATTATCGCCATCCTCGGTATGGACGAGCTGAGTGAGGAAGATAAAGCGATCGTTGCGCGTGCGCGCCGCGTTCAGCGTTTCCTGTCCCAGCCGTTCCACGTAGCCGAGCAGTTCAACGGTATGCCGGGTAAATATGTACCGGTTAAAGAAACCGTGCGCAGCTTCAAGGAAATTCTGGATGGTAAGCATGACAGCCTTCCAGAGGCCGCTTTCCTGTTCGTCGGCACCATTGAGGAAGCAGTGGAAAAAGCCAAAACTATGTAAGCTGACGCTCTCGTATCAGACAGGCGGGACGCTGATAATTCAGCGTGTCTTGCCTGCTGCTGCGGGTTTTCTGCGGAAAACGGTGAGGAGGGATGGAAGTGAGCACCTTTTTGTTAGAGATTGTAACTCCGGACCGCCTGGTGTATTCCGAGCAGGCCAACAGCATTACTGTGCGTGGTGTGGAAGGGGAGCTGGGCATTTTGCCGGGGCATATCCCATTCGTAACGCCGCTGCAGGTCGCTCCGGTTTTCGTGAAAATCGGAAATCAGACTACCGCATTTGCGGTTCAGGGCGGGTTTGTTGAGGTCCGGAAGGACAAAGTGGTGATCTTGGCAGAAAGCGCCGAGAAAGCGACTGAAATTGATCTTGAGCGTGCTGAGGCTGCAAAGAGCCGGGCAGAAGCCCGTCTGGGCGCAAGCCGCCAGGATGAAATAGACCATCGCCGTGCCGAGCTGTCTCTGCAGCGGGCGATGAACCGGATCAAGGTTTCCGGCGGAAACTAAGATTTATCATAGTCACTAAAGAAGCGATTCAGCTGTGCAAGCAGCCGAATCGCTTTTTTCATTGGAAAAAATCTTGGCGTTTTCAAAGTAAAAAGAGCGATGAATCCTGATATAGCGCGGTTTAGGGCCATAAGTCATGAAAAAGTTCATGAAAATGACCATAAGTGATCATTTTTTTTTATTTCCGAGGAAATGGTGGGATATAGGGGTGGATTCTTCAGGCTTTGCCAAGTATGATAGAGAAGTCGGTCCTTTTCGGGCCTAACATCTGAGCCTGGAGGAGGGAATATGAATCAAGACATTTCAAGTGCCGTAGACAGTGCGGTAGGCGTAAGCGGACTTATCTCCATCACCGTATCGCTCTTATGCATTGCACTGGCATGGTGGGCATTACAAACATTAAAACTGGATTTGGTGATCCGAAATCCCAAAAGTCCCCAAGGAAGGCTGCTGCATGTGCTGCTAGCTGTAGTGCTGGGTCGTTTTGTAGCTGAATTTCTCAATGACTATTTGATTTGGAGCCAAATGATCCGATATATTTTTTAGGTTTATTGCTAGCTGTGTTTTAACGGGGTCTTGATTGGTTATAAGTCTGATAGGCTGCCTGAGACAGATGTCGAATAAACGTGAATTATTATGTTAACAATGACAATAAGCATAATAATCGGGCGGACGAACATGACTTCTGAACTAAAACGTTCACCCGCTCCTGAATGAAATGACAGGTCAGGAATAACGCGTGGGAACCTTTTGAGGTCTATGTCGCATACAACTAATGTATTGAAATGCTTGTTAGAGGAATTGAAATGTGTTTAAGGATGTAGACAGGGGTCAGTTGGATAATCGTAGAAACAGATCATCGGACGGGACGAAGTGTATGGGAAATAGTCCTTGGTAACCTTGTACGTCTGGAAATGGCAATGGTAAGATGTAAGTTGGAAATTTAGCAGGTATTTGTAACGTCATTGATAAGAATGTATGATAATCAGAATTTATGGACGCGGAGGGAAACCAAGATGAGCAAATTTATCGTCCGCGGTGGCAAAAGACTGGCCGGAAGTGTCAAAGTCAGCGGAGCAAAGAATTCAGTTCTTCCGATCATCGCCGCCTCTCTTCTCGGGGAAGAAGGAGAAAGTGTCATTATTGACGCCCCTCCTCTTGACGATGTGATGACCATTAGCAAGGTGTTGGAATCTTTAGGGGCTGCAGTTACATATAAGGATGATGTGATCACCGTGAACGCGGAGAACATCTCCACATGTGAAGCACCGTATGAATGGGTGCGGAAAATGCGTGCCTCGTTCCTGGTGATGGGACCTTTGCTTGCTCGCTGTGGCAGCACGAAGATTTCTCTGCCGGGTGGCTGTGCCATCGGGACCAGACCGATTGACCAGCATTTGAAGGGCTTTGAAGCATTGGGTGCAGAGATCAGCTTGGGCCAGGGATTCATTGAAGCCAAGAGCAATGGAAGACTGCGCGGTGCAAAAATATATCTGGATGTTGCCAGCGTAGGCGCAACCCAGAACATCATGATGGCGGCTACGCTGGCTGAAGGCGTAACCACGATCGAAAATGCGGCGAAAGAGCCGGAAATTGTCGATTTGGCGAACTACCTGAACGGAATGGGCGCTGTGGTTCGCGGTGCAGGCACCGGGGTCATTCGGATCGAAGGTGTAGAGAAGCTGCACGGCGTGAAGCATCATGTCATTCCGGACCGGATTGAAGCCGGGACCTTCATGGCGGCTGCCGCCATTACGGGTGGAGATGTGTATGTGGAAGGTGCGATTGCGGACCATTTGGGCTCTTTGATTGCGAAGATGGAGGAAATGGGTGTGACGGTACAGCCGGATGAGAACGGGATCCGGGTGATTGCCGACAAGCCGCTGAAGGCTGTGGATGTGAAAACTCTCCCATACCCGGGCTTTCCGACCGATATGCAGTCCCAGATGATGGCGCTGCTGCTGAAATCCAAGGGAACCAGTGTGGTTACGGAGACCGTTTTTGAGAACCGCTTCATGCATGTGGAAGAATTCCAGCTTATGAATGCGGAAATCAAGATTGAAGGACGCTCCTCCATCGTAACAGGAGACGCCAAGCTGACCGGAGCAAAGGTATGCGCAACGGACCTTCGCGCAGGCGCAGCCTTGATTATGGCTGGATTGGTGGCTGAAGGAACGACAGAGGTCACAGGTACGCATCATATTGATCGCGGCTATGTGAATCTGGCAGAGAAGCTGTCCGGTCTTGGCGCAGACATCTGGCGTATTTCGACAGAAGAGCGCAGCACACAGGAGACGGCGAAGCCGGCTGTTGCAGAAACCGAAGACACGAAGGTGTTCAAGGTTCAGCCAAGCTGGGTGTAAGGAAACGACTTCTAGAGTTCTCTTAAAACGGCGGATGAAGCCGGGGGAGAAGCTGCTGCTTAGAAATAACAGCCTGCGATAGAAGTAACATGAACAAAGACATGGTGATACCAGGAAGCTGTTCCCGGTACCGCCATGTCTTTGTTTGTTTCTAGGGAATGCTAGGGAGCACACTACGTTCGGATCCGGTTCTATCATCTGTTACTCTCTCATACATATATATCAATTCAAAAATATGGACGCACTTGGCGTGAAAGCTTAGGGATTCAGGAGGGAGAGCAGAATGAAAGATTCCAAGGTTCGTATTCAAGTTTCGATCCCGGCTCAGCGCGGCAGCGACGCTGCCATAGATACAAGAGAGGCAGGAGAGGGCGAGCATAAGCATGAGCAGGAGCAGATGGCAGAGCCGCAGCCTATGATTACGTGGAGCTTCCCGGGCGGTTCCGCTGGGGAGCACGGGGCGGCGAGAGAGCCGGGGCGGCCGAGCGCGGGCACGAGAGTGGCGGCGAAGCACGGGACGGCAAGGGCAGAGCAAGGCAGCGCGCGGGCCCGCGCAGCGGAGGCGGCGCCGCTGCCCGTGCCGGGCGCGGCCGCGGCTGCGCCTGGCGGCGCGCTGCGCGGGAGCCCCGCACGCACGTCCCGTGCGCGCCTCCCGCGCCCATGGCGCCGCGGCCGCGCCGCGCGGCGCCCGGCCCGCCCGCAGCGGGTGCAGCTGCACCCCGCTGCGTGGGCCCTGGCGGGCCTGCTGGCCCTCGCGCTGGCGCTGCCGCTGCTGGTGGTTGCCCCGGGGGGCACCCACCAGCCCGCACCGCCCGCGCCCGGGCCGGCGCCCGCCGCCCCTTCCGCCATGCCGAAGGCGGCGGAAGAGCCGACCGTGTCCGTCTACCTGTCGGGGACGGACACGGTGGAGCAGCTCCCGCTGGAGCGCTACCTCGTCGGCGTCGTCGCCGCCGAAATGCCGGCGGCGTTCCAGCTCGAGGCCTTAAAGGCTCAGGCGATCGCCGCCCGCACCTATATCGTGCAGCGCCTGCGCAGCGGTGATACCAGCGGAGTCCCGGGGGACAAGGCTCTGGTCACCGACACGGTGGCGCACCAGGCCTATATTTCCCGGGACATGCTGGAGAAGGAATGGAAGGCAGGCGGCAAGCAGCCGGAGCTGGACAAGATTCAACAAGCCGTGAATGACACGCGAGGCATCGTGATGACGTATGAGGGGGAGCCGATCACTGCTTCTTTTTTCTCCACCAGTAATGGGTATACCGAGAATTCAGAAGACTACTGGAGTAACGCCTTTCCCTATCTCCGAAGCGTAGAGAGCCCATGGGATCTGGAAGTTTCGCCGAAATACAAGACGGTCGTCACGATGAAGCGCAAGGAGCTTGTGAATCAGCTGGGATTGGCCAGTGCCGCGGTTCCGGTGTCGAAGTCGGGAGAGGGCAGCGCGAGCTTTTTCAAGGTCACTGCCTACACGGAGGGCGGGAGGATCAAGCAGGCGCTGCTGGGCGGTCAAGCCTTTACCGGCCGGGAAATCCGCGAGAGGCTGGATCTGCGCTCCAGTCAATTCGATCTTGAGCTGCGCGGGGAGGAGGTCATCATTACGACCTATGGCTTCGGGCATGGTGTGGGCATGAGCCAGTACGGTGCAGAGGGGATGGCGCGCGAAGGCTACCTGGCGAAAGAGATTCTGAGCCACTACTACACAGGCATTTCTTTTGCTGAAACTGATAAACTACTGCCCTCGAAAAAATAATAGATAGCCCACGTATAAAAGAAAACACCCCGGTAACAATGGTTACTGAGGTGATTGCAAATGAATGAATCAAACAAAAATGCTCCAAACCGCGAAGAAGCTCCCAAAACTGCACAGGGAGAGCCGGCTCAAGCGCCGTCTTCGTGGAAAAAAATGTTGTCCAGACGGTGGGTGTTCCCGGCAGCTTATGTAGCAGCAGCGGCAATTATACTAACCCTCGTGTGGGTCTACCAGGACACCGACCAGCAACCGCTGAACCCGCAGAACGCCGTGAATGACGCTCAAGGCGCAGGAACGACAACGGCTGCGGAAGGCAAGGACGGGGAAGCGGTAGAAGTGATTGCCAGTGCGGAGAACATGATTTGGCCGGCCGCCGATCAAGCGGAAGCGGTCATCGTCAAATCGTTCTTTGATGCAGAAGCTCCGGAAGAAGAGCATGCGGCAGCGATGGTTCAGTACAATGACACGTTTACACCGAACACCGGTATCGACCTGGCGCGCCAGGACAACAAGCCTTTTGATGTACAAGCTGTACAAAGCGGTCAGGTTACCCGGGTAGAAGAGCATCCCGTAAACGGAACCGTAGTCGAAATTACCCATGCCGGTGAGCTGAAAACCGTATACCAGAGCCTTAGCGGTGCCGCGGTTGAAGAAGGCAGCGAAGTGAAGCAGGGCGATGTGATCGGCCAGGCCGGACGCAGCGAGTTCGAGAAGGATCTCGGCAACCATCTGCACTTCGAAGTGTATCAGGCCGGTAATCTCGTGAACCCGGAAACACTGTTCAGCAAAAAATAATACCGACCAGCCTTGGCAGGCCGTGCGCTGCCGGATGGACAAGAGGAAAGCGGGGGCTTGTTCCCCCGCTTTTTTTGTGCTGTGGCAAGGGCTGTACAGGCTGCCGCTGCTCCAGCGTGTCAGCGCGCCCCTGCCTCTGCGAGAAGCAGCCCAGCCGGCATGTCCGCAAAATAATTGGGCCCCGCGCAGCTTGTCACCCCGTGAAACCGCGAATATCCCGTCATGCCACTCATATAATGTACCAAACTATCCACACAGTAGGGAGGCGGGAGCGTGCACGATTACATCAAAGAGCGGACCATTAAAATCGGACGCTGCATCGTGGAAACCAGGCATACAGTCCGAACGATTGCCAAAGAGTTTGGCGTGTCAAAAAGCACGGTGCATAAGGATTTAACCGAGCGTCTGCCGGAGATCAACCCGGACCTGGCGGATCAGGTTAAGCATATCTTGGAGTACCACAAGTCCATCCGCCATCTCCGGGGCGGCGAAGCGACCAAGATCAAGTACAAAAAAACGGCCTCCGGTTCCCGCGAGCCTGTGATTTCTGCTAAATCCTGATTATAGGTCAAAGGTCGCGAAAATGGCGTTGAATCCCTCCCCTAAAGTATGATATGTTAAAAGCTGGTATAAGATCGACGATTTTATCCCGGGCTGTGCCGGTTTTTCACCGGAAATGTCGTTATATGTCAGTTTGTTAATGCCGCAAATTCTATTACTACTACCGATAACCGGTACACTTTTATCATAAAATAACACTTTGGGGGCTTTTCATGATGTTTAGCAAGGATATCGGGATCGATCTCGGAACAGCGAACGTATTAATCCACGTCAAGGGCAGAGGTGTCGTCTTGAATGAGCCCTCTGTCGTGGCGATCGAAAGCGAGAATCGGCGAGTCCTTGCCGTCGGGGAGGCAGCACGGCGTATGGTAGGCCGCACCCCCGGCAACATTACGGCGATCCGCCCGCTGAGGGACGGGGTTATCGCCGATTTTGACATTACGGAAAGCATGCTGAGGTACTTTATCGACCGCGTTGGCGCCCGAAGCTGGCACAGCCGCCCCCGTATTCTGATCTGTGCGCCTACGAATATTACATCCGTAGAGCAGAAGTCGATCCGGGAAGCGGCCGAGCGCAGCGGGGCAAAGGATGTGTTCCTGGAGGAAGAGCCGAAGGCTGCTGCCATCGGGGCAGGCATGGATATTTTTCAGCCCAGCGGCAATATGGTAGTGGATATCGGAGGGGGCACGACGGATGTGGCCGTCCTGTCCATGGGCGATATCGTCACTTCCTCTTCGCTCAAAATGGCGGGGGACAAGTTCGACGAGGCGATTATCAAGTACATCAAGCATAAATATAAATTGCTGATCGGGGAACGGACGTCGGAGGAGCTCAAGATGTCGATCGGAACCGTGCGGCCCGGCGGCCGGATTGAGGAGATGGACATCCGCGGGCGCGATATGGTATCGGGCCTCCCGCTGACCATTACCGTCACCTCGGCCGAAATTCAGGAAGCGCTGTTAGATCCCATGTCTGCCATTGTTACAGCGGCCAAGCAGGTGCTGGAGCGGACACCACCGGAGCTGTCAGCGGATATTATTGACCGGGGCGTTATCCTGACCGGCGGCGGCGCGCTGCTTCACGGCGTGGACGAGCTGTTAATGGAGGAGCTTCGCGTCCCGGTGCTCGTCGCGGAAGACCCGATGCACTGTGTGGTAAAGGGTACGGGCATGATGCTGGATCATTTGGATAAAGTCGTAAAGAAAAAGTTCTAATCTTCCGATATATAAGGATAGGAAGTTTGCTGACGGATAGAGTTTGCTTGTTATCGCTTGGATCAGGAAGGGAAGTGCTTGATGTGCTGAGAGGTTTATATAATGCGGCGGCCGGAATGGTGACCCAGCAGCGGCGTCATGATACAGTAACGCAGAATATATCAAATGTGAACACCGCCGGGTATAAGCAGAATGATACGGTGATCCGTTCATTCCCGGAAGTGCTGGTGTCCATGATTGGCGGGGAGCCTGGCAATCCGAGGCATGTAATCGGCAAGCTGAACACAGGCGTATTCGCAGAGGAGAGCATCGCGCTGCACCTGCAGGGCGATCTCCGAGAAACGGGACAAGCCTCTGATTTTGCAATTGTATCAGAGCTGAACGTCATTGATGAGGATACAGGCCTTGGCATGGTCTTTGACGGATCGGGCAGGCATGTTGGCGAAGATGGCGAGGTAACCTATCGCCCCCAAGCCTTCTTTACGGTGCAGGACAATAACGGAAATCTGCGCTACACCCGCAGCGGCGAGTTTCGGGTAGGGCCGGAAGGTCAGGTTCTGACGTCAGCCGGGTTTCAGGTGCTGGGCGCGGACAATCAGCCCATTGTATTGACAGGCGGAGCGGCGGACCTTACAGTGAATGAGCAAGGATTTATTTTGGATGGAGCCGGAAACCCGACGGGACAGACGCTGGGCGTTGCGGTCGTGTCTGCTCCAAATGATCTGGTGAAGGAAGGCAACGGCCTGTATCGGCTGAATAACGAGGATGGCTTCCGAATGCTCGCGGCGGGCGATAATGTTATCATCCGGCAGGGCTATATTGAAGCCTCCAACGTGGATGCATCGAAATCCATGGTCGAGCTGACAGCGGCCCTTCGGGCCTACGAAACCAATCAGAAGGTCGTTCAATTCTATGACAGATCGCTGGAAAAGGCCGTGAACGAAATTGGCAGAGTCTAACTGTCTACATGACACCCATCGGGAGGGAAAGCGATGAATAACTCCATGATCAGCGCCATGGTATCCATGAACAGCATGCAGCAGAAGCTGGATGTGATCGCGGACAATATTGCAAATGCAAACACAACGGGCTACAAGAGCAAGGATGCTGTGTTTGAGGATGTGCTGAACCGGGTGCAGCAGCACCATAAGGATTTCAAGCTCTCCGGGCGTGTGACGCCTCCGGGCTACAATATCGGCTTCGGCATGAAGCTGTCCACGGTGGAGCAGAATATGGAGCAGGGCGTTCTGAAGGAAACCGGCAATCCGCTGGATCTTGGCATTGAGGGCCGTGGCATGTTCGCTGTCCGAAGCGGCGAGAATATTGCATATACGCGCGAGGGCGGATTTCACGTCTCCCCAGACCCTGAGAATGAGGGACGCGTTCAGCTGGTCAACAATCAGGGCTATTTCGTGCTGGATCAGAATAACGAGCCAATCTCACTGCCGCAAGGCGCAGCAATCGCTGTGGATGCCGGCGGCCAGATCTGGATTGAGACGCCAGCCGGCAGAGTTCAGGGACAGGTGCTGAAGATTGCGGAGCTGGATCGTCCGGAAGGTCTGGTGCAGATGGATGGCAACCTGTTCATGCTGCGCGGCGGCCTGACGGAGGATGAAGTGTTCGGTCCTGCAGGCCAGAATTTGTCGCAGGTGCGTTCCGGTTTTCTGGAGCAGTCCAATGTAGATTTATCTGATCAGATGATGAAAATGATGGAGGTCCAGCGGGCCTATCAGCTATCCGCGCGAGCCCTGAGCTCCAGCGATACCATGATGAACCTTGCCAACACAATGCGAGGATAGGTGATTATACCGTGAGTGAAGCAAGCGAGCCCAAGCGCCGCAAGGCCTCCGGGTGGAAAATTGCACGCCGCATCATCGTTCCCTTGATGCTGCTCCTGGCGCTTGCCGGAGGCATGGTGGTTGGCTATGTCGTTTTGGGCGGCGGAGAGCTGAGTGATGCGCTGCAATGGGAAACCTGGAAGCATGTGTATGACCTGGTATTTGCACCTTAACCAGGCTGATCCAATCCAGTCTTAATATGCTGTTCGTAGACTCCCTTGCGGGAGTTTTCTTTTTTTTTCGTTAAACGTTATAATGTAGGGGTTAACGCTGAAAAGGGCCCCCTGGCCTCAGGCTGCGCTGAAAGGACCGAGAACCCCTTATATCAACCTTCATGTCTGCAGTCATAAAGGGTATCATCATTGTTGCCGTAAGGCCGTGGATTTATGCATTTTTTACATAAGTGATCAATCAAAAGGCGTACCCTAAGGGTACATACATGGGAAGGGAGTTTTACTGTGACGGTACTGAATATCGGACAAATCCAGGACATTATTCCGCATCGCCCGCCGTTTCTGCTGGTGGACAAGATTATTGAGATGGAAGAGGGCCAGCGCGCGGTCGGCATCAAGAATGTGACCATGAACGAGCCGTTCTTCACCGGCCATTTTCCGCAGTATCCGGTGATGCCGGGCGTGTTAATTACCGAGGCGCTCGCTCAGGTGGGCGCTATTGCCATGCTGAGTGTGGAGAGCAACAAGGGCAAGCTGGGCTTTTTGGCCGGACTGGATGGCTTCCGCTTCCGCGGACAGGTCGTTCCGGGCGACACGCTGCGCCTTGAAGTCGAGATTACACGTCTTAAAGGCTCCATCGGCAAGGGAAAAGCGACCGCCAGCGTAGAGGGCAAGGTCGTTGCGGAAGGCGAGATTATGTTCGCACTGTCAGACCCCGCATAGCTTCTTCTTAACATGCACCACCATATATTAGAGATTGGGAAGGGGAAAACCATCATGGCAGAAATGAGTCAAAGAACCGTAGAAACTGTTCAGCGCTGGCTGAATGATCACCACGTGGATGAAGAAACCAAGGCCGAGCTTCGCGGGATTGAAACCGATCCGCAGGAGCTGGAAGAGCGCTTTTACCGTGATCTGGAGTTTGGAACCGGAGGGCTTCGCGGCATTATCGGTGCCGGCAGCAACCGGATGAACAAATATACGGTGGGCCGTGCGACGCAAGGCTTCGCGCAGTTCATTCTGAAGCAGCATCAGGGCTCGGGCCAGCCATCGGTGGTCATTGCCCATGATTCCCGCCACTTCTCTCCGGAGTTTGCCTTAGAGGCAGCATTGGTGCTGGCAGGGAACGGCATTGCAGCCAAGCTGTATCCTTCGCTTCGTTCTACGCCGCAGCTGTCCTACAGCGTACGTTACTTGAACGCCTCGGCAGGGATTGTCATTACGGCTAGCCATAACCCGCCGGAGTATAATGGCTACAAGGTGTATAACGCTGAAGGTGGACAGCTTGTACCGGATGAGGCGGAGCAGGTGATCAGCCTGATTCAGGAGGTAGACTCTTTTGCCGCAGTGAAGAAGCTGACACGGGAGGAAGCAGAGCAGCAGGGATTGCTGGTCTGGCTGGGTGATGACGAGGACGAAGCCTTCATAAACACGGTGTCAGGCCTTAGTGTGAACCGCGAGCGTATCGCCTCCAGCCTGAGTGACGATTTCCGGATCGTGTTTACACCGCTTCACGGAACAGGTAATCAGCCGGTGCGCCGCGTCCTGGAAGGAATCGGCTTCAAGCATGTGCATGTGGTAGAGGAGCAAGAGCAGCCCGATGCAGATTTCTCCAGTGTGAAATCTCCGAACCCGGAGGAGCGGGAAGCCTTTACCCTGGCGATGAAGCTGGGAGAGCAGGTGGATGCGGACATTCTGATCGGTACAGATCCCGATGCAGACCGGATGGGTGCTGTCGTGAAGAACCGTGACGGCGAATATGTAGTGCTGACGGGCAACCAGTCCGGTGCGATCATGATTCACTATTTGCTGAGCCAGCTTAAAGAAGCAGGCAAGCTGCCTCAGAACGGAGCGGTCATCAAGACGATTGTCACGAGCGAGATGGGTGCAGTCATTGCAGAGCATTACGGCGCGGCGGTGCTGAACACCTTGACCGGCTTCAAATATATCGGGGAGAAAATGACCCAGTTTGAGAACAACGGACAGCATACATTCCTGTTCGGCTATGAGGAGAGCTACGGTTACCTGGCCGGCAATTATGCCCGCGACAAGGATGCAGTGCTGGCCTCCATGCTGATCTGTGAGGCAGCAGCCTATTACAAAGGCCAGGGCAAGACTCTGTATGACGTGCTGCAGGAGCTGTATGAGCAGTTCGGCTATTTCCTGGAGGGCCTGGAATCCCGTACTTTGAAAGGAAAGAACGGAATCGCGCAGATACAGGGCATCATGTCCGACTGGCGCTCCAACCCGCCGCAGGAGCTGGGGAGTGCTGTTGTAGAGAAGGTGCTGGATTACGCGGAAGGCCTGGACGGACTGCCTAAGGAGAATGTGCTGAAGTACATGCTCTCGGACGGCTCCTGGTTCTGCCTGCGTCCATCCGGTACGGAGCCGAAGATCAAAGTATACTTTGCTGTAAGAGGAGCTTCCTCGGAAGAAGCGAAGCAGAAGCTGAAAGATTTGTCATCGATCGTGATGGCACGCGTAGACGCATAACATAACATTTCAAGAAAGGGCGGCAGGCAGGAAGCGACGGCGCCGCCCTTTTTGAACAGGCCGGGATTTTGAAGGATGGCCTCGCAGAGCTGCGGGCAAGTACCGATAAATCCCGTCATTTGAATGAGGGGGAAATTTTTGTGGTTCAACAATGGAAGCGCTGGAGTCTGGCTGCCCGCAAGTGGCTATGGATTCTGGTTGCCCTGGGTGTGCTGTCTGCGCTCCCGGTAGGCTATGACCGGCTGCAGACGGAGTCAACCTCGAAGCAGGTAGAGCTGGTGTTTGATTATCGTGATTTACTGGATATTTCCGTGTATCGAACCTATCCGGAAGCTTACATAACGGAGCAGCTGGACCAGCTGAAGGATGCCGGTGTCACGAGTATGGCACTGTTCGAGAGCACGCTGGAGGAATTTATCAAGTCCGGCCGGATTGTTGTGTATGATGCGCAGCAGGCGGCTGATTTAACGGAAGAGGCGGTGTCGCGCCGCAACAACTTTACGTATGTCGTCTTCTCGACAGCGGAAAGCGCGGAGACCATCAAGCCAATCATTGAAGCGACCTTTACCCGCCTGGACATTCCGGTAAGAGACTGGGAATATAACGGCTCTGACGGTCTGATCCTGGAAATACCGCGCGTTGAGGCAGGGCTGAAGCCGATGGCGCCGGATCCGATCACGATGGACATGCTGCGGGAGAAGGGTTTTAGCATTGTTCCAAGACTGTCCGATACGCTTCCGTATAATGAAGAGTACATGACCAGCCTGATGGCTTACTTTGCGGATTACGGTGTGCAGCGGCTTCTGTTCGATGGCGATGCGGCCAAAGGCTTCAAGAATCATGAAGAGGACAAGAGCCTGACGCATTTTGCCGGTCTGCTGAATCAATATGATATCGGCCTGATCGCGATTGAGAACATCAAGGTGCCGCAAAAAGGCTTTGAGCTGCTCTCGTATCTGACGGATTACAATGTAGCCCGGCTGTATTCTCTAAGCGAGCGGGATGCTGCGCTGGATCCGAAGGTGATCAGCGACCGCTTCGTGCTGGCGTCGAAGGACCGCAATATCCGCATGTTCTATCTGAACGCGGAGCCGCTTCGCGACGGGACACAGGGAACCATCACGGACCCCATTAACAATCTGGTGGAGGCACTGGGAGAGACAGGCCACACCATCTCGGACATGGAACAAAACGGCTTTACAATGGGGCCTGCGGAAGCCTTTGAGGTGTCCGAGTCCTCGCTGCAGCGCTACTTCAAGCTGGGCGCGCTGATCGGCGCTCTGGCGCTGATTACGCTCATGATTTCGTATTTTATTCCACTGTTGACTATTCCGGCCTTTGTGATCGGACTGATCGGAACGGCAGGCTTGTACGTTCTGAACAGCGAGCTGATGGAGCAGGCGGTCGCGCTTGCTGTCACGATCAGCGGTCCGACCGTGGCTATGATTCTGGCGGTACGCAAGGTGACCGAGAGCAGCAGCCGTGTGGGATCAATGAGCACCGGCAGGCGCTTGACTCACGCACTGGTGCTGTTCATCAAGACGACGGTGCTCACCCTGGCTGCTGTGCCGCTGCTGGTGGCACTATTGAACAATGTAACTTACATGCTGGTTCTGGATCAGTTCCGGGGCGTGAATCTTTTGGCTGTAGCTCCTATGGGCTTAACTGCTATTTATGTGCTGCTGTATCGCGGAGGACAGGCCTCACGGGCCGGAATCCAGACATTATTGAACACGCCGATAACACTGCTCTGGGTAGCAGCGGCCGGGATCATTGGCATTGTAGGCATGTACTATTTAAGCCGGACGGGCAATGCGGGATCCGTTTCTTCTATAGAAATGGCGTTCCGATCCTTCCTGGAGAATACATTTGGCGTGCGGCCGCGGAACAAGGAGTTTCTGCTTGCGCATCCAGTGCTGCTGCTGGGACTGTTCCTGTCCTTTAAATACCGCCATGCCGCCTACCTGCTCATTATCGGAGCGATGGGCCAGCTGTCCATCGTAGGTACGTTCACGCATCTGCATTCCCCGCTCTATATTTCGGCGGTTCGCGGACTGCTGGGACTGGGGCTGGGCTTGCTCATCGGGCTTGGACTGATTCTCGCCTGGCAGATCGGGGAAAGGATTTGGAAATCATGGTCTCATCGGCTAAAACCATTGTAATCTCAGGTTATTACGGCTTCAGAAACAGCGGTGATGAAGCCGTTCTGAAATCGATTTTGACGGCGCTGGAGGAGGAGGGCAAGGCGGCAGGGATCAGGATTGAGCCTGTCGTTCTGTCCATAGATCCGGAATGGACTGCGGCTACTTATGGTGTCTCTGCGGTTCACCGCATGAAGCTAGGCGAGGTGCGCAGAGCGATTGCGGCAAGTGACGGCCTCATCAGCGGCGGGGGAAGTCTGCTTCAGGATGTGACGAGTCCCAAGACCATTCCGTACTACCTCGGAGTGATCAAGCTGGCGCAATGGGCGGGCAAGCCCACTTTTATATATGCTCAGGGTGTCGGGCCTGTGAACCGGAGATTATTCTACCCTGCTATCCGTTCAGTCCTGCGGAAATGCACCTATATTTCAGTACGGGATACGCAGTCCGGCGAGCTGCTTCAATCCATGGGCATTGCACCAGACGTGATCCAGGTTGTCCCGGATCCGGTCATGGGACTTCCGTTACCGGAGGCATTGCATCAGCGCGCTGGTGATGAGCTGCCGGTAATCGGCATTTCGGTGCGCTTCTGGGATGCACAGCGACGGGAGCTGAACGCGATTGCCGAAGGACTGAAGGCACTGCTGCGGCAGCGTCCCGTGCATCTTCGTTTCCTGCCCTTTCATCGTCCTGATGATGAGGAAGCGTCCCGGTATATTACCGAGCGCTTGGGTGATATTACAACCTATGGGGGAAAGATCAGCTATTATGTGGAGGAGCAGCAGCCGCAGGATATGTTGGCAGAGGTCAGCCGCTGTGACGTCGTGCTCGGCATGCGGCTGCACAGCCTCATCTATGCGGCCAATCAGAGCATTCCGCTGATCGGAATCTCATATGATCCCAAAATCGATCATTTTCTGAAGCGCCTGGACAGCGCTCCAGTGGGCCGGAGCGAGGCACTGGACCCTGAGGATCTCAAGCGGCTGCTGATTTCCATGCTGGACCATGCAGAAAGCTGGAAATCAGAGCATGAAGCACAAATCGGGCGGTTAAAGCAGGAGGCACAGCTGCCTGCCCGCCATATTGCACAATATTTGGGTACAGAGGGTGAGTAAGTTGAAGCAGGCATCGCCTTTTCCTACCGTTCCAATCTTCGGCATTCCTTTCTCCAAGCTGGATTTCAAGGATACGGTAGCTTATTTAACGGAAGCCGTGGAATCGGGGCGTCCCCATCAAGTTATTACAGCCAATCCTATCATGGTCATGGCGGCCCTTGAGAAACCCGCCTACAAGCAGATGATGCTGGGGGCAGACATCATTGTGCCGGATGGCACCGGCATCGTATGGGCAGCCAGCAAGGGCGGGGAGCCGGTGGCGGAGCGGGTAACCGGCTTCGATCTGGTACATGAGCTGTTTCGGGCCGGAGAGATGAAGCGCTGGAGGTTTTACCTCCTCGGCACGACGCCGGAAGTGATTCAGGCAGCAGCGGAACGGTTACAAATGCAGTATCCGGCGGCAATTGTGGCCGGATACCGTGATGGATTTTTTGGACCGGAGCAGGATCAGGAGGTTATTGCAGACATCCGCAAGGCAGAGCCACATATTCTTCTCGTGGCCCGCGGCGCAGAGACGCAGGAGCCCTGGATTGCAAGGTACAAGGAGGACCTCGGTGTCCCGTTGATGATGGGGGTTGGCGGAACCTTTGATATTGTTTCCGGCAAGTCCAAGCGGGCGCCGAAGCTGGTGCAGAAGATGAGAATGGAATGGCTCTACCGCTTGCTGCGCGAGCCGACCCGTTTCAAACGGATGCTTGCTCTCCCGAAATTCGCCGTAAAAGTGCTGCGCGAGAAAGAAAACGTGACGAAATGAGACAGGCAGTACTGCTTTTTTCGTGAAAATCACTGAAATTCGCCGAAAATTGGTATTGGATTTCAAGGACGAAGGGAGTATAATTCAACACGGTAGAACCATAATGGGGGTTGAATGATTACAATGTTACCAGTATACGTAATCGGGTTTATTGTGTCGCTGGCGCTGGCGCTGGTGCTGACACCGCTCGTGAAGAAGTTCGCGATCAGAATCGGTGCTGTGGATGTCCCGGATGCCCGTAAAGTGCATACCAGAATTATGCCCCGGCTTGGCGGATTAGGCATTTATCTTGCATTTGTGATCGGATTGATTGCCGTACTTCCCTTTATTCCGGACAGCCTGTCGGCGCGGGATGCTAACTTTATGAAGGCCTTTCTGATTGGCGGCTCCATGATCGTATTGATCGGAGCACTGGATGATCGTTTCCAGCTATCCGCCAAGGTGAAATTTCTGGCTCAAATCGCGGCCGCTTGTGTGGTCGTATTCGGATTTAATATTACCGTTGACTTTGTAAATATTCCGTTCCAGGATGCCTACTCTTCACTGGAGACCTGGATTGCTGTACCGCTGACGATCTTCTGGATTGTCGGTGTGACGAATGCGATTAACCTGATCGATGGACTGGACGGCCTTGCTGCCGGCGTCTCCGGGATCGCCATCGGCACGATCCTCGTAATGTCCCTGCTGATGGGCTATACGATGGTTGCGATGCTCTGTCTGCTGCTGCTTGGTGGAATTATCGGCTTCCTGTTCTTTAACTTTCATCCTGCGAAGATCTTCATGGGGGATGCAGGCTCGCTCTTCCTGGGCTTCAGCTTGGCGATGCTGTCTCTCTTGGGCTTTAAGCAGATTGCGATCGTGTCCTTTATTACACCGCTCATTATTATCGGTGTTCCATTGTCGGATACCTTCTTCGCGATCGTGCGCCGCAAGCTGCAGAACAAGCCGATCTTTGCTCCGGATAAAGGTCACCTGCACCATTGCCTGCGGGAGCTGGGCTTCAGCCACCGCCAGACGGTGCTGCTGATCTATGCGATTGCTGCTTTCTTCGGTGTATTGGCGGTCATTCAGTCTTCCGCCGCACTGTATGAGGCAAACTGGGTTACGTTCGTGGTCATCTGCTTCATGATGTTCTTCATGCAGATTGGTGCGGAGGTCATCGGCCTGGTTAGCAAGACCAAGCGCCCGCTTCTCAGCCTGATTAGCCGGATGCGCGTGCGCTCCAATGCCGATTCCGGCAGTAAATAATGGCGTCAGCAATTCTAAATTTATTATTCGTGATATAGCGCATAAGTACGAACCTCACCTGGAAGCAGGTGAGGTTTTTTGTGATTTCGACTAATTAATGGAGAGTTACCTGCCGATATAAAAGGGTATATGACTGCTCCAAAGATCTGGTACAGGACTGGAGTTGAATTCGAAGGAGGCTACTATGTTAAAAAGACTACTGTCCATCATGCTGACGGTCGTTATGGCTGCGGGCCTGATGCCCCCAGCCTTCATGGAAAGCGTTAAGGCTGCAGGAACATCATTCTTGTTCCCGCAGGAATATTACAATCTGGCGTCCCCGCCGGTCTCAATCTCAGAGAAGCTGAGCTTGAACGGTACGCTGTCCGGCGTCAGTGACAGCAACATCTCCTATGATGTTTACCAGATCACCAAGACGCAGGATGGGAACGGCAATACCGTCCAGAAGGACATCATCGACCGTCGTGAGGGCATCACGGGCAATATCAATGCCAGTGGCCAGAACATTCAAGTCAGTGAGATTCAGCTGTTCCCAGGCCTGAACAAGATTGTGTTCCACGGCAGACAGGGCTCCAGCACAATCACCGACAATCCGATCTATGTGGAGTATCGGAATGGCCCGTCCCTTTACAACTTGAAGGCGTATCTGTCTCAGGGCAGCCGGGATGTAGAGCTGAAGGAGAACGATTCTGCAGTGCTGATCGCTCCCGTCGCGACGCCATTCTACGGAGTGGATAAAGCGGATATCAGCATCACAGGCAGTGCTCCGAGTGCAGAGAAGATTACCGTTGAAGTGAACGGCAAGATCTGGAGCTACAATCTGTCCAGCTATAATAACTACGAATTTATCGCTTCACCAGTCAGTGTTAACTCCGGCAAGAATATTGTGAAGCTGACGGTGTATAACAAGAATCAGAAGCTCGAAACTATCCGGGAAATAACCTTCTTTAACGGCCGGACGACCTTCTATGATGTAACCGCGCTGCAGAAGAATGCCAGTGGCAGCGTGCTGAGAGAGTCAACAGACATGACGGCAGGAGCCGATTTTCCAATTGAAACGACAGCAGGCGATCCCATCTCCGCCAAGGGTAAGGTCATAGTTCCTGTAGTGAACGGAACTTACCCTACCTCATTGACATACACCTTCAGCGGCGGCGCAACCGGGACCGGTACGATTCCGCTGACGTTCGATCCGTTGTCATCCCCTTCTAACGGGTATATGATCGGGGAATTTGTAACGAGTGATGTCAGCTCCTACACGCTGGACAGCAGAGTAACATTGAGCATGCGGGCGGGAGATACGACCGGAGATGCGTATGTGACGCTGCGGGATATGAATCGCCCGTACGTGGCCGAGATTAATTATCTCAATGGCTATACCAGCGGGATGTCCAATCAGCGGCTGCTTGGTTTGACAGGCAGTACGCTGGACGGCGCAACCATCACTTCCGTGCCGACTGCGGTAGAAGTGCTGGTTGTGAACGGTACAGGACATAACATTCAAATCAGCCGCATAACCGACTCCAAAGGCAATACCCTGGCGCTGTCGACGTATCCTCAGCTATACCAGGATACTGTGGTGAAGAATATTAACGGCCGACCAACTTATCTTGACCGGTTCATTCTAGAGCTGACCAGCCTGCCGGCCAACGGGTATCAGAAGCTGACGTTTCGTATCGACGGTCCAAATGGAGGAGATACGAAGGATGCTGCGGTAACACTGCTCTATGGACCGTTTGTCCAGTTCACAAGCATGGTCGATGAGCAGATGATTTCAGTGGATACCTCCAATATTTCTTCGGCAAGTGATACCGTAGCAGATGCGCTCAGCCGTATGAGCGGTACACTGAACAATGTCCCGAACCGCAGTGATATTATCTACAGCGGAACCGGACAGACTGTGTACTTGTATGTGAATAATGTAGAGGTGCGTCTGGAGTCTGACGGAAGCGATGGCTTCAGATTGGCGGGAGGCCTTACCAATCAGGATTTATATAATCGGTTTAGTACCGGACAGAATACGGTGCGCTTTGTGTACCGTACAACCAAGAATACGTACGAAAGAACCTATAAGGTGAACCTGCTGCCGCTCAACGTACCGACAATTCCGGCGAAGGACACCTTGGGCATTATCCCGTTCCCGTACCTGGGCTATAATGACAGAGCACCGGACCAGCTGGACGCACGTTTTGAGAAGTCCGGTTCCATCTACAAGACCGAAGAGAGCCGCATGAATGTATACGGCACCTTTGATATTTTGAATCTCGGAGGTAACCCTACCGAAGTAAATAACAAGTTCGGTACGATGACCACTGCGGACAAGCAGAAATACATGCTCCAGATCGTGTCTCCGAAGATTGATGGCAGCGACCAGACTTATACCTGGACTCTGGACCATGAGTTTATTGTAGACAATGTGAGCATGAATGCTTCCAATCCGGTACCGGGACTGACTGTGTACTACCATCCGGACAAGAAGAGCTTCTCCTTCATTCTGAGAGACCAGGAAATACCGGCTGACGGCACACCGAAGGTATACACGATGAAAGTGTTTAACAATGGCGCCGGCGGACCTTCTGCTTCCCAGCGTCTTGAAGTCATCAAGATTACGAAGCCGATTAACGTGCTGCGTCCTGTAGTCGGGAAGAGAATCGTGAACCAGAACTTTGTAGAGGTGATCATTGCTTCCGACCAGGCCTCTGAAATCTTGATTGGCAAGGAAAAGGCAGAGAAGTTTGCCTATGATATTGATTATGACGGTGTTATTGACTATCCGAATGCTTTCCGTATTCTGGTGAAGGATCTCAAGCCAAACAAGGCGAACGAGATCGATATTGTGGCCGTTGTCGGCGATGATGAGGTGGAGCAGTCAATCTCCATTCAATACGTTCCGGTTAATATTCCGGGAGCACAGTACATGATGGAGATGAAGACATCTCATAAAGTGTTCGACAATGCGCTTTCCCTGACGTTCCAGCGGGGCACCAGCCTGATCCGCAGAGATTATAACATTCCGGAGCAGCTGAAGAATCAGGTGTTTACAGGACATGATATTCTGTTTGCGATCGGCAACAGTGAAGACGGGGTTGTAAACCGTTATGAATTCGAAGGTGTGCCGATTGATTTCGACAACATGGTAGCTACAGGCCGCCGGGAGTTTATCAGTAACTTCCAGTCACGTTTCGTGAAGTCGAGTCCCGTATTCTGGATTGATCCGGGTATTGCAGACCGGGTAGCAACGAAGAGTGATTATGACCCAACCACGTACGGGGTGGATCCGTACCAGTTTGCGGGCTCCGGCATGAGAATGTTCTACGACCGAATTCCAGAGGATGAGCTGGTTCCATCCAAGGTGGGAACGCTTGAGTTGTCTTACGATTCAAGCATTTCGGTAGAGGCAGGCAAGCTGATTACGGTTTTCCGCTACAACCCGGACATTAAGAAGTGGGAAAATATTGGCGGTGTAGTGGATGCCAAGAAGCATACCATCGAGGTGCCGTTTGATCGGTTTGGCTACTATGTTGTCGCGAAGCTGGGATACTCTTATCAGGATATTGTAGACCATCCATATGCCAAGGATTTTGCAGAGACGCTGTATGCTAAAGGAATCATGAACGCATTTGATCCGACGAATGAGTTCGGGATGTCCAAGTATGTATCCAGAGGCGAGTTCACAACGATGATCGTGAAGTCGCTGAACCTGCCGCTGAACTACATGGGACCGAAGCACTTCTCCGAGCTGCCTTCAGATCCGACACTTGTGAATCCGGACGGGCTGTATGATTTCCGATACATCGAAACAGCTGCAAGAGCTGGTATTGTCCGCGGTACTCAGCCGCAGTATTTCGATGCTGCGAATTCCATTCAGCGTCAGGATGCCGCGGTCATTATTGCCGGCGCACTAAATATGAAGCTGGAGACCGATCGAGACAAGATTGATAAAGGGCTGCAGAAGTATTTCAAAGATTATGCCGAGATTAACTATTATGCACGTCCAAGCGTACTTGCGATTGCGAAGAAGGGCTTCATTCAAGGCTCTCTTGTAGACTCGAATGATCCGTCGAAGGGTTATATGTTTAACCCGAAGGCGAGAACGCTGCGTGCAGATGCCGCCATCATTGTGGCGCGTGTCATGGTAGACCTTAAGAAGCTGCCTAAGATGTAATAGAAGGCGAGAGAGCCGGGGAATCCCGGCTCTTTTTCCATGAATCAAAGCTAGTAATATTTGTCAGACCAGTTACAGATCTTTGAAATTAAATAGGGAATGCGCTACAATAGCGAAAGCACATAATATTTTTTAGAGGGTGAAATGATTTTATGAAGCCGAAGTTATCGAAAGCCCAGCTGGATTATATGAAAGCGAAGACACAGTTCGAAGATAAAGCCAAGGTTATGGAGAAGAAGATCGAGCTGACTCGCAAGAAGGTTCCAGAGATTACTCAGGAGGTCATGGAGGGGCTGGTTCTGGAGACAGGCTTCCATGATGCCTTTAATGAATTGACGCTGGCGGAGAACGCCTTGATTCAATGGTCACATGTGACGATCAAGCATGAGAAGGAATACCGCGACAACAAGAACCACATTGAGAACATGTACAGCAAGCTGAACGAGGATCCGCAGATGCGGGCGCAGATTATTCAGCTCGCGATGAAGATTCGTTAGGACAGGAATGAGGACGCCGATGAGGCGTCTTTTTTTTGCTCTTTAGGGGGCGTATTACTGCGTTGTTAGCACCTTTTTGGGGTAATCAATCTTGGCTTTCAAAAAAAACGAAAAAAAATTGAGAAACATCCGCAACTTTTTCCCTCCCTTAACGTTTAAGATGTAGAGCACAACGAGATGCCCAACATATACCGGCGTAAGAAACATATCTCTTCCTTAGAAAAATGTTCTTTACGGCATTTGGCAAGCATTGTATAATACCTTAGGTGGGATTCTAGGAATCTACAAAAAGGGTCAGTGTTCGACCGGTTACAAGTTTCTGTGATACCCGTCACAGACATCATTTATATGATTTCTGCTCAACTCGGGGAAGGAGGTGTATCGGCTAATGAGTAACAAGAGCTATCAATCTAAAGAAAATCCATTATATGTTCCTATTCAAGGAGGAGACAAAAAGGTTATGAAGAAAATTTTATCCGTAGCACTGTCTACAGCAATGGCATTCTCCATGTTTGCTGGTGTTGCATTCGGTGATGACAATCTTACTGCACAACAAAAGTTTGACGTACTTAAAGAAGCTAAAGTCGTAGCTGGATATCCAGACGGCCAAGCTCACCTTGACAAAGAACTGACTCGCGCTGAGTTCGCGAAAGTAGTATCCACTCTGATGGGTCTGCAGCCAATCACTGGCCAGCTGTCTTTCAAAGACAAAGGCTACACATCCTCTAACTGGGCTGTTCCTTACATCGAAGCAGTTTACTCTGCTAACCTGATGGAAGGTAAGAGCACTACGAAGATGATCTTCGACTACAACGGTAAAATTTCCGTACAGGAAATGGCTACAGTTCTGGTACGTGCACTGAAGCTGGAAATCCCTGCTGAAGTGAACAACAACGCTTCCACTTGGGCTAAAGGATATGTTCAAGCTGCAATCAACAGCAACATCATCTCCGCTTCTGCGAACCCAACTGCGAACGCTACACGTTCCCAAATGGTAGACACTGCTTACGCAATTTACCTGGCTGAGCAACAGCCACAAGTTATGTCCTACGAAGTTTCCGAGAACGGCAAAGTTGTTACCTTCAAACTGGCTAACAACGAAGCTGTGAAAGTAACTCTGGAAACTGCTTTGGCTCCTAACACAGCAACTGAAGTGAAGTTCTCTAACGGTGGCTACGACTACACTGAGAGCGTAACTTGGGTTGTAACTGACGCAACTAAAGTTGAGAATGTATCTGCATCCAACCTGCGTGAAGTTGTTGTAGGATTTGATGGTGAGGTAGATCCTACTACTGCTGAAGATGAAAGCAACTACAGTATTGCTGGTTTTACTGTAAAGAATGCTGATCTTTCTAATGACAGAAGAACAGTGACTCTGACAGTTGCGGATAGCACTAATGCTAATGCAGGATTGACCAACCAAAAAGAATACAAGCTGAGCGTGATGAACGTTCGTGCAGGAAGCAAAGTAATCTCTGCAACTGACGTTAAATTCACACCGGTTGACGCTGCTCTTCCAGTAGCTCAATCTGCTCAAGCTCTGGGTAACAAAACAATCAAGGTTACTTTCAGTGAGCCTGTAATGAACGCAACAGTTAACAACTTCAAAATCAACAACAACAACGTTTTCGGTGCTACTGAAGTAACTGGTAATGTTGTGATCTTGAAGGTGTACAACACTCTGCCAAATGGCGAGCACACACTGAACGTAACTGGAGTATCTGACTTCTCCGGACTGAAGAACCTGTCTTCCGATCTGAAATTCACTGTAGTTGAAGATGTTACTGCTCCAACTGTAGCTGGCGTTGAGAAAGCTACATTCGAAGAAGTAACTCTGAAATTCAGTGAGCCGGTAGACAAAGCTTCTGTGCTGGCTTCTAACATCTACTGGATGCAAGGCTCCAGCAAGCGTGTTGCTTCTAGTGTAGAAGCAATCAGCGATGATACTTACAAGTTTACTTTCAACTCTACTAACAAGCTTGTATACACTACTGACCTGATGGTTGAAGGCGTAAGAGACTACTCCGGTAATGCGATTGCGGCTAACACTAAAGTACAAGTGAGCCCAGTTATCGACCAAACTCGTCCAGAAGTTGTAAATGCAACTCTGAAGAACAATAACAAGACTATTACTGTGAAGTTCTCCAAGAACGTAGGTAGCTCTGCATTGACTGCATCCAACTATGTAGTTAAGGATGCTGACGGTAAAGAAGTTTCTAAGCTGAAGGATGTCACTCGTGTTGGTGGTGATTCCAAAACAGTTGAAGTAGAATTGTATCAAGCCTTGTCCCAAGGCAAGAAATATACTCTTGAAATTGCAGGAGTAGCTGATACAACAACTCTTCAAAATGTAATGCTTCCTTACTCCAAGGAACTGACCATTGGAGATACAACTGCACCTACAGTAACTAATGTATCTTATGTGGCTGCAAACAACAGTGTCGTTGTTACATTTAGTGAAGTGATGGCAACTAGCGGCGACGGCGCGATTGTTCTGCCTGAGAAATATTCTTATAGAAATGAGAATAATGCTTGGCAAACTCTGCCTTCGGGTACAACGGTTAACGTTTCTTCTGACGGCAAGTCTGCAATCTTGGTGTTCCCATCTGACGTAAGTGTTTCTTCTAAAGTTAAAGGCTTTGAAGTGAGACTTGTTAAAGACGTAGCAGGTAACTACCTGGAGAATCTTCGTGACACAAGAGATACAATTGGTGAAGCAAATGCTATTGCATTAAACGCAGCTAACGCTACAGCTACAAACAAGATTGAAGTTGTGTTTAGCCAAGCTCTTCAATCCGGTTCTGCACAGATCAGTGACTTTACTGTGACAGCTGATAATGAAGAACTAGCTGTAAACTCTGCAGTTGTAGACGGCTCGAAAGTTGTTCTGACATTGTCAGATAACAACAAATTGGATGCTAATGGCCAGTATGATGGTGAACAAGTTAGTGTAGCTGTCAAGGCTAATGCTTCCTTGGCTACTCCAGCTGGTAAGCAAATCGCAGGTGCGGCAAACACAACTGTTCAAGATAAAATTGCTCCAGCAATCAAAGAAGTTGCAACTACTGTGAGCACTTCTACTTATGCCTTTAACGTTACATTCACAGAGGCTATTGCAGCTGATGCTAACAACGCTTACGACTTTGAAGTGCGTGTAGACGGCAAGACTCTGCAAGCAGGAGCTAGCAATGACTACACAGTCCGAGTTGGTACTGGTATCAATGGTGATGTAGCTACTAACGTAGTTGTTGTCGACCTTGCTGATGCTGTAGGTACTGCAAACAAAGGTAAAGTGGTTGATGTTCGCGTCAAGCCTTACCCAAGCTTCCTGAAGGATACTGAAGGTAACCTTGTATCTGGCAACGACAGCTTCTACTCCACATTTATTCCTAACAACTAATATTAGTTGACCTTAAGAGGTCCGCCTTCGGGCGGGCTTCTTTTTTTCTAACTTAACCGGGTAGGGAGGAATTTGTCTGATGAATAACAGATTGAAACAAGTTTCAATAATAACAGGAATTGTTAGTCTGATAGGCACGTGTATTGTTGGGTTGAATATAGCCTTTAACCCACCTGTCAACAGCGCCAGCCCCAACACCCAGCCGGGCACTGCTGACGATCCCGTCGTTACCAAGAGCTATGTGGATCAGCAGATCCAGAAGGCACTTGGAGGCGGTGGAGTGACTCCGAATCCGTTGGAGCCGACAGCGCCGGCAGTGGATCCCACTGCGGTGAATATTGTAACCTTGAAGCCCGGGCAAATTCTGATCGGCAAGGCTGGAGCTGAGTTTATTGTTCGTTCCGGCCTTGCGGTCATCTATACGCAGGATAAAGACGGCGTTGCCGATCTGACGGACGGTAAAGACCTCGTCAATGGTGAGACGGCACCGAAGAATCATCTGTTATCTTTTCCGCGCGATGGACGCGGTATTCAGGTGAAGCAAGGGCAGAGCCAAAGTCTGGTTGTCATGGTCCGCGGCGGCTACGCTGTACAATAAGCTTGTTATAATTATTGCCAGGATAGGCAGTCATTTATACGTGTGAAGGCCTGAGTACGGTCACATACTATCGTTGAGAATGTTATTATTCCAGGAGGTGTGTGAACCATGGCCAGCAGAAATGCAAGACAGCGGCAAGTCGTTCCAGAAAGCCGGCATATGCTGCATCAAATGAAGTATGAAATCGCCGCCGAATTTGGTATTATTCCTCATTCCTCACCTACTGCCTATGGCGCCGACACGGAATTTGGCGGAGAGCTCGGCGAGATGGGTACCAGGGGCTACAATACTTCCCGCAGACCTGGATGGGGGCATTATACCTCGCGTCAAAATGGTTCTGTCGGCGGAGAAATTACGAAGCGACTGGTCCGCCAGGCGGAGCAGGGGATGTTCGGCTCGTTGGGAGATTGATCCTTGCAAGGTACGTTTCAACACCGTGCAGCATACCCTATATAAAGTGGTGGCTATCTGGATTGACACCAGGTATTAAATACGATATTATGCATGTTGAGGATTGTACATCAAACCTTTTCCAATCGGAAAAGGTTCATTTTTTGTGTAAGACTTGTCGTTGTTAAACACACTATCCATATGGGAGGTTGATCTTTATGACTTTAAAAGGGCGCCGCTTGTTTACCTCGGAATCCGTGACGGAAGGCCATCCGGACAAGATCTGTGACCAGATTTCCGATGCTGTACTCGACGCTTTTTTGGCCAACGATCCCAACGCGCGCGTTGCATGCGAGGTATCTGTAGCTACTGGTCTGGTTTTGGTTATCGGTGAAATCAGCACCAAATCCGAATATGTGGACATTCCGTCCATCGTACGCAATACCGTGAAAGAAATCGGGTATACCCGTGCTAAATACGGTTTTGACTTCAACACCTGTGCGGTGTTGACATCCTTGAATGAACAGTCTGCGGATATCGCCCAAGGCGTAAACGCGGCGCTGGAGAATCGTGATCCTGCCCAGATGGATAAGGAAACCGAGAACATTGGTGCGGGTGACCAAGGCCTGATGTTCGGCTTCGCAACGAATGAAACCCCGGAGCTGATGCCGCTTCCGATCGCCTTGTCCCATCGTATTGCACGCCGCTTGTCGGAAGTGCGTAAGAACGGTACACTGGATTACCTGCGTCCGGACGGTAAGACGCAAGTAACGATCGAATATGATGGCGATCAGCCAGTGCGTGTCGATGCCATTGTTGTATCTACACAGCATGCTGAAGAAGTGACTCTGGAGCAAATCCAGAAGGATATTAAAGAACAAGTTATTCTTCCTGTTGTTCCGGCAGAGCTGCTGGACGGCGAGACGAAATATTATATTAACCCGACAGGGCGCTTCGTCATTGGCGGTCCTCAAGGGGATGCCGGTCTGACCGGACGGAAGATTATCGTAGATACCTACGGCGGTTATGCCCGTCATGGCGGCGGTGCGTTCTCCGGTAAGGATCCGACGAAGGTTGACCGTTCTGCAGCGTATGCAGCACGTTATGTGGCGAAGAACCTCGTCGCTGCAGGCCTTGCTGACAAGTGTGAAATCCAGCTGGCGTATGCGATCGGTGTGGCTACACCGGTATCGATCAGCGTGGACACTTATGGCACAGGCAAGGTGAGCGAAGAGAAGCTCGTCTCCCTGATCCGCAATAACTTCGATCTGCGTCCTGCAGGCATTATCCGCATGCTGGATCTGCGTCGTCCGATCTACAAGCAGACTGCAGCGTATGGACATTTTGGCCGTACCGATCTGGATCTGCCTTGGGAGCGTATCGACAAAGCGGACATCCTGAAGGAACAAGCAGGCATCTAATTCTTAACTGATCGTTACCAAAGCCCGGTACCTTAGCTCTTCTGAGCGGGTATCGGGCTTTTTTTTGTGTTTTTTTCACCGAGTAAGAGGAAGGACTCTAGCATTTCTTTCAGGATTTTCGTAACTTTTCCTAATCTATGAAGTCTATTAAATAGAGACTTTAACGTTCAGCATGTCTGGGCTAAATAGATGGGAGAGTTCATAGAGCAATGAAACGCAAGGAAGCAAGGAACAGAGGCAAGCAGGCAGGCGGTAGAAAATGGCTGGTAATAACGTTGGCTGGTGTGATGGGCATGACTCCGGTGCTGGGGAGCGGACTGCCGTTTGGACAGGGACTGTTATCCGGATATGTGGTAGAAGCCGCGTCAGCATCCAGCGTCACGAAGCTGGGCGAGGAGATCCTTACCTCGGGTGCGGTGCTGATGAAGTACCAGATGAAATCCGGCACGCAGACGACACTGGCTGATGTGATTCGGGTGGATCTGAACAATAAGTATGTGAAGCTGGATGTGATGACCGGGACCAACAATCAGTTCACGGCCAGACAGAGCACCGGGGGCATGGCGCAGGAGAATGGTGCGGTTGCTGCGGTAAATGGGGATTTCTTCATTACAGGCGGGCAAGGGGCTCCCATGGGCGGACAGGTCGGAAACGGAATTCTGATGTCGACTCCATCCCAGCTGCAGGGCATGTACGCGTTCCTGGTCACGAAGGACGGGAAGCCTATGGTGGATGAGTATACCTTTGAAGGCAGTATTCAGGCAGAGAATGGTGCAGTCTTTCCGCTCGCGGGCATGAACAAGTCGGCCTATGTGCCGGAGGGTGGAGCCTCGAAGTACAGCCACCTGGATGCGGCATATATCTACACGGGCGCATGGAAGGCGATAGAGCGGCCAACGAACAGCTCGACAACGCCAACTGAGGTTATGGTGACGAACGGCGTTATTACCGAGATTTCCTCCATGGGGGGCATTCCTTCCGCCGTGCCGGAGGGCAGCTATATACTGAGAACACACGGAAAAGCGGCCGAGTTCGTCCGCAATCAGCTGGCGGTGGGTCAGACTCTGACTGCTAATTATTCGCTGGTATCTAAGCAAAGCGGCGCCCGGGTGAACCCGGACAGCCTGCAGATGATGATCGGGGGACACACTTTGCTGGTCAATGGGGGCAAGGCGTCGTCCTTCACGAGAGATGTCAGCAGCATTGGCGGGACGCGAGCACGGACGGCTGTAGGCTATTCCAAGGACAACCGCTATATTTATCTGGTCACGGCCCAGAAGAATAGCAGCAGTGCAGGAATGTCTTTGAGTCAGCTGCAGGAATTTATGGTCAGCATCGGGGTGTGGAAGGGGCTGAATCTGGATGGCGGCGGCTCCACAACGATGGTTCATCGTCCGCTTGCTGAAGGTTCCACGAAGCTGACGTTCAACACCGAATACGGCACCGCACAGCGGAGTATCGTGAATGCACTGGGTGTTTTTTCGACAGCGCCCAAGGGGTCGCTGAAGGGAGTCAAGATCAGCGGCGACACTACGCTCCTGATCGGGCAGGCAGGGCAGTATCAGTTAAAAGGATACGACACGTACTACAATCCGGTGGATATGGGCAGTGTGAATACCTCATGGAAATCGAGCAGCGGCAGTCTTAAGGTTAATGGAAGCACCATTACGGCGGTCAAGCCGGGAACCTCCACATTGAGTGCAGCCAGCGGCAGTGCCTCAGCATCGATGAAGGTCACGGTGCTCGGCAGTGAGGATATAAAGGAGCTTCGCGCCGGTACGCCTTCCGCACCGCTCGCAGCGGGAACAACGGTATCGGTGCCGGTTACGGCCGTGCTGAACAACGGTTCAAGTGTTGATGTACCGGACAGCGCCCTGCAATGGGAGTTCTCTGGGTTCCAGGGCAAGGTCGCGAACGGACAGCTCACGGTATCCTCGGTGAACCCGGGGACACAGGTCGGCTATGCCATTGCCCGCTATGACGGCTTCAGCACCGTAGTAGTGCTGTCGAGTGCTGCTGAAAGCATGTGGGAGGATTTTGAATATACAAGCTATCCCATCAGCTTTACGACCAATGTTGCCGCAGTGACCGGCAAGGCTGCCATTGTACAGGATAATGATACCAACAATCGCTCGAAGGTGCTGAAGCTGGATTATGATATGACCGGCGGCATCGGTCAGAAAATGTACGCCTACGCCGAGTTTAACGGTACGACAGGCAAAAGCGTGCCTGCCACCGCAGCCTCCATGTCGCTGGATGTGAAGGGAGACACCAGCTTCAATTGGCTTCGCGCAGAGTTTAAGGACAAGAACGGCAAGACCGCTTATGTAGATCTGGCCAAAATGATCGACTGGAGCGGCTGGAAAACATTAAATGTGGATTTGAGCGCCTACGGGATTGCTTTTCCTGCGCAGCTGAAGCGGGTCTATGTAGTCAATGTCGAAGAAGGGCAGGATGAGCGGTCGGCGACGGGCTCGGTTGCTTTTGACAATCTCTCGTTTATGATGCCATCCTTGTCGAGTGATGCCGGATTGCCGACAGGAACCGCGCAGATGAGCATCGGACAGAAATCGATGACGGTGAACGGCACCAAGATCGCTACTGACGCAGCACCGCTGCTCAAGGACGGGACGACTTACGTGCCGATCCGCTTCGTGCTGGATGCCTTTGGCGGCCAGGCCGGCTGGAGCGGAGCAGATCAACGCGTGACGGTTTTGCGGGGCAGCAAGCTGCTGGAGCTGACGGTCGGGAAGAAGGAGCTGGTGCTAAATGGGAAGCGAATGACGTCCTCCGTAGCACCGATGATTGTAAGTGGAAGGACTTTAGTCCCACTTCGTGTCGTTTCTGAACAGCTAGGACTGACTGTAAAATGGGACAACAATAACAAGACCGTTACGATCCAATCATGATATGGTATGATGTGTAGTATGAAACGTTAGAAATGGAGTAGAGTGCGTGGATTATCAAGCTGATGCCATTGATCGTGTCATAAAGAACGCCATCCAGGTGATGGAGGACAGCAAATACCAGATGTTTGAAATATTGGAGACGGCCCGCGATGAGCTGGTGTCTCTCAATCAGGAACTGCAGCAGGTATTGAAGGAAACGACGGAAACCTTGGAAAAGGTGGACCAGCTGGAGATGAACTACCGCCGCTCCCGGATCCGGCTGACAGAGGTCAGCCGGGATTTCGTCCGGTATAAGGAAGAGGACATCAAACAGGCGTATGAAAAGGCAACACAGCTTCAGCTTGATCTTATGATCTACCGCGAGAAAGAAATGTACCTGAAGGCGCGGCGGGATGAGCTGCAAAAAAGGGTGCGAAACGTTGAGCATTCGGTGGAACGCGCGGAATCCATTGGCTCTCAAATGGGCGTAGTGCTGGAATATTTGTCGGGTGAGCTTGGACAGGTATCCCGCATTATTGAGTCTGCCAAGAACCGCCAGGTCATTGGCTTGAAGATTATATTAGCCCAAGAGGAAGAGCGGAAGCGAATTGCGCGTGAAATTCACGATGGCCCTGCCCAGCTGCTGGCGAATCTGGTGCTGCGGACAGAAATTGTGGAAAGAATGCTGACGAAGCAGGAAATTAAGATGGTGCAGGACGAAATAGTAGATTTGAAGGGACAGGTTCGATCCAGCCTGGAGGAAATGCGCAAGGTGATTTTTAACCTGCGTCCCATGGCTCTCGATGATTTGGGACTTATTCCTACTCTTCGCAAGTACGTGCATGATTTTGAGGAAAAAACAAAGATCCGTACGTTGTTCGAGACAAGGGGCAATGAGCATCGCCTTTCTTCAGCCATGGAGGCGGCGGTGTACCGGCTGGTCCAGGAGGGCCTTTCGAATGCGGCCAAGCATGCCTATCCGACGTACGTGCTGGTGGAGCTGACCTACCAGGCCCAGATGATTAAGATTGTGGTCCAGGACAATGGACTGGGCTTCAAGGTCGAATTGCTGGAGCAGAAGAGCAAGGACCACTTTGGATTAATCGGCATGCGCGAGAGGGTCGAGCTGCTTGAAGGGAGAATGGAGATCAATTCCGCCGAGAATGAGGGCACCAAGATCGTGATCCACATCCCGACGAACGTAGAGAAGAGAAAGGAGTAACAGGATGGAGCTTATGGATAATGAAAAACCGGTCATTAAAGTGCTTCTGGCGGACGATCATCAGCTGTTCCGCGAAGGACTGAAACGAATTCTGAATATGGAGGACGATATCGACGTCATCGGCGAATGCGGAGACGGCATTCAGGTGCTGGAATTCTGCAATGTCGAGAAGCCGGATATCGTGCTGATGGATATTAATATGCCGACCGAGAACGGCGTGCAGGCAACGGAGAAGCTACGTGAAATGTTCCCGGAGATCAAGGTCATTATTCTATCGATTCATGATGATGAAAGCTACGTGTTTGAGACGCTTCGCAAAGGGGCGAACGGGTATCTGTTGAAGGATATGGAGGCCGAGTCGCTCATCAACGCGATCCGCTCGGTGCACGAGGGCTTTGCTTTTATCCATCCAAAGGTGACTGGCAAGCTCATTCAGCAGCTGCGCCGCATGACTTATGTCAATGAAGCGGGCGCGATGGCCGAGGGCACGTCGCGTGAAGCCGGCGTGAAATTTGTCGCAGGCGACAACAATCCGCTCACCCGCCGGGAGGCGGAAGTGCTGCGCCTGATGGCGGAGGGCAAGAGCAACAAGATGATCGGGGAGTACCTGTTCATTAGTGAGAAAACCGTAAAGAACCATGTCAGCAGCATTTTGCAGAAGATGGAGGTCGACGACCGCACGCAGGCCGTGATCAACTCTATCAAGTATGGCTGGGTGACGCTGTAAGCGGCATGTCCCAAGGTATGGGGGCCGCTTGCGGATGGAGGGGAATCGCCGGAGGGCGGTTCCTTTTTGCGTTGGGGGGAGGCGCATAAATGCAAAAGAGCCCTGAAGGGCTCTGATGAAGGTGTTCTTATTTAACTGCTGCAAGGGCGGCTTCTGCTTCAGCAATATCAGCTTGAATTCCAACAATAGATTTGTTGTGCTCCACTAGCTGCTCTTCCCAGAAAGAAATCATTTCAGGCGTCTCTGCGAGCTTCAGTCGGTTGATTTCGGCCGTGACGCGATCACGGGCATCCAGTGCTTCCTGCAAAACATCTTCTTTTAAAATTTTTAATGTTGTTTCAATCTCGGTTTTGCTTTTTCCCAGGTATTTATTGTTGCTGACCGGGATTGCAGTGTCTTTGGGGATTTCTGTCTTGATAATGATGGTTCTGCCGTTAATGTTCAGGGAACCGCCCAGGGAGTCATTAACGCTTCGAAGAGGTACATGGGCTTTGTTATCCACCACAATAGCTTTGTCGGTCAAAAGCTTGCCGTTGACATTAACTGTGTACTCCCCGGCTACTTTTTTGCCGATCATGCTTTTAACCTGGTCTGCCATAGCTACAGTTGTTGTAGAGAGTACAGCACCAATCAAGACTCCGCTAAGTACGTAAGCAGACTTTTTCATATTACACGCCTCCAATATGTAAGTGATTTAGACACCATATAATGCCAAATTTATAATACCCGCAGATATAATGTTAGAAACAGTTCGTATTATATATTAATCAGCACTACCTGGGCATTCACTCACCTTGCTGGAGGTGGCAGCATATACTGCTGTATACGAAGGAGGTGAGTCTCATGGTTGCCCACTTGCTAGGCATCCTGATCACATACGCTGCAGCCGTTGCGCTGGTGCATGGCGTGCACGCCCGATACATCAAGCAATGGCAGGGACGGCGCCGGGCGGTGCATTATGTGCTGGTAACCTCCAACCATGAGCGGCAGGTGGAATGGATCGTGAGAGCCCTTTCACTATATGCTCTGTTGAGTGGTGTCCGCGTGAAGGCAACGATGCTGGATGAGCAATCAGCGGACGAGACGCTGGCGATTATGGGAAGAATGCAGAACCGCGCGGGAATCGAGCTGGTATGGGTCAATATGGATGAGGACGTTCGAAATGAGCTGAAGCATGAGCTGCGCAGCACTTCCAGACAAGACGATGACAGCATCTACATCGATCTGCGGATGGGAGGCGAAGGTGCCCGAATTCCGTATTGGTAGGAGACAGAATAGGTGGTATACCCCAAGGTTCAGGATGTGAAGCACACACTCGGCCGCGATGGCGAGGGTGTGCTTTTTGAGCTGCGCTGGAAAGTATGAAGGGAAGAAGATTATATTGCAGCTAGGCTATGAGAGGGAGGGTCCAGGATGGATGCAGCTTTATATGCGGTTCGGCTTGCCGGGGGATGGAGGCTGATAGCTTCTCTAGATCTTCGGGTGGATCTGTACTGGTGGTTCGGCAGCAAGGCACGAAAGATCACTGCGGGGACAAGCTCTCCAGGGCTGCCTGCTGTTTCAAAGGTGAGGTCTCATGACAGGGGTTATGCGGGCGCAGCGAAGAGGCTGGTGGTGTTATCACAGGGACTGCCGCTGGGTTGGGCGACTGCGGTACGGGATGATTTTGCCGAGGAGCGGGGCATGGATCTTTGGGGTTCAAAGGCGTGGGGGCGGTATGTCCGCTCCGCGCTAGAGCATGCGGTGGGCGCGCCGCTGCTGGAGGCGTCCGGCAGGGGGAGCCGAGCGCTGGCTGACGCGCCGTTATTCTTCCCCGGCGATGATGGATTACGCCAGCTGGAGGCGCTGTTTGGGCCCCGGGAGTGGGAGGGGCTGCATACTTTGGCGCTGCAGCTGGGCGGATGGTTAAGCGGCCGGGCGCTGCTGGCCGGGGAGGTGGAAGCGCTGCTGCAGGAGGCCGGCGGGGGCGTGCCCGCCGGCTGGGTGGCCGCGGCCCAGCTCGGTGAGCTGCTGGGCCGCCTGCGCTTTTACGCGGGGCTGGCGGCGGAGCCCGCCCCGCGATCGCCCGGCTGGCTGCGCCGCCGCCGGGCGAGGGGCTTGCGCTGCCGGCGATGCGGCAGCGCGGCAAGGGGCCGCACGGCATGCGCAGCGTGCGGCAGCGCGGCTTGTGCCTATTGCGAGACATGTCTCGCAATGGGGCGCAGCCGCGCTTGTGCGCTGCTCCTGCAGGGTGCAGCGCAATCGGCCGTGCAGGGCACGGCCGGGGGTTCCCCCACCGCGGCCTTGGGCCGGTGGGGGCTTAGCGCAGCGCAGAGCGCCGCCGCCGGCGCGGCGCTGCGGTTCTTGGCGGAGCCGGCGGTGCCGGGCTCCGCGGCCGGCCGCTTCCTGATCTGGGCCGTCACGGGCGCCGGGAAGACGGAGATGATCTTCCCGCTGCTTCAAAGCATCCTGACAGCCGGCGGCCGGGTGCTCGTCGCCGCTCCGCGGCGGGACGTTGTGCTGGAGCTGGCTCCCCGGCTGGCTGCCGCTTTTGCAGAGCAGCAGGTCGTCACGCTCTATGGGGGAAGCCCCGACCGCTGGAAGCAGGGCGGCATCACGCTTGCGACCACGCACCAGCTGCTGCGATTCAAAGAAGCGTTCGATCTCGTGGTCATCGACGAAATTGATGCTTTTCCTTACCACAATGACCCCATGCTGGACTTTGCGGCGAAGGGGGCCTGCAAGGCGGGAGGCAAATACATCTATCTGTCCGCGACCCCGCCGCTGAAGCTGCAGCAAGAAGCAGCAGCCGGCCGCCTGCCGCATGCCAAGGTTCCGGCTCGTTTTCACGGCCATCCGCTCCCGGTGCCGAAGGCCCATCGTATGATTTCCGTGCACCAGTGCCTCGCCCGGCGCCAGCTTCCTCCTGCTTTATTGAGACAGCTGCAGGCTTCGATTGAGCGGGGAGCACAGGTCTTTCTGTTTCTATCCCGCATCCGGCATATCGAGCCGTTCCTGGAGCTGCTTCGCCGCAGCCTGGTCAAGGTTCCACTGGACGGAACCTCATCCGTAGACCCGGAGCGGGCGGCCAAGGTGATGGCGTTCCGGCAGCGGGAGCTTCGGCTGCTGGTGACCACGACCATTCTGGAACGAGGAGTTACGGTGCCCCGCAGCGATGTATTTATACTAGACGCAGACAGTGAGCTTTTTGATGAAGCGGCTTTAATTCAGATGGCGGGACGTGCAGGCAGATCAAAAGAAGACCCGAACGGGAAGGTTCTATTCGCGGCCCACACCTGGACAAGCTCCCAGCGGGCGGCCTGCCGGCAAATCCGAAGGATGAACGTCATTGCCCGAAAAGGAGGCTACTTAAAGCGTTGAAGCCAGCTGTCCTTCGCAGAGCTGTACCTGTCACCTTTTATGTCCCGTGGTCCGTGCAGTTATTCATTATTCTAAAAGAGGTGAAGCCCTCCATGCACTCACATTCTCTCCACACACTGCTGCAGCAGGTGTACAAGCTGCTATCTCCGGCCCGCTTCTCTTGCAGCCTATGTCAGCACACGTCCACCCTAAGCTCTAGAATGCCGGGGCTGTGCAGAGCTTGTTATGCCAAAATCCCCTGGATTACACAGCCGCGCTGCCTCGCCTGCGGAAGAGCGATTGGCTGCCCGGATTGCAGCCGCCCTGAAGCCGGTCCCCGGCATTTTGTATGGAACCGAAGCGCTGTTCGCTACTCCGCCGAGATGAAAGAATGGCTTGCGCTGTACAAGTACCGTGGTCACGAAAAAATCGCCTCCCTGCTCATCCACATGCTGAAGCATGCCTACGTGCAGGCGCAGCGGGAGAGCCTCCTCGCGTCTATGCCGCGAAGTGCTGATCCAATATGGGCGCAGCCAGGCGCTAAGGATGTCCGGCAGAGACGCTCTGCCGAAGGTGCACAAGGGCTCTGGGAAGCCGATGTCCTCACCTCCGTACCGGTTAGTGATGAGAGAAGGCGGGAGCGGGGCTTTAACCAGGCGGAGGTGCTCGCTAGGGGACTGTCCTCCGCGGTTTCCGTCCCTTATTGTGAGCTTCTGCACCGAACTCGACATACAGATAAGCAGAGCTTCAAGAGCCGGATGGACCGGGTGCGGGATATGGAGAACCTTTTTGCCATGCTGCCATCTGCACCGGATGCTCTGCTCCTGAGATCAGAGGCTGTTCACGAAAGGAACAGCGCTGACAGCCGCTCCAAGACCCTCCGCCCACTTCGCATTCTGCTGCTGGATGACATTTATACTACAGGAAGTACGGTTAATGCCTGCGCTTTAGCCTTGAAGACAGCCGCGGCTTCCGCCGACATCCCGGCGGAGGTGTGCTGTCTGACTTGGGCGAGGTCGTGAGTGGAAAGGGAATATTTTATATTTTTTTCCTGTCATAATAGACGTAGACCTGCATATGCGCTAATCTAGGGATAGATCAGATTTATGGGTGTGTGGAGGGCGATGAGCATGAATTTGGGAAACTGTCCGCGGTGCGGCAAGCTGTACGCGTTGAACTTTAAGGATATGTGTTCTGACTGTATTAAGGATATTGAAGCAGAGTATCAGCGCTGCGCCGATTTTTTGCGGGAAACGCGTGGAGCGACAATCCAAGAGGTGTCTGAAGCGGTGGATGTGACGATCCGCCAGATTACCAAGTTTATTCGAGAGGGACGAATCTCGATTAAGGACGCGCCAAATCTGTCTTATCCGTGCGAGGTATGCGGTCATCTGATCCGGGAAAGCAACATATGCGAGTCATGCCGGACGCGACTGACGAAGGAGCTGCGGGGTGCATCTGCTGATGGAATGGAGCATGTCAGCCAGCAGAATCAGAAGAATCAAGCAACGTATAAAGCGATAGACAAATTACGCAAATACTAAAACGATACCAGCGAACTATTAAATATGTTTCAACAGCGGCCGATAATCTTAGTAAAGGTTATCGGTCTTTCACATAAATCATCAAGGATGATGAGGATGTTTATGAAGTTCTTATATATAAGGAAGGTGAACGTGATGAAAATCAACGAAACCGGACGCATTGGAGGCGTGAACTCTTACCAGCGGAGCATGGAAACACAGCGGCAGGAGCAGCAGCCGAAGGCCCGCCGTAAGGATGAGGTTTCAATCTCCACTGAAGCGATGGAGATGCTGCAGGCACAGGGTGCGAAGGACCCGGGCCGTGCGGAGAAGATTCAAGCGCTGAAGGAGCAGGTATCCTCAGGGACATACAAGGTCGATGCTGACAAGCTTGCGGAGAAGCTGCTGCCCTATTTCAAGCAGTTTCCCGAGAAATAAGGGTGCCTAAATGACAGTTCAATCGTTAATTCAATCGTTAGAGAATCTGGAGACTGTCCATCACGATATGATGGAGCTGTCGGATCTCAAGAAACAAGCCATTATGGAGAACAATATGGATGAGCTGGTAAAGCTGCTGAACCGGGAATCCAAGGGAATGAAGCTCATTGAGCAGCTGGAGCGTGAGCGGGTTGAGGCTGCGTATGCTTTTCTGCATTCCGTAGGCGTGAAGTCCCAGCTGGAGCTGACCGTAACGGAGCTTGCCAGGCTGGTATTTGATCCGGATGATAAGCAGAAGCTGCTTGAGGTACAAGCGCGCTTGTCCTCGGTGCTTCAGGAGCTGAAGCTGAAGAACGAGCTGAACCAGCAGCTTCTGCAGCAATCCCTTGAGTTTATTGATTTCTCTCTGGATATGCTGACGGGAAAGTCTTCTCAGGAGGAAGCGATTTACCACCATCCGTCCGATCGGGGCGGCAGTACAGGAAGGCCTGGGCTATTCGATACCCGGGCGTAAACAGGAGGATTGAGCGTGATGAGATCAACTTTTCATTCTATAGAAACGGCCAAGCGAAGCCTGTTTACTCAGACTGCTGCCCTTAGCACGACAGGACATAATATTGCTAACGCCAACACTGAAGGGTATTCCAGACAGGTTGTGAAGATGCAGGCCTCTCTGCCGATTGAAGCCTATGGCATCAATCGCTCCACGGCTCCGGGCCAGCTGGGCACGGGTGTGGAGTTTACTAGCATTGAGCGCATTCGGGAGCAGTTCTTAGACGACCAGTTCCGCGGAGAGAACAGCTCTTATGGCAGCTGGGGAATTCAGTATGACACGCTGGATAAGCTGGAAGCTATCATTAATGAGCCTTCCAATAGCGGCATTCGCAAGGTCATGGACCAATTCTGGAATTCATTTTCAGAGCTTTCGAAGAATCCGGAGGATCCTACAGCGCGCAAGATCGTGAAGCAGACCGCTGAATCATTAACCGACGCGCTGAATCACATGGACACCCAGCTGAACAATCTTAGCCGAGATTTGAATTCTAACATTGAAGTGAAAGCGAAAGAGATTCAGGGATACTTGACCTCTATCGCAGATTTGAACCATACAATTACCAGAATTGAGAGTGCAGGTAATCATGCAAACGACCTGCGGGATCAGCGTGATCTGATGGCGGACAAGCTGTCGCGCATTATGAACATCACAGTTTCTGAAGGAGCCGGCGGATATAACATATCTATGGGCGGGCAGAGTCTGGTAGAGGGCAGTGCGGTGACGGCAGCAGTGGACAGCACGTTCCTTGGCGCTGCCTTTGCTGGCGGTGATCTCAACAGCGGTGAGGTTCACGGGATGATCATCTCTCGGGATACGCTGCTGTCCGATTACCAGTCTCAGATTAATACACTGGCCAATACCCTTGTAAACGGCGATGTTACAGTGAAGCTTCCTGCGGGCGCAATGCCACCGGCAGGTACCATCCTGACGTCAGATGCTGAAGTGTCTGTGAGTGGTGTAACCAGCACGGTGACAGCCGGTCAACCGATCCCTGCCGGCGCTGTTCTGCAGAAGGATGTATCGACGGTCGTTCAAGGCTTCAATGGCCTGCACCAGCTGGGCTATACGATGGACGGCTCTACCGATCCGGGTGTTCCTTTCTTTACAGCCGCGGATGGCGGCAGCGTGATTACCGCCGGCAATATCCGCCTGAACCAGGTTATTTCGGACAATCCAGACAAGATCGCTACCTCCATGCGCCTGTCCTCCGACGGCAATTCAGTCATTAAAGGGAATAATGATATGGCGAAGCTGCTGACGACGCTGAAGGACTCCATGTTTACTGTTCCTGGCGGCAGCAATAGCTCCACCATCAACGGTCTATTCAGCTCTATGGTCGGACAGCTGGGTGTGCAAGCCCAGGAGACGGGACGGCAAACCGATAATGCTTCTTTTTTGGTGACACAGGTCGAGACTCGCCGCATGTCCGTCAGTGGCGTTTCCTTGGATGAAGAGATGACGAATATGATTAAATTTCAGCATGCCTACAGTGCGGCGTCTCGTTTCCTGACGACATTCGACCAGCTGCTGGATAAGCTGATTAATTCAACAGGCGTTGTTGGCCGATAAGGAAGGGGTGAGATAGCATGTTAAGAGTCACATCCAATATGATGAGCAATCAGCTGCTGCAGAACCTGAACCGTAATGCGAGAAGTATGAATGAGACACAAATTCAGATGTCCACTGGCATGAAGATTAACAAGCCGTCGGATGATCCTGTAGGGATCACTTATTCGCTTCGGTATCGCGGAGAGATTGCGTCGAATGAACAGTATCAGAAGAATGTGGACAGCGCGCTGTCGTGGCTTGGTTTTACGGATACGATGATGGATCAAGCCGGAAATGTTCTGCACCGACTGAAGGAAATAACAGTTCAGGGCTCCACAGGTACAAATCCTCAATCAGCCCTGGACAGTGTCAGCCAGGAAGTCTTGCAATTAAAGAATCAGCTTGTTGATATAGCAAATAGTAGATTGAATGGCAAGTATGTTTTTAACGGACAGCAGTATGATAAGGCCCCTTTTGATTTTCCTAACTATTTAGACGGCTCTATAGATACCTCTGGAGCATACGTAATTCAGACTGATCATGGATCGGTCGAATATCTTGTAGGAGAGAACGTAAAGATCGGGATTAACGTTTCAGGAAATGATGCTTTTGGTTCTGGAAATGATAACGTCTTTGTTATGATGGATCGCATCTCACATTCTCTTCTTGCAGGAGATCAAAGTGCCGTGAGTGATGAATTATCAAATATTGAGACGAGCCTCGAACGTATTCTTACGATGCGTGCGGAAGTAGGGGCCAAGACAAATCGGGTTGAGCTAATTGAAGGGCGATTGAAAGATCTTGATCTGAATTTATCAAAGTTGCAAGCTAAAACTGAGGATGCTGATTATACTGAATTAATTATGCGTTCGCAAATACAGGAGAATGTTTACAACGCTTCACTATCTGCTGGTGCCAAGATTATTCAGCCTTCGTTGGTGGATTTCCTGCGATAAATTTATAAATGAAGTGAATGAGTTAGAATAGTAATAGAAAGTACAAGATTAGAAAGTCGTAGATGCACGTAAACGTCTATGGCTTTCTTTCATTTATAATGAAATTAGGAGTGATCCCTCTGAACTTGAATACTGCAGTATTTGGAGAAATTGAAATGCCTGAAGAACAAATTTATCATTTCCCTAAGGGGATTCCGGGCTTCGAGAACGAACATCAATTTGCTCTGTTATTTGAAGAGAATAGTCCTTTTATGTATATGCAATCCCTGCAGAATAAGGACCTATCTTTTGTGGTGACCGATCCCTTTTCATTTTATCCAGATTATGAATTTGATCTACCGGATAACGAAGCAGAAGAGTTACACATTGATGATGATTTATTCATAAAGTGTATCTTAACCGTTAGGGACAGCGTTAAAGATTCCACGGTTAATCTCTTGGCTCCACTTGTGTTTAATCCGAAGAACAGGCTAGCCAAACAGATCGTTCTTCGTCAGGTTCCATATCAGACCAAGCATTTATTGTGGCAGCATCCACAAGGACTGAATGAAAAGGAAGGTGTATAGCCATGCTGGTGCTATCTCGGAAACTAGGAGAATCTATCGTTATTCAGGATCAAATCGAGCTTACGGTTCTTAGTGTTGAAGGAGAAACGGTTCGAATTGGAATAAAGGCTCCTAAGCATGTAGATATTTTCAGGAAGGAAGTATACCTTTCTATTCAGGAGTCGAATCAGGAATCTGCTAAACCATCACCTGCCGGAATGTTAGCGTTAATGAAAATGATGGATGATAATAAATAAATATTATAAAAAATTAGTTTAGCTATTAAATGACGATTCTTTCTGACGATATATATAATAGAGCGGCAATTCTTCAGGGCGGCCGACCTGTGAAGACGCTCATACCACAAGGATGTGGGATTAAACGATTTCAGGGAGGAAATAAACAATGATTATCAATCACAATATTCCAGCTTTGAACACTCACCGTAACATGGGTCTGAATACGAACGCAACTAGCAAGAACATGGAGAAATTGTCTTCCGGTCTTCGTATCAACCGTGCTGCTGACGATGCTGCAGGTCTTTCGATCTCCGAGAAAATGCGTGGTCAAATCCGTGGTCTTGAGCAAGCTCAACGTAACGTTCAAGACGGTATCTCCTTTGCTCAAACAGCTGAGGGTGCAATGAACGAAGTTAGTGCGATGCTGACTCGTATGAAAGAGCTTGGAGTACAGCAAGAGAACGGAACATACAGTGCTGGTGACAAGTCCAATATCAAAGCTGAGCTCGGACAATTGGGTGCACAAATCGACAGCATTTTGGAAAACACGAAGTTTAACGGAATTAACATTTCCGGTTCTTCTGTTGCTATCCAAGCAGATGATAATACTTTCCAAATCACGATTAATGGTATCGACTCAACTGGCTTTAAAGGTTTGGATTCTTCAGTAACACTTACAGCAACAACGGATGCAATTGAACAGGTTGCTAAGCAACGTGCTAAATTGGGTGCTGTTCAAAATCGTCTGGAGTACACTTCTAACAACCTGGGTACAACAGTAGAAAACCTGACTGCTTCCGAATCCCGTATTCGTGATACCGATATGGCTAAGGAAATGGTTAACCTGTCCAAGAACAATATTTTGCTGCAGGCTTCCCAGTCAATGCTTGCACAAGCAAACTCTGCGCCACAAGGCGTACTGTCACTGCTTCGTTAATAGCAACGGACATAGCAGCCTGAAAGAGCAAAAGATCCTGCGTTTAGCAGGATCTTTTTTTTTATTTTTCATAAATATATGTAATGATTGTCCGATATATAATGTAACAGCTATTTATAAATATCATCCTTGATCACACTCACTGAGTTTGTAATAACAATATGTGGAGGTTTATGATATGGATCGAATAGTCTCATCCAATAATGTTCCAGTCGTTACACAAACATCTGTAAACAAGCGAGTTACTTCAATGTTGGGTACAGAAAAGAGCCTGTCAATTATACAAGCAACGGCTCAGGTGCCATCAGGAGATACCAAACCACAGCAGACGATGGATGAAGCTATCCAGCAGCTTCAAAAGGCAATTGATGCAATACAAGGCCCGCAAAAGACACTTGAGTTTTCTATTCATGAGAAAACGAATACAGTGATGATTAAAGTCTTGAATAAAGAGACCGGTGATCTGATTCGAGAAGTTCCACCAGAAAAGATTTTAGATTTAGCAGCAAGGATGATGGAAATAACAGGGTTCATCATAGATGAGAAAGTATAGGAGATGAGAGCATGGTAACTAGAATTAGTGGTCTAGCATCCGGCATGGATATTGACGCAATGGTGAAGAAATTGATGCAAGCCGAGCGCAAGCCTCTAGATAAGCTAAATCAACAAAAGCAATTGCTGGAGTGGAAACGGGAGAGTTATCGTGAGACAAGTACGAAATTAGTATCGTTTCTTCAGGAAAAGCTTTCGAAGCTGAGTCTAAGCAGCTCGATCAGTGCTCAAAAGGCAAACGTCTCCGGTAACCTAGATATCTTGTCTGCCGTTGCTTCGTCTACAGCTAGTGGAACAATGGAAATTACCGTAAAGGACTTGGCGACGTCATCAAGGGCAGTTACAGCACTAAATGTAGATGCTAACGGAGATTCTATTAGCTTTAATGTAGCTAGCTCAACTTTGCTATCTAATTTGAATCCGAAAATTCTCCCAGGAGAGGTCCAAGTTGGTGAAGCAATGATAACCGTTACTGCTGAGGATACAATTGAATCCTTCGTGAAAAAGATTAATAGTAGCAAAGAGGCTGGTGTAACAGCCATTTATGACAATAGTTCCGGTCTATCCCTAACGAGTAAAGCAACAGGTTCAGCAGCAATTAAACTAGATGCAAATGTTGCATCAGCTTTTCAATTACACTCTAAAGCAGGTACCGATGCAGCATTAACGGTTAATGGATTGGCAATTACGAAATCGTCCAATTCATTTGAACTTAACGGAGTAAACATTACATTAAAGAGTAAGACACCGATCGGAGCCATTACTCGCATAGAGGTTTCGAAGGATACAGATAAAATTGTAGAGAATGTTCAAAGCTTTGTTGATGCATACAACGATGTCTTGGCCCTCTTAAACAGTAAGGTGGGCGAGGAGCGGTTTAGAAAGTATCATCCTCTCAGTACCGAGGAAAGAGCGGCTATGAGTGATGAGGAAGCCAAGCTTTGGACCTCTAAGGCTAAGAGTGGTATGCTGAAGAGTGATGGTATTTTGCAGGATACGATTACTCAGATGCGTACGGCTCTCATGCAAGGTGTAGATATCGGAAGAGATGATGGTAAACCGTTAATCCTGACAGAGCTTGGCATCACGACTGGAACGTACGATACTAAAGGGAAACTTATCTTGGATCAGGATAAGCTCAAAAAGGCATTAGAAGCTGACCCTGAGATCGTCAGCAACTTTTTTGTTAAAAAGGATCCTGCGACGGCTTTAAAAAGCGAATATACCCAGCTGGATGGTGTGTATACAAAACTGACAAAAATCACAAATCTAAGTCTTCAGCGGATGGCCGAGACTGCAGGTACGTCTAAGGTCAGCAGTGATTTATCATCAACGTTCCTTAATACGAGCTCAATGGGAGAGCAATTAACAAGTTTAGATCGCAGAATTAGCGATATGACAAGTCGGTTGAATCGAATTGAAACGAATTATTTCAAGAAATTTAGTGCAATGGAAACGGCTATTAATCGATATAACAGTACGTCTTCAAGTCTTGCAGGTTTTATGGCGTAAAAGGAGGTTATAAATAATGATTAACTCCCCCTATCAGAAATATCAGCAGGTACAGGCTCAGACTGCTTCGAAACCAAAACTTCTTATCATGCTTTATGATGGGGCTATCCGGTTTTTGCGCTCCGGAATTGAAGGAATTGAAGAGCGGGATATTGAGAAGTCAAACAATAACCTTTGTAAAGCGCAAGCAATTATACATGAATTAATATCTGCCTTGAATTTTGATTATCCGATTTCAAATGACTTATTGAAGATATACGATTACATGGTAAGTCAACTCATTGTAGCTAACGTAAATAAGGATGCGGCACCTGCTCGAGAAGTGCTGAATCATTTAACTGAATTACGTGAAGCTTGGGTGGAAGCGAGCAGAATGCCGGGAGCTGGTGGGGCTGTATGAGTTCGAATAGGCTGACTGAGTTGATTGATGGACTTGAATACCTGACGTTAAATCAGCTTATTAAACTGTCTAACATGGATGAGGATGGTTTTGAGCAATTTACGATGACAAGAGAAGATATCGTGAACCAGATGGAACCACTTCAAAAATTAATGAACGAAGAGCATAAACGAAGAATCGGTGAGATTTTAAAGCATGATCCCATCATTTTGGAGCGAATGCATTCTTTAAAAGATGAGGCCGGAAATTGGATGGAGCGAAGAGAGTCCATTCGTGTTCAGCAAAATGCGTATATGCATACTCATCAACTGGATAGCTACTTCATTGATAAAAGAAAATAAATAAGATTAAGCATCTCTGTTGTTGTAATTAAATCTACCAGATTTAATAAAGCGACAGGAGATGCTTTTTTCCTTTCTAGAGGGGTTTTTTTGATGTGATATTCACTACCGTAGAACCGATACCGATATATTTATTATAGAATCAACTTACTTTTGGATTGGTGGTATTCTCATGTCAATTTTACAATATAACTATAATCCGCTATCAGACCGATTTCCGCATGTTATAAAAGGACTAAATGATTCCAATAGTTTAAACAACCCTATTGATTATAAAGAAGCGATAGATCGTGATGACTTATGGCTTCAAGCTGTAGAAAATTCTATAAAAGACTGCAAAATTGTATTTGTATATGGCTTTGGAAGAGGGCTCAGTATTGCAGACCTGCTTGATCAATATCCGGATCGTTGGTTTTTTGTTTATGAACCAGATGTAAGCTTGTTTAATCAAACACTTTCCCAGTATGACGTTAGCCTGTTACTATCGCATCCTAACTTTTACTGGCTCTCTGTCGGAGAAAAACAATTAAACATGCTGTTTCATATGGTTTGTAGTTATATGATTAAAGATTTGGCATTTGTGGCCTTACGCCATTACTTGGAAATGGATATGGACCATTTACGGGATATTAAATCACAGTTTTTGGAATATAGAGACACCTTTTATGCCAATAAGTTCACGGAGAATCGTTTTCGAGAGGATTGGACTCAGAACTATTTGTATCATATAGCGGACACGCTACATACGCCATCAATTGAACAACTGTTTTACGCTTTTGAAGGAGTGACTGCGGTAGTTGTATCCTCCGGCCCGTCTCTTCAAGAGGACATTGACTACTTGAAAAAGCTAAAGCCACATGTTCTGATTATTGCAGCGGGTTCCAGTATACAGGCCCTAATTAAAAATGGTATTCAACCACATTTGACAGTTATTATGGACGGACACCCCATAAACAAAAAGGTTTTTTCAAACCCAAATGCTTTAAAATCACCACTGCTATTTACAACATCTTCGTATTATGAGATCTCAGATGCGAAGAAACATGAAAAGGTGCATAGCATTATGAAAGGTGATGCTGTCTCTCAATATTTTTTTCAGAAGGATAGAGATGAGCTTCTAATGTACCCTACAGCAACAGTTGCTGGGACATCCATTCAGGCGGCGGCTTATTTAGGAGCAAAGAGAATTATATTAGCTGGACAAGATCTATCATTTCCGAATCATCAACTGTACACGGATGGAATTAATCATTTTACCAATGAAACAGTAAATACAATGATTAAATCTGCGAATAAAGAGCTTCCTAATGTAAAGGGTGGTACAAACTTATCGAATGATACTTTTTTTCATATGAAAGAAAATATTGAAAGATTAATCGAAACACTGACCCAAGTAGAATTTATCAATACAAGTCGATATGGAGCTGTTATAGAGGGTGCGCCATTTCAGCCGATAGAGACATTGTATGATCAATTACTAGCTGAAAAAGATAATATTTCTCCAAATGCCATTGGGGACTGGATCAATGAAAATACAAACGGACTAGACCGTAATCGAGTATTGAACGTGCAACAAAGGGTGGAAGCTACGTTAACGGATTTACTTATTGTTCGCTCTGAAATCGTTGTTCTACAAAAAAACATGAATAAGTTACGGGAATTAAGCCGTACCAAGCCTTTAAAAGCTCAGAAAAAACTAGAACTTATCGAAAATTTATGGGGTTCTATTGCCAATAGAGATTGGTTTTCGCCGATTATGGAATCGATCATTCCGCTGCAAATTGCTAAATTTGATAAGCTGCTGCCTATCATTATTACGGAGCAGGATCTGATTCGTAAAACAGACTTGGTTTATGATCATTTGGGGCAGCTGCTTGTAGATATAGATGAACGGATCCCGCAGCTACAGGATATGTTCATGGAAGCCATTCGTCGAATGGATAAACTTCAAGAAGTCGAATCTTCGGATTTGGACTAATATTTTCTTATTTTATACATTCACAATGTCTTATATCCGGAGGTAAGCATGTTTACGAATAAAGTGATATTGATAACGGGTGGTACAGGCTCAATCGGCAGCGAAATTGTTCGAAAAATATTGATGCAGAGCCCTAAGGCAGTTCGTATATTTAGTCGAGATGAAAGCAAGCAGTTTGATCTGCAGCAGGAGCTCAAGCAATTCAATAATGTTCGTTATTTGATTGGTGACATTCGGGACAAGCAAAGGCTCAGCTACGCTATGGAAGGGGTGGATTACATATTCCATGCTGCGGCGCTTAAGCATGTTCCTTCTTGTGAATATAACCCGATGGAAGCGGTCAAAACAAACGTCATCGGGGTACAAAACTTAATCGAAACAGCGCTTGAGAACAATGTGGAGAAAGTCATTGCTATTAGCACAGATAAAGTAGTTAATCCAACGAACACCATGGGAGCAACAAAGTTGCTATCCGAAAGATTGATCTCTGCAGCTAGTCTATATAAAGGTAGTAAACGAACTGTATTTTCGTGTGTGAGATTTGGTAATGTGATGGGTTCGAGAGGCTCTGTCATTCCGCTGTTTCGGGAGCAGATCTTAAAGGGGCAGCAGGTGACGGTCACACATAAAGACATGACCAGATTTATGATGTCCATACCCCAAGCTGCTCAACTTGTTATAGATGCTGCGCAGTATTCTCAGGGCGGTGAGGTATTTGTTCTTAAAATGCCGATTCTCAAAATCACAGATCTTGCCCAGTGCTTGATCGAATCATTTCAAGAGGCGTCAGGGCACGGGTTTGCTGGCAAGATCACTGAAACGGGAATTCGACCGGGAGAGAAGATGTATGAAGAGCTGATGACGCTCGAGGAATCCGAGCGGGCTCTGGAGAATGACAGAATGTATATCATTCCTTCTTCATTCATAACGACTGAACCCCAATATGAAGGCTTTAATAAGGCTCCCCGTCAAGAATACTCATCTATGACGGCGCCGCGTATATACCCTAATGAGATACGGAAATTACTCGAAAATCATGGCTTGGGATTTGCGAAAGAGGCAACGTATGAAAAAGCTAGATAAATGTATAGCGATTATCCCTGCCCGGGGTGGATCAAAAGGAGTACCGCGAAAAAACCTGCGATTGATTAACGGGAAGCCGTTAATTCAATACACAATTGAGGCTGCCTTAGGCAGCCGATTTATTGATCAAACCATCGTATCGACAGATTGTCCGGAAATTGCACGGGTGTCAGTTGAAGCTGGAGCGAGGATTCCTTTCATGAGACCTGATGCATTAGCGGAAGATCACTCTAGAACGATTGATGTTCTCCAGCATGCTATTGAATTTTATGAGGGGCAGGGTAAGGTTTACGAGCATATCGTTCTGCTCCAACCAACCTCACCGCTGCGGAACTCACTTGATATTGATGAGGCGTACAGCATATTCCAACAAAATGATGCTGACTCTTTGCAGAGTGTCTGTCCGGTCATGCAGCATCCTTTTTTATTGAGGAAGTTTAATGATTCTCAGCTCAGTCCTTATCAATCGGTAGAAGATGAACGGTTAAGGAGACAGGATTTAGAAGAGCTATTTGTTTTAAATGGTGCGATCTATATCGTCAAGAAACAACTTTTAATGGAACAAAGCTCTTTAGTGGGAGCGAATAACTGTGGTTATATTATGCCGAAGAGCCGATCCATTGATATAGACGATGAGTTAGATTTAGAAGTGGCAGAGGTCTATCTACGCAAGACTCAGCATCACTGATATGACATGGGAGGGAGTGAGGAGCCATGAGTGAACCACGGCTATCCATGGGTGAGCATAAAGTATATGTTATTGCTGAAATTGGTGTTAATCACAATGGCTCACTTCAAAGAGCTAAGGAATGCATTGATCAGGCTGTGGCTTGCGGTGCAGATGCTGTAAAGTTTCAAACCTTTAAGAGCGAAAAGCTGGTGACTAAGCAAGCGGTGAAAGCGAAGTATCAAACAGAACATACGGATGCTACCGAGAGCCAGTTAAACATGCTCCGACAGTTAGAGCTGAGCTTTGAAGAGTTTATAGCTTTAAAGCAATATTGTGAGGACAAAGACATTGATTTTCTATCGACACCCTTTGATGAGGAAAGCGCTGAGTTTCTGAACCGTATTGAAGTGACTGCTTTTAAAATTGGATCAGGTGATATGAACAATCTTCCTTTTCTGGCTTGCATCAATCAATTTGAAAAACCGGTGATTCTGTCTACGGGCATGGCTAATCTTGAAGAGGTTGAAGCGTCCCTAGGTATGTTTACAAAGAGCGACGTCGCTCTTCTTCATTGTACATCTGATTATCCTGCTTCTTTGGAGGATGTGAATTTGTTGGCTATGAAAACGATGATGGACCGCTTCGGAAAAGTAACGGGATATTCCGATCATACCGATGGGATTGAAATTACTATTGCAGCAGTAGCGATGGGAGCACGAATCATAGAGAAGCATTTCACTTTAGATCGAACACTTCCAGGGCCCGATCATAAGGCGTCACTTGAACCTCAAGCATTCAAGCAGATGGTTCAAGCTATTCGTAATGTGGAACAGGCCTTAGGAGACGGTGTCAAAAGATGTATGCCCTCAGAAGAAAACACCAAATTAGTGGCTCGAAAAAGTATTGTCATGGCATGCCGAAAAAGTGCGGGGGACGTGCTAACACAGCAAGATATAGCTGTTAAGCGTCCTGGGACGGGAATAGAGCCGAAGTATTATTTTGAACTGATCGGAAGACAGTTGCTTCATGATGTGGAAGAGGAACAATTGCTTCAATGGAGCGACCTAAAATGAAGAAAATCGCGGTAGTAACAGGCACAAGAGCTGATTACGGCATTTATTATCCAATGCTGCGAGCGATAGAGAGCGATGTAGACCTAGATTTACATCTCATCGTAACCGGTATGCATTTATCGCACCAGCATGGCTATACTGTGGAGCAGATTCAGAAGGATGGCTTTATGATTTCAGCCCAAGTTTCATGCGTCCTTCAGGGGGCGACTCATGCCAATATGTCGCGAGGCGTCGGGCTGGCCATTATGGGAATGACTCAAGCTGTAGAGGAACTTCAGCCGGACAGCATAATCGTTCTAGGAGATCGAGGTGAAATGCTGGCGGCAGCCATTGCAGCCTCATATATGAACATTCCTCTGTTTCACATTCATGGTGGAGAGGTATCGGGCACGATTGATGAGTCTGTCCGTCACGCTATCAGCAAGCTTGCACATATTCATCTTGCAGCTACGGAAGGCAGTAGGCAGAGGCTTATTCAGCTAGGAGAAGACGAGTGGCGCATTCATGTCATAGGTGCTCCAAGGCTGGAGACGATAGAGAAGACAATATTACCTGAGTGGATGGAAGTAGCTGAACAATATGGCTTGCCCCTAGCGAAGGAGTATTTTTTATTCGCATATAACCCTGTGACAACAGAGGAGCATGATCTTCTGGTGCTTCGTTACATGCTGAATTCACTGCTCGCCAGTGGACGAGAGATCATATGCATCATGCCAAACTCGGATGCTGGAGCGGATTCTATTTTAGAAGTTTACGATTCATATGCTTCGGCACAAAAGCTGCACCGGGTGACGAATTTCAAACAACTGGAATATCTGACTGTTCTCAAGAATTGTTCTGTTCTGGTTGGTAACTCTTCCTCCGGAATTATTGAAGCTGCATCCTTTAATAAGCCTGTCATCAATATCGGTTCGCGTCAGAATAGGAGAGAAAGATCCGCTAATGTTATTGATATTCCCATCAGTGCAGAGGCTTTAATTATGGCGCTAAATGAGGTGTTCAGTGATTCGTTCCAGCGAAAGCTGAAGACTGTACATAATGTGTACAGTAGGCCGGATACAAGCGCTCGGATTGTGGAGCTATTAAAAAAAATATCGTACTCGCAGGAACTTATTCAAAAAACGATTACTTACTAAGGAGAGAGAGCCTTGAGTTATATCGTTTATGGAGCTGGCGGACATGCTAAGGTTGTCATTGACATTTTGCGCTCCCGTTCCGAGAAGATCGTTGGTGTCATGGATGATCAGGCTCAGACTAAAGAATGGAACGGTCTTTCGGTCTTAGGTGGTGCTGATCGTTTGCCAGATATCCAGAATCAATTTCCAGAGGCATTGTTTATCATAGCTATTGGTGACAATGAAACCAGAAAAAAAATAGCTTGTATGCTAGCTAAATCCGGTGGGCGCTTCGGTAATGCTATACATTCTAGTGCAGTCATATCATCTAATGTAACTATAGGAGAAGGCACTGTTGTCATGCCAATGGTCGTTATCAATACGGACGCGGTTATCGGTGAACATGTCATTATTAACACATCGGCAACGGTAGATCATGACTGTCATATTTCTGATTATGCCCATATATCTCCTGGGGTGAATATGGCTGGCTCTGTAAATATTGAAGCTTCTGTTCATATTGGAATCGGTACAGCTATCGTCCCAGGAGTGAGAGTAGGCCGCAATACCGTTATCGGAGCGGGTGCATGCGTAATCTGCGATTTACCTAATCATGCGGTAGCCGTTGGTTGTCCAGCGAAAATTATCAAATTACGTAAGGGATGATACAACATGGTAGAACGTGGTGGCAGAATTTATTTATCTTCCCCGCATATGAGCGGTCAGGAGCAGCAGTATATCTCGGAAGCGTTTGAGACAAACTGGATAGCCCCGCTAGGTCAAAATGTAAACTGTTTTGAACAAGAACTTGCACAATTTGTTGGTAGCAAAGGGGCTGTAGCTTTAAGTTCAGGGACTGCTGCCATTCATCTGGCACTTATATTGCTCAATGTTGGTCGTGGAGATGTTGTTTTCTGTTCATCACTGACTTTTGTGGCAAGTGCTAACCCTATTCTGTATCAAGGCGCAACACCTGTCTTTATTGACTCCACGCCTGAGACCTGGAATATGTCGCCTGAAGCTTTGAAGAATGCTCTTGAAGATTATGCGGCTAAAGGACATAAACCTAAAGCGGTTATTGTTGTTAATCTTTACGGGCAAAGTGCCGATTATGATCGGATCAAATCGATATGTGATGAATTTGAAGTGCCTATAGTCGAAGATGCTGCCGAATCCTTAGGTGCTACTTACGGTAAACGAATGAGTGGGACAATTGGTAAATTCGGAGTATTTTCTTTTAACGGAAATAAGATTATTACGACCTCAGGCGGTGGCATGCTCGTTTCCGATGATACCGAGCTTTTAGCGAAGGCTAGATTTTACGCAACCCAAGCTAAGGATTCCGCTAAGTACTATCAGCATAGTCATATCGGATTTAACTATCGTATGAGTAACGTATTGGCTGGTATAGGGAGAGGGCAACTGCAGGTGCTTCAAGATAGGATCTTTCGTAAAAGAGAGATTTTCAACCTTTATAATGAATCTCTAGCAACAATTAAAGGTATTTCATTTATGCCTGATGTTCCTTATGGTAAATCGACGAGATGGTTAACCGCCATGTTGATTGATCCTGACAATTTGAAGGTGACACCGTGTGATGTCGTCGATTATTTAGAGCAATATAATATTGAATCCCGCCCTGTGTGGAAGCCCCTGCACTTGCAGCCTTTGTTTAAAGACTCAGTTTACTATCATTACGGAGAATCAGATGTAAGTCAACGACTATTTAGACGAGGAATTTGTTTGCCATCCGATACTAAGATGAGCAGAGAAGATCAAGGCAAGGTCATTGATAAGCTAGTACAATATATTACTTGAGTATATAAAATGATAAGGTTGGAGACATTAGTAGAACAACTTCTGCATACTCTGAACAATTCGAGAGCGTAAAATAAGTTGTGTACCAGAATTTGTGGTCTAGCCGAACACAAAAAAAGTAGGGTATTCTCGGGGTTGCGATGCCACCAGAGAAAGGACCCTACCGATGACTAATATAACCGAAAACACGATGAATAATCTATTTGAAAATCTTGTCATGCAATTTGTACAGGATAACCTCGAGCGCATAATGCGTGCTGAAATTACAGCCTTTATGGAATCGGACGAGTCCTGCAGACACAATAGCCGCAATGGCTACTACAAGCGCTCCCTTCACACGAAATACGGCAACATCGAGGACCTGTCGGTTCCGCGAGATCGTAACGGCGAGTTCCAGACGCAAGTGTTCGAACCGTATCAACGTCGTGACGGTTGGTTGGAGGAAGCTGTCATCCAAATGTACAAAAGCGGCATGGGCACCCGTGACGTCGCTCGCTTCATCGAGAGCATGTTCGGCAGCCACTATTCTCCGACGACGGTAAGCAATATTACGGCAACTGTGCTTGAAGACATTCAGATCTGGCAGGAACGTCCGCTCTCCAAGCGCTACGCCGTCATCTATTTAGACGGGATGCACGTCAAGTTAAAGCGCAGCACGGTAAGCGGCGAGGTCATCTATTTCGCGATGGGGATCGACGAGCACGGACATCGTCAGATCCTCGGCTTCTACATCGGCGGGCAGGAGAGTTCTAACGGCTGGCGCGAGGTGTTGAAAGACCTCTATAGCCGTGGAGTCGAAGAAGTACTGCTCGGCGTGTTCGATGGCTTGCCGGGCTTGGACGATGCCTTCCGGGAGACCTACCCGAAGGCCGATGTGCAACACTGCATCGTACACAAGGTCCGAGCGACCTTCCCGAAGATTCGGGTGGAGCACAAGACCGACGTGATAAACGATCTGAAAACGATCTATAACGCGATCGACCATGAGATGGCGCTTGCCGCCTTCGACACGGTGAAATCCAAATGGGGCAAGCTTTACCCGAAGGAGATGAAGTCATGGGAGAGCCAGCTGTCGACGCTGTTGACGTTCTACAAGTACCCCGCAGCACTGAAGAAGGCCATCTATACGTCGAACCCCATCGAGCGTATGAACAAGGAGTTTCGTAAGCGGCTCAAGCCAATGAACAGTTTAACGAATATGGATGCGGCCGAGAAAGTCGTCTACTTACAATGCATCGAGTACAACGATACGTATGCAGAACGCGTCACACCTGGATTCGGAATGACAGAGGTCAAAAAGAAGCTTGCTGAGATGTTTGACGAACGCTATCCGCTACCCATGAGTAACCAGTAACGACCGCACAAACGTGGGGCTTGTTCCCCACGAACAACACGGTCTCAACATTCAGACATCACTCATATCCATCGTCCCGATGGATATCCTTACCGCCTTACACAAACTTCTTGACGCTACCAGCACCACTATTGGGATCTTAGAGAGAATGATATATTAGATATCTTTGAGGGTTATTGCTGTATTAATAGTATTATAAGCCATGATTCCACGATAATGCTTTTGATAATAAGAAAATCACAGGGTAAACCTGCTAAACATTACAAAAATCAGTTATAATTTTTAGAATGAGCAAAATCGCACGAATGCGTTGTCAATTTCGTTCGACGAACTTTCGTACCGATACGTTCGCTAAGATGAGTCTCGATACGGATGTCCTGATTCGATTTTGGTCGCAGAATCCTGAACCGAGATGCGGATGTCTTGCGGGTACAGAATGCGAGTGGACTTCAATAATGCCTCCAATCAAGTGATAATCTGTCACTATGTAGTTGGCTATGCCACGAGCTTAGACAAACCAGAAATGTATCTGCCATAAGACTTGAGCGAGGAGGTGGCAAGATTCATTTAAATACATTAAACTACTAAATTCCTTCCCCCTGTTTCACCCCCTTCTAAAGCGGGTAAAAACTCCATGACAGCCTTTTCATTTTTGATTTCCGCCCGAATTGCCGCTGCGTTGACAACGCAAGTGACCCGGTGGTATAGTCGAAAATGTGGACAGGGTGCCACACTTTATTTGATGATGAAGGGAATGTTAGTGCATGCAAGGTAAAGTTAAATGGTTCAACGCTGAGAAGGGTTATGGCTTCATTGAGACAGAAGAAGGCGGCGACGTATTCGTACATTTCTCCGCAATCCAAACCGAAGGTTTCAAGACCCTCGAAGAAGGACAAGACGTGGAGTTTGAAATCGTTGAAGGCGCGCGTGGACCGCAAGCAGCTAACGTAATCAAATTATAATCATCCCGGCTTGGCCGACCTACATATAATGGTTCGATGGTTAACAATTAAAGATTCGTAGCGAGAAGACCCTGGAGGATCCGGGGTCTTTTTTATGGACTTATGGTGACTATGATGGTGACAAAAAGCTTCTTTTTACATCCCCATAACAAAGTGCTATAATGAAGGAGCAAAGGAGGAGTGCCCTATGCAATTCAGTATTCGAGGACAACAAATTGAAGTGACCGACGCCTTGAAGGACTATGTTGACAAGAAGCTCAGCAGACTCGAAAAGTATTTCGATGCACCCCCCACCTCGGAAGGCTATGTCACGTTGAACGTGATCCGGGGATTGCACACCGTGGAGGTGACCATTCCCTTGCCGGGCGTTATGCTCCGTGCAGAGGACCGAAGCGACGATATGTATGCTTCCATTGACGCGGTTGTGGACAAGCTGGAACGTCAGATCCGTAAGCACAAGACCAAGCTGAACCGCAAGTTCCGCCAAGAGGGCAGTCTGAAGACGCTCTTCGTGGAGAATGGCTCGGCAGCCGGTGTGGTTGCGCTGGATCAGCCGGAAGAAACCGATGATGATGATCTGGAAGTGGTGCGTACCAAGCGGTTTACGATGAAGCCGATGGACGTGGAGGAAGCGATCTTGCAGATGAACATGATTGGCCATGATTTCTTTGTCTTTACTAATATTGAATCACAGCAAGTGAATGTCGTGTACAAGCGGGATGACGGTAAGTACGGCCTCATTGAGCGGGACTAGCGGTCAGCGGCTGCAGGAAGCGGGATTCTTATCCTGAGATCCTCTGGCAGGTGTAACGCAGGACCGAATCTTGCACTGAATGACCTTGATCTTACCTGAAAAGGCTCATTTTCGTGACGACCGGTTAAACCATCCAGGATGGGGCGCTGCTCGGTACAGGACAATGATGAAACATGCAACGTAAATGTAAGGGGAGCCCTGCCGCTGGATCGCAGCAGGGCTCTTTAATGTGAGCCCGGAAGTCTCTCTTTGTGTTGCGGCATCTCTTACAAACTGTTACAATTCATATAACGTTTATCCTGCGGAAGAGGGCTGGTCCCTGCATGGCAGGATTATCACTATTTATTGAGGATATTGAGCTTCAACTGATCGATTTCATCCAGACAGCCCTTTGATCGTGAGTATGAAATCGGTTTGATTATATTCGTTTTGCACGAAAGGGGTAAACCATGCTAGGACTTGTCAAGAAGATCTTCGGCGACACCAACGAGCGTGATGTCAAGCGTCTGATGAAAACAGTCGATGTGATTAATAATATGGAGCCTGAGTTTCAGGCACTCTCGGACGAGCAACTGCAAGCCAAGACGGTAGAGTTTCGCGAGCGCTTGGAGAAGGGGGCTGCACTGGACGAGCTGCTGCCGGAAGCCTTTGCGACCGTGCGCGAAGCGTCCAGACGAACCCTGGGCAAACGCCATTATAATGTACAGCTTCTCGGAGGCATGGCTCTTCACGAAGGCCGCATTGCCGAGATGAAGACGGGTGAGGGCAAGACGCTGGTCGGCACCCTTCCGGTCTATTTGAACGCGCTGAGTGGCAAAGGTGTTCACGTGGTTACCGTCAACGATTATCTGGCAACACGGGACAGCGAAGAGATGGCGCAGATTTACAACTACCTGGGCATGACAGTTGGAGTCAACTTGAGCGGGATGGAGCATACCCAGAAGCAGGAGGCGTATGCCTGCGACATTACGTACGGCACGAACAATGAGTTCGGCTTCGATTACCTGCGCGACAACATGGTCCTGTATAAGGAACAGATGGTCCAGCGTCCTCTTCATTTCTGCATCATTGATGAGGTGGACTCCATTCTCGTCGATGAAGCCCGGACGCCGCTCATCATTTCTGGCCAGGCCCAGAAATCGACAGAGCTCTATTATGCCGCAGACCGTTTCGTTAAGCGCCTGGAGCCAGAAGAGGACTTCACGGTCGATATCAAGGTCAAGGCTGTATCTCTCACCGAAAAAGGGGTCGCCAAGGCGGAGCGCGCCTTCGGCATTGATAACCTGTACGATCACAACCATGTGACGTTGAATCATCATATTGTACAAGCGCTGAAAGCTAACGTCATTATGCGCCGCGATGTAGATTATGTCGTGACAGAAGATGAAGTCGTGATCGTCGATGAGTTCACAGGCCGCCTGATGGCCGGCCGCCGCTACAGCGACGGGCTGCACCAGGCGATTGAGGCGAAGGAAGGCATCGAGGTCCAGAACGAAAGCATGACGCTCGCTACGATTACGTTTCAGAACTACTTCCGGATGTACCGCAAGCTGGCCGGCATGACCGGTACGGCGAAGACAGAGGAAGAGGAATTCAAGAAAATCTATGGCCTGGAAGTGCTGCAGGTGCCGACGAATCGTCCGAACCAGCGCGTGGACAAGCCGGATGTGGTCTACAAGAGTGTAGACGGCAAGTTCAAGGCGGTTGTGGAAGAGATTGTGGAGCGCCACAAGAACAATCAGCCGATCCTTGTCGGTACGGTATCCATCGAGAACTCCGAGCGCCTGTCAGACATGCTGAAGCGCAAGGGCGTCAAGCATAAGGTGCTGAACGCGAAATACCATGCGGAGGAAGCAGAGATTATCTCCCGTGCGGGACAGCCGGGAGCGGTGACGATTGCCACCAACATGGCGGGCCGCGGTACGGACATCCTGCTGGGTGAAGGCGTACAGGATATTGGGGGTCTGCACATTATCGGCACCGAGCGCCATGAATCCCGCCGGATTGATAATCAGCTTCGCGGTCGTGCCGGACGTCAAGGCGATCCCGGCTCCACCCAGTTCTACCTGTCGCTGGGCGATGAGCTTATGAAGCGCTTCGGTACGGATAACGTGCTGAATATGATGGAGCGTCTCGGCTTTGAGGAAGATCAGCCGATTGAGAGCCGCATGATTACCCGGGCGGTCGAGTCCGCGCAGAAGCGCGTTGAGGGCAATAACTTTGACCTGCGGAAGGTCGTTCTGCAGTATGATGATGTGATGAACCAGCAGCGCGAGATTATCTACAAGCAGCGCCGTGAAATTCTGGAGTCCGGAGACATTAAGCAGATCGTGCTGGACATGATCAAGCCGGTGATCGACCGGGTCGTTGAGGCACACTGTGCGGATGACATTCCAGAGAACTGGGAGCTGGAGGAGGTTGCGGAATACGTTAACAGCAAGCTGCTGGAAGAAGGCGCCGTAACCCGGGACGAGCTGTGGGGCAAGGAAATGAACGATATTTCCGAATATCTCTTCGAGCGTGTGATGAAGAAATATGCCGAGCGTGAGGAATCCATCGGTACCGAGCTTGTCCGTGAGTTCGAGAAGGTCATCGTGCTGCGGGCAGTGGACAGCAAGTGGATGGACCATATTGATGCGATGGACCAGTTGCGTCAAGGTATTCATCTTCGCGCCTATGGCGGTACAGATCCGCTTCGCGAATACCAGTTCGAAGGCTTCGAAATGTTTAACACCATGATTGCTACGATCCAGGAAGAGGTTTCTACCTACATTATGAAGGCACAGATCCAGTCCAATCAGGAGCGTCAAGCGGTTGTGGAGGAGAGCAAGGTGTCCACGAACGGCGAGCCTGCCCAGAAGCGTCCGGTACAAGTTAAGGACGAAGCAGGGCGGAATGAGCCTTGTCCATGCGGCAGCGGCAAGAAGTATAAGAACTGCCATGGGCTGAACGCATAATTGTATAAATATCGGGCTGCCGTGAGTGCAGTCCTTTTCCCGAACTCCCTTGAGTACGAGCTATGGAGCATCACTCTGACCGTTAGGTCCGGTGCTGTTCCTGCCCGCTGCTTGAGGGAGTTTATGTGCACCGTGATGTTTAGCGTCTGAGGAACGTTTTTCCTGGCGGTCAGGGTATAATAGAGAGAAGTGCTAACCAAGAAAGGACGAGATATGATGATCGATCCAAGCATCAAGCAAGACCTTCGCGAAATCAGCAAGAAACTTACCAACCTTAGGGGGTCTCTTTGACTTAGATCTCAAGCAGGAATTGATTGAGAACTTTGAAGAGAAAATGGCCGCGCCCGATTTCTGGGACGATAATGAGAAAGCGCAGGGGATTATCGCGGAGATGAACGCGGTGAAATCCTCGGTCGATAAATACGAGAAGCTGCAGCAGGATTACGACGACATGGTCGTCATGATCGAGCTGGCTGACGAAGAGGGCGACGATGAGCTTGTCGGCGAGCTGGGGCAGTCCGTAGAGGAGCTTGTCAAGCGCCTGGAAGAGTTCGAGCTGCAGCTGCTGTTGAACCAGCCTTATGACAAAATGAACGCGATTCTTGAGCTGCATCCCGGCGCCGGCGGTACAGAGTCACAGGACTGGGGCCAGATGCTGCTTCGCATGTACACCCGCTGGGCGGAGAAGAGCGGCTTTAAGGTGGAGACGCTGGACTATCTGCCTGGGGATGAAGCGGGCATCAAGAGTGTGACGCTGCTGATCAAGGGCTTCAATGCTTACGGCTACTTGAAGGCGGAAAAAGGCGTGCACCGTCTCGTCCGGATCTCGCCGTTCGACTCCTCGGGCCGTCGCCATACATCCTTTGTCTCCTGTGACGTGGTTCCGGAGATTACGGACGATGTGGAAGTGGAGATTCGCACCGAGGATCTCAAGATTGATACGTACCGGGCGAGCGGCGCTGGTGGACAGCATATTAACACCACAGACTCGGCCGTAAGGATTACGCACCTTCCGACGGGTGTAGTCGTCACCTGTCAGAACGAGCGCTCCCAGATCAAGAACCGCGAGCGGGCGATGACGATGCTTCGCTCCAAGCTGTATGAGCGCAAAATTGAAGAGCAGCAGCAGCATCTGGCTGAGATCCGCGGCGAGCAGTCGGATATTGCGTGGGGCAGCCAGATCCGTTCTTATGTCTTCCATCCGTACAGCATGGTTAAGGATCATCGCACCCAGGTAGAGACGGGCAATGTAGGCGCCGTCATGGACGGCGATCTGAATCTGTTTATAGACGGGTACTTACGCAGTCAGATCAAGCAGGACGTGAAGTAAAGGAGCGAACAATCTCTGATGTCATCTTCTCACCGCCGCCGCCGGCGAGAGCCGTGGATTCCGGTGAACGGGCCGGTTCGCCGGGCGGCGGACCTGATTTTTATGACGGCAGGGTCATTGATGATGGCCCTGTCGTTCAATTTGTTTTTCCTGCCGAACGGCATTGCATCGGGTGGGGTAGCAGGACTGTCTATCCTGGCTCAGGAATGGCTGGGGATTCAGCCGGCGTATACGCAGTGGGGCATGAATATTCCGCTGTTCCTGCTCGGCTTTTTGCTGCTGGGTCGGGAGTATGGCCTGCGTTCCCTGCTAGGCAGCATCATTCTGCCTCTGTTCGTCTACCTGACGCAGGACTGGGCGGCGCCTACGGGAAATCCGCTGCTGGCAGCGATCTACGGCGGGATCGGGGTCGGAATCGGCCTGGGACTCGTCTATCGGGGCCGGGGCTCCACCGGCGGACTGACAATTCTTGCTCAGCTCGTGCAGAAGTATACGGGGCTCAGCTTCTCCTTCAGTGTCGTGCTGCTGGACGGCATTGTCATTCTATCCGCGGCCTGGGTGCTGTCTCTGGAGCAGGCGCTGTATGCCCTGATCGGACTTTATGTGACCGGAAAGGTCATCGACACGGTGGAGATGGGCTTTAACTTCACCAAAGTGGCTTATATCATCTCCGACCACACCGACTCCATCACACGAGCCATTCTGGAGGATCTGGACCGCGGCTTGACCAAGCTGACCGCCGAGGGCGGATATACAGGGGAGCATCGCACGGTGCTAATGGTCGTTGTAGGACAGAATGAAATTCCAAGGCTGAAGACCGTCGTTCAAGCGGTTGATCCGCAGGCGTTTGTTATTATTAGCAACGCGCATGAGGTGCTGGGCGAAGGGTTCAAAATGAAATGAAATAATTTTTGGGCATGCATAGAGGCTGGCGCTAAGTTCCAGCCCGGCATTTCACCGCTTTCTCCCTGCCTGTGGACGTGTTGCCGCTGGGCGAGGGGGAAAGCTTTTTTAGCATTCCATAAGTATAAGCGCTTACATAACTTCATCTTCAAAAGGAGATAGGGTGCGGAAGAGGCGGTATATTTTTGTAGATTCCCCTATTCATTTCTGCAAGCACTGTCGATATATAAAGTTAATACACATTTAAGTTTACAAAAGAGAAAGAGGGAGTCAGTCAAGATGGATGTCATAGAGCAAATGAAGCTAAAGGATACATCTAGTAAGAACAGAATGATGGTGATTGCCATGGGGATCACACTGATTGCGGTAACCTCCTTGTACCTGCTGTCTGGAGGCAGACGCTTGGCCGTTGTCTATGGTGTTGCACTAGCTTGCATCGTGCTGTCTTATTTGATATGCAGTTATGCGCTGAAGAAACCGTACGCCTTTCCGCTCACCGCTATTATTCTGGCGTACATCTTCACGGCAATCGGAAACTGGATGGATGGCTCCTCAATCGCCGTCATTCTGATCATTTATTTCTTATTGGTATTCTCGGCGATGCAGCTTCGGCTGAAATGGTTTCTGACCGGATTTATAGCGGGCTTGATCAATATGGTTATGAATTCTGTCTTATCGTCAGAGGAAGGCATCGTGCAGCTGTACACCTTCGCGATCTTGTTGTATCTCCTGATGGGCATGATGATGATCGTCATCATTCGTATCTCGGACGGCCAGTTCAAGCAAATATCAGAGCTGCTTGCCCGTACGTCTGAAGAGGCGGCAGCGCGTTCAAGGGAGAAGAGTGAGCTGGAGAATGCCGTAACGAAGATTACGGTGAGCATTCAGGGAATGAATGAGCGGATTCAGCAGCACAAGACAGCCCAGCGCGAGATGGCGTCTGCGGTCGATGAAATGTCCCGGGGCGGCCAGAGTCAGTCGCAGCAAATTTCCGATATTGCCCAGCACGCGGCTGAAACGAAGCAGGGAATGCAGAGTCTATGGGATACCTCGATTCAGCTGAAAAGCGAGTCGGCTGAGATTAATGAAGAAGCGAAGGAAGGCCGAAGCAAAATGGACCAGCTGGCCTCAGACCTGAGCCGCCTGAACCTTAACATCCAAGAGATGAACACATCGTTTGAGGATGTGGCGAATGTACTGGATGAAACGAATGAATTAACCGACTCCATCCGTAACATTACCCAGCAGACCCAGCTGCTGGCCTTGAACGCTTCTATCGAGGCCGCGAGAGCCGGTGATGCAGGAAGCGGCTTCGCTGTGGTGGCGGGAGAAATCCGCAAGCTGTCAGAGCTGACCTCCCGGACGACGGAGCAAATTACCGTCAACCTGATGAGGCTCAATCAAGGCAGTGCTAATACGATGGAGCGAATGAACGACAGCGGCCGGAATATTGCCCGGAATCTGGAGGCCTCTCAGGAGGTGTCTGCCTATCTCGATAAAGCGTCCCGGACGCTGGCTCATCTGGACGAGAATCTGGTTCATTTCACCGAGTTATCCCGGCAAGTGATGGGGCAGTCGGCCGAGATTGAATCTGCGACCGGAGAGCTGGCCTCCATTATTGAAGAGACCTCAGCCAGCCTGGAGCAGATGAGTGCCTCGATCGAGACGCTCACCCAGGACAGCGAGACGATCGCAGAAGGCATGAGCCAGGCCGCACAGCAGGCTCAAGAAATGATCAAGTAAGCATCGCCGAAGCAGCGTGGAGGGAGGCCCTCTGCGCTGCTTTTTTTATGGAGTCCAAGGTGAGGCAGAAATTCTGCTGCCGGGAGAGCGAATTTTAGAGAACCTCTTTAATCTCAGGGCGAATAGGGTCTATAATGGAACATAATGGCTGGGGGATTCATTCACGAATGCGAGGCAGAGATGTACGCAGGTGGAGCATCATGCCAGCAACTTCCCGGTTGTATTAATATGAATACAGTCGTATAATAATACATATTTATGAGACGGATAAAGTATAGGCACCTTCGTGTCAGCAAGCCGCTGTACGATACAGGTGTCAACGGGAGAGGATGAATTCAAGATGGCAGAGCAGCATATCAGAGTCGCAATTGTCGGTTCAACCGGATACGGGGGCGTGGAGCTGATCCGGCTTCTTCAGCACCATCCGAACGTGGAGATCACCTCGGTGATCTCCTCGTCCAGTTCCGGGGTGCCGATCTCGGACGGCTTTCCGCATTTGACGAATATAATCAAGCGCAACCTGGACGGTGTAGACCCGGCAGAGATGGCAGAGAGGGCGGACCTGGTGTTTACAGCTACGCCGTCAGGGGTCAGCGCAAAGCTGGTGCCTCAGCTGCTGGAGGCGGGCCTTAAGGTGGTCGACCTGTCCGGCGACTTCCGGCTCAAAGACGGCGCAGCATACGAAAAGTGGTATAAGCATGACGCTCCCGATGCTGACGTGCTTGCATCAGCGGTCTACGGTCTTTGCGAAATTTATGGCGAGCAGGTGCGGGAGGTGGATTTCATCTCAAACCCCGGCTGCTACCCTACCGCCACGCTGCTGGGCCTGATCCCGGCGCTGAAGGCAGGCTGGATTGATCACTCCGGCATCATTATTGATGCCAAGTCGGGAGTGTCGGGTGCGGGCCGCGGCACGAGCCTGACGACCCATTATGCGGAAATCAACGAGAACTTCAAGGCGTATAAGGTGAATAAGCATCAGCATATTCCGGAGATCGAGCAGGTACTCTCCCAGGAATCCGGACAGGAGGTAACGGTGACGTTCACCACCCATCTGGTCCCGATGACGAGGGGCATCATGAGCACGATGTACGCACCGCTGCTGGGTCATTACTCGGAAGAGGATTTTATACAGCTGTACCGGGAGTACTACAAGGACCGCCCGTTCGTCCGTGTTCGCAGTCAGGGCATTTGGCCTTCGACGAAGGAAGTGAGCGGCTCCAATTTTTGCGATATCGGCTTTGCAGTGGATGAAAGAACCGGAAGAGTCACAGTCATATCGGTAATTGATAATGTGGTGAAGGGCGCGGCAGGCCAGGCGATCCAGAACCTGAATCTGATGATGGGATGGGAGGAAAGCCTCGGTCTTGCGTTTACACCGGTGTATCCGTAAGGCAGAGGCGCGCATATGGGAGAGAAGCTGTACACGGTAGTTGAGGACGGAAGCATAGTTACGCCACAAGGGTTTCGGGCTGGCGGCCTGCATTGCGGATTGAAAAAAACCGAGCGCAACGATCTGGGGCTGGTGCTCTGCGACGTGCCGGCCGTATCGGCGGCAGTGTATACGACGAATGCCTTTCAGGCGGCACCGCTGAAGGTAACGCGGGAAAGCCTTGTGAATGGAAGTCTGCGCGCAGTAATTGTAAACAGCGGGAATGCCAACGCCTGCACAGGCAAGCAGGGGGAAGAGGATGCATACCGCATGCGCGCTTTGACGGCAGCCCGGTTTGATCTGGCGGAGGAGGATGTCGCTGTAGCCTCGACCGGAGTCATCGGAGAGCTGCTCAAAATGGATCGTGTCGAGAGCGGCATCGCAGCCCTGCCGGAACAGATCCATCCTGCGGCCGAGGGCGCAGAGGCGTTCAGCCAGGCGATTCTGACAACGGATCTGGTCAAAAAAGAAGCCTGCGTCGCTGTTCAGGTCGGCGGAAAGACCGTAACGATTGCCGGTGCCGCGAAGGGATCGGGTATGATTCATCCCAACATGGCCACCATGCTGGGCTTCATGACGACCGATGCCACAATTTCGCCCGATGCGCTGCAGCAGCTGCTGCGAAGCACCACGGATCTGACCTTTAATATGATTACCGTCGATGGAGATACAAGCACGAACGACATGCTGGTTGCCATGGCGAGCGGCCTTGCGGACAACGACACGTTGACGCCGGAGCACCCGGATTGGGAAGCTTTCGCGGCGGGCTTCGGCTACGTCTGTCAGGTGCTGGCGAAAGCCATCGCCCGCGACGGTGAAGGAGCAAACCGCCTGATCGAGGTGCGTGTTGCCGGCGCGGAATGCGACAGCGACGCCCAGGCCATTGCGAAGACGATCATCGGCTCCAGTCTGGTGAAATCCGCCATGTTCGGCGCCGATGCCAACTGGGGACGCATTATTGCGGCAGTCGGCCGGGCCGGACGTCCGGTCAATCCGGAGACGGTGGACATTGCCATCGGCCCGATTGCCGTGCTGGAGCAGTCCAGGCCGCTTCCTTTTGACGAAGAGGCCGCCCTTGCTTATTTGCAGGGCGATACCATTCACATTGATGTCCATCTGCATACCGGCAGTGGCTCAGCCGTCGCCTGGGGCTGCGATTTGACTTATGATTATGTACGAATTAACGCGGCTTACCGCACCTAATCCACCATAAACATCAGAATTTATGACCATTCACCTGCATCACAGGCAAGGGAGGACAGCACATGGATAGCATTACAGGAAGCGGGGCCCCGCAGCGCCAGCCGGCAAGCTTTGTCATGAAGTGCGGCGGCAGTACGCTGGCTGCGCTTCCGGACAATTTTTTTGAGGACTTAAGGTTGCTGCAGGAGCAGGGAAACCAGCCGGTCATCGTGCATGGCGGGGGTCCTGCCATCTCGGGGAACCTGGAGCGGCTCGGCATTGAGACAGAGTTCGTCAACGGACTGCGCAGAACGACGGAGGACGTTCTGGACGTGGTTGAAATGGTGCTGTCCGGCAGCATTAACAAGCAGATTGTGCGGCGCATACAGGCGGCAGGCGGCAGGGCGCTGGGACTGTCAGGCTCGGACGGCGGCCTCATTCAGGCAAGGCCGGTAGACAACAGCGCGGAGGTCGGATTTGTCGGTGAGGTTACCGAGGTCCGGTCCAACATCATCTCCGGCATTCTGGACCTGGGCTATATGCCGGTCATTGCCCCGATCGGGGTGGATGAGTCCGGACAGCGGTATAACATTAACGCCGACACAGCCGCAGGGGCCGTCGCCTCTTTTCTCGGAGCAGCCCGAATGATTGTCGTGACGGATGTCCCAGGAATCATGAAGGACAGCGGCAGCGGCAAGGCCGTACTCCCGGCGGTTACGGTTCAGGAGATTGATGAGATGATTGCATCTGGCGAAATATACGGCGGCATGATTCCGAAGGTGAAGGCAGCGGTCAGCTGCATTCACGGTCAGGTTCAAGAGGTCGTCATTGTGGACGGCAGTGTGCCGGGAATTTTGAGCCGGGTATTGTCCGGCGAAGAGATCGGTACGCGTATCGTTCAGCCTAAATAAAACCAAGATGGGATAAGGAGCGTGACAAGCATGGCCAAGGAACAGCAGCCACAAGCAGCACAGCAAGGAGCGGCGGGATTAAGCCCTCTTTTTCCGACGTATGCAAGATACCCGATCAGCCTGGTCAAGGGTGAAGGAAGCTGGCTGTGGGATGATCAAGGGAATAAATATCTCGACTTTATGTGCGGTCTGGCGGTCACGAACCTCGGCCATGCTCCGAAGCAGGTGAAGGAGAAGCTGAAGGCTCAGCTCGATGAGCTGTGGCATGTGTCGAACCTGTTCCACATTCCGGGACAGGAGAAGGCGGCAGCGCTGCTGACGCAGCATACCTGTGCAGACGCGGTGTTCTTCTGCAATAGCGGAGCCGAGGCGAACGAAGCGGCCATCAAGCTGGCACGCCGGTATCATCAAAAGGTGCTGGGCAACGGGCGTTTCGAGATCATCACCTTTACCCAGTCCTTCCATGGCAGAACCCTCGCCACCCTGACCGCAACCGGACAGGACAAGGTGAAGGAAGGCTTCCTTCCGCTGCCAGCCGGCTTCAAGACGGTTCCTTTGCATGATGTAAAAGCGCTCGAGAGCGCCATCACCTCCTCCACTGCTGCCATCATGATCGAGATGGTTCAGGCGGAGGGCGGCGTGTATCCGGTTGATCCGGCTTTCGTTAAAGCCATTCAGGAGCTTTGCCAGAAGCACGGCCTGCTGCTCATCGTCGATGAGGTGCAGACGGGCATGGGGCGTACGGGCAAGCTGTTCGCGCATGAGCATTACGGGCTGCAGCCTGATATTTTTACCTCGGCCAAGGGCCTGGGCTCGGGCTTCCCGGTCGGTGCCATGCTGGGCAAAGGATATTTGCGTGAAGCTTTTGCTGCCGGCAGCCACGGCTCAACCTTCGGCGGAACGCCGATGTCCATGGCGGTGGTGCAGGCTACCCTCGAGACGATGGTGGAGGAGAACGTGCCGCAGCGCGCAGCTGAAAGCGGACAATATCTCGTAGCGCGGCTTCATGAGGAGCTGGGCGGACACTCTTTTGTTAAAGATATTCGCGGCAAGGGGCTGCTGATCGGGATTGAATGTGCGGACGCAGTAGGAGAGATTGTGCTGGAAGGTCAGCGCCGGGGCCTGCTGTTCGTAACGGCAGGACCGAATGTGATCCGCCTGCTGCCTAATCTGCTTGTAAGCAAGGAAGAGATTGATCAGGCGGTCAGCCTCTTAGCAGAGCTGATTCAAGAGCACACCGCGGTAAAATCCTTGTAACAGGGGCAGCCTGGGGCATGTCATGTTACAATAGACTATAAAGCTAAAGGAAGCAGAGAAGGAGGCAGCTGCATGAGCGTGAACGGACAGGTACAGCCCATGACGTTAAAAGGGCGCGATATGATCGAGCTCGACGACTATACCCCGGAGGAAATTCAGTATTTACTGGATTTCGCCATCGAGCTGAAGCGCAAGCAGAAGAACGGTGAAGTGTTTGAGCCGCTGAAGGGAAAGACGATCGGATTGATTTTTGAGAAATCGTCCACACGGACACGGGTTTCGTTTGAAGCCGGCATGTTCCAGCTGGGCGGACACGCCTTGTTCCTCAGCAAGAATGACATCCAGCTGGGACGCGGTGAGCCGATCAGTGATACGGCGCAGGTGATGTCCCGTTATCTGGACGGCATCATGATCCGGACCTTCGGTCATGACAATGTGGTCAATCTGGCGCGCTACGCCTCCATTCCGGTCATCAACGGCTTGAGCGATGCCGCTCACCCTTGTCAGGTGCTGGCAGATCTGCAGACGATTCTGGAGCACAAGGGCAAGCTTGCCGGTCTCAAAATGACGTATATCGGCGATGGCAACAACATGGCCCACTCGCTGCTGATCGGCGGTGCCAAGATGGGCATGCATGTCGCTGTGGCGAGCCCTGAAGGGTATGCGCCGGATGAGCGTATTGTGGAACTGAGCAAGAGCATCGCGCAGGAAACCGGAGGACAAATTACGATCACTCATCATCCCCTGGAAGCGGCGCAGGATGCGGATGTCATCTATACGGATGTTTGGGCCAGCATGGGCTTTGAAGAGGAGCAGAAGCAGCGTGAGGCAGCTTTTGCCGACTATCAGGTGAATGAGGAGCTGGTCAAGGCGGCGAAGCCGGACTATCTGTTCCTGCACTGCCTGCCGGCGCACCGCGGCGAAGAGGTCAGCGAGGGCGTAATTGACGGCGGCAACTCGGTGATTTTTGACCAGGCGGAGAACCGTCTGCATGCACAAAAAGCATTGATGGCCGCGCTGATGGCGGATTGATTCCCGCGAAACCAACCTATAGAAATCCGGGTATGACAGGCATAACATCTGCGCCCGGCAAGAGAGGACGTTAAATACATGGCAAAACCTAAAATTGTGCTCGCCTACTCCGGCGGGCTGGATACCTCCATTATTTTGAAATGGCTGAAAGAAACCTATGATGCAGAAATTATCGCCTTTACGGCAGACATCGGGCAAAAGGAAGAGCTCGACGGCCTGGAGGAAAAAGCGCTCGCTACGGGAGCTTCTAAAGTGTACATCGACGATCTGCGCGAGGAATTTGCCCAGGATTTCATCTATCCGATGTTTCAGTCCGGGGCTCTCTATGAAGGACAATACCTGCTGGGCACAAGCATTGCCCGTCCGCTGATCGCGAAGCGGATGGTGGATATTGCGCGCGCTGAAGGCGCAACTGCTATTGCCCATGGCGCTACCGGCAAAGGCAATGACCAGGTGCGCTTTGAGCTGGGTGTGGCCGGACTGGCACCGGATATCGAGGTGATTGCACCTTGGCGTCTGGAGGAGTTCCGCAATCAGTTCCCGGGCCGCGCCGAGATGATCGCTTATGCGGAGGAGCATGGCATTCCGGTAACGGCATCCGCAGCTAAATCGTATTCGATGGACCGCAATCTGCTGCATATCAGCTACGAAAGTGGCGTGCTGGAGGATCCTTGGTTCGACGCCAGCGCGGACGAGAGCAAGGATATGTACCTGCTCAGCGTGTCGCCGGAGGATGCGCCGGATCAAGCGGAATATCTGGAGCTGGAGTTTGAGCAAGGTAACTGCGTAGCGCTCAACGGAGAATCCATGAACCCGCTGCAGGTGATGGAGAAGCTGAACGAGCTCGGCGGCAAGCATGGCATTGGCCGCGTAGACATGGTAGAGAACCGCTTTGTAGGCATGAAGAGCCGCGGCGTCTACGAGACTCCGGGCGGCAGTATTCTGTTCACGGCTCACCGCAAGATCGAGTCCATCACGATGGACCGTGAGGTCATGAACCTGCGCGACAGCCTGATTACCCGCTACAGCACCCTGGTGTACAATGGCTTCTGGTTCGCACCGGAGCGTGAAGCACTGCAGGCGCTGGTGACGGAGAGTCAGAAGAACGTCAGCGGCACCGTGCGCGTGAAGCTGTATAAGGGCAATGTGATTTCTGCGGGCGTCAAGAGCCCGGTAAGCCTGTACAACCCGGATATCGCTACCATGGAAGCCGATCCGACACAGGCCTATGACCAAGGCGATGCGACTGGCTTTATCCGCTTGAACGCACTGCGCTTGAAGGTCGCATCCGGCGTTAGCCAGAACAACTAAAGCCTGCCATCCGGCGTAACCGGCAGCAGCAATATAACCAAAACCAGGCGAAGGCCGTTTCAAGCAAGAACCTCTTCTTTTCTCAGGCTGGCCTGAGAGGAGAAGGCGGGCGCTGGAGACGGCCCTCTGCCTTAACGAGAGAGGGGCAGCAGTGTGAGCAAGTTATGGGGAGGCCGTTTTACGAAGCAGACGAATGCCCTGGTGGAGCAGTATACCGCATCCATCGGGTTTGATCAGCAGCTGGCGGAGGAGGACATTCAGGGCAGTCTGGCTCATGTCACCATGCTCGGCCGATGCGGGATTGTGCCGCAAGAGGATGTAGAAAATATTAAGGCAGGCCTGAACAAGGTGCTGGAGAAGATCCGCAAGGGTGAAGTGGAGTTCTCGGTGTCGGATGAGGACATTCACATGAATATTGAGAAGAACCTGATCCAGGAGGTAGGAGCCGTCGGCGGGAAGCTGCATACGGGACGCAGCCGGAATGACCAGGTGGCGACCGACATGCATTTGTACTTGCGCAACCGGGTCGTTGCTTTGACAGGGATGCTGTACGAGCTGCAAACGGCGCTGATTGGACAGGCCAAGAGCAATCTCGATACGATCATTCCAGGCTATACTCATCTTCAGCGCGCGCAGCCCATCCTGTTCGCCCATCATCTGATGGCTTACGTATCCATGTTCCAGCGTGATATCGACCGCCTGATCGACAGCTACAAGCGGATTAATATTCTTCCACTGGGTGCAGGAGCGCTGGCGGGCACGACGTTCCCGATTGACCGCCACTTTGTAGCCGAGCAGCTCGGGTTTGACGGGGTGTATGAGAACAGCCTGGATGCCGTTAGTGACCGGGATTTCATTCTGGAATTCCTGTCCGGCGCCTCCATGATTATGATGCATTTATCCCGTCTCAGCGAGGAGCTGGTGCTGTGGAGCAGCACGGAGTTTAACTTCGTGGAGCTGGATGATGCGTTTTGTACCGGCAGCAGCATCATGCCGCAGAAGAAGAACCCGGACGTGCCTGAATTGGTGCGGGGCAAGACCGGCCGGGTTTACGGCAACCTGATGGGGCTGCTTACGGTGCTGAAATCCCTGCCTCTTGCGTACAACAAGGATATGCAGGAGGACAAGGAAGGCATGTTTGATACCGTGGCTACGCTGGAGGGAGCGCTGCAGCTGTTCGCTCCGATGATTGCGACCATGAAGGTGAACAAGGGCCGCATGCGCGAAGCCGTCAACACCGACTTCTCCAACGCGACCGACATTGCTGACTTCCTGGTTGGCAAAGGTCTGCCTTTCCGCCAGGCGCATGAGGTTATCGGCAAAACGGTGCTGTACTGTATTCAGAACGACAAGTTCCTGCTGGACCTGAAGCTGGAAGAGTTCCAGCAGTTCTCGCCGCTGTTTGATGACAGCATTTACGAGGTGCTTCAGCCGGAGACGGTGGTGGATGCGCGGAATGTGTACGGAGGGACCGCATCGGTACAGGTTGAGGCCGCGATCGGCCGCGCCGAGGCGACTCTTGCAAAAGCTGCCGAGTGGATTGAGCAGCATTCCTGATAGTTCGGATAACGATAAAAGGCCGTTTCCTTCGGATCTAGTGATCCTGGGAAGCGGCCTTTTGGCGGTTCAAAAGGTCGTGACACCGTTCTGTTCTGCCCCGCCGCGCGCGCAAATCATGCTCAGGTTGGCTGAGATAGGGGCAGCCAGTTCAGCACGTTCTGGATGTACTGATCCCAGAGCCCCCAATCGTGTCCGCCGGGCCCTTCCTCATAGGTCAGCTCCAGTGAGGTTTGGCGGCAGGCTGCCAGAAACGTAAGGTTATCCTGGTAGAGGAAATCCTCGGTGCCGCAGTATTGATACAGCTTCGGCTTAGGCCCCTCGGTGGACTCTAACGATTGAAGCAGCGCCAGCAGATCATCGTCACTGCCGGCTACGGGGCGCTCACCCCAGATGAGCCTCCGATCCTCCTCAATGCCCTCACTCACAAAGTGCCCGGAAATATCGAGCGCGCCGGAGAGGCTGGCGGCGGCCGCGAACAGATCCGGTCTGCGCAGACCCAGCTTGAAGGCACCGTAGCCGCCCATCGACAGGCCGGCGACGAAGGTGTCCTCGCGGCGTTCCGACAGCGGGAAGAAGGAGCGGGCAAGTGCCGGCAGCTCCTCACTGATAAACGTCCAGTACTTGCCGCCATACTCCATATCCGTATAGAAGCTGCGGTGCACCTGCGGCATGATCACAGCAAGACCCAAGGAAGCGGCGTAGCGCTCGATGGAGGTGCGGCGAAGCCAGATGGAGTCGTCATCGGATAGTCCATGCAGCAGAAAAAGCACAGGATGGCGCCGGGAAGCAGCCCGGCTCTCCATGCCGATCTGTCCGGTGGTCGTATTTTGAGGAATAATGGCATGCATGGAGGTGCTTAGTCCCAGCGTTTCAGAGAAAAAATGACATTGCATCAGTGCCATATAAACACTCCTTTATGTGCTGTGTTAAGTGATCCTGCTATGATCATAGCATATGCGTATCGAAGGAGGCATCTGGTCTATAAACCTCCTGATATCAGACAGGTTTCTTCTTGCCCCCTGCCAAATCAAGGAATATAATAGGTAGGAATAATAGATCATGAACGGTGCAAATATGAAAGCGCGGTGAAGGGAGCGGAGGCTTGATGAAGAAGGCGTTTCAGAAGGAGCAGGGCTTTAGCCTGCTTGAGGTACTGGCTGCGATCGTCATCTTGTCGATCATCTCTCTGGTACTAACGTCATATTTTACGAATGCGTTATCCTACTCGAAGTCCAACCAGAACCGGACCGTGATGGTCAATCTGGCGAGGAACGCGCTTTTTTATATGGAGAAGCAGAATTTTGCAAGTATTAAGGACTTGCTCCTGCAGGAGCAGCAGAGCGGCTTGGCGCCTTCCATCCAGGGAAGCCGCTGCAGCAGTACGCAGCAATGCGCCTACACCGGTGTGTTCCTGAACCCCGAGGTGCTGCCAGAGGTGCTGAATCCGGTCGTCAATAATATCCAGTATGAGCTGGAAATTATGTATCAGGAAGAGCTGCATGAAGAGATGAAGCAGGGCAAGGTGCCAGGTACCGAGGAAAGTACAGAGGAACGGAAGGTCCAGATGTCTCAGTATCTGCTGCCGCTGCAGGTGAAGGTGACAGGACCGGGTGGACCGAAGGGCAGTATGGTAGAAACCATTGTGGAGGGATACATATCGGATGAGAAAATTCGTTGACCTGTGGCGGCGCCAGCATGGCTTCACCGTCATTGAGCTCATTGCTGCCATTGCTGTATTTTCCCTCGTAGCGGGGCTCATTTCAACCGTCACGATCATGGGCTTCAACCAGTACAACCGGATCTCCCTTGAGAACTCGCTGCGCGAAGAAGGCGACATCATTATGTCGGCTGTCATGACGGAGCTGTACACCTTTGCGCCGGACACGATTGTAGATATTCAGGACCGCAGCGGTATTCTTCTTCAAAAAGGAGAGGGCAGTACTTTACAGCAGCGCCGGATTGAGATCGCAGGCGGGAGCTTGAGCATAGGACAGGTTGATCCCCTGTCGGTAAGTGACGCTGCTAATCCTTACGACATCCAGGCGGACTTAAGCGGCTCGGTCATTGAGGCCACGTCTGCTGACGGGCGGATCTGTGGAACCGAGGCTACTTGTGCCAGCGGGCTGATTAACATCCGCTTGAATCTGAGCCGTACGGTGAAGGGTGATGAAGGCGGATTAGAGCTGGAAAGTAAATTTGGATTTTAGGAGGCTTTGGACATATGTCGGATCCCAAGAAGAAGCCGCGGCTCCGAAACGCAGACATGAGCCGGACAAAGATACCGCAGCAGGGTGATTTGTGCAGCCTACACAGGGAGATCAAGCTCGCTGATGAGCGCGGCTCGGCTCTGGTGCTGGTCATGTTCATTGCACTGCTGTTCACGCTTCTGGGCGTCACGGTGCTCAGTGCGACCGTTGGGGGTGCCCAGCGGACCGAGACGCGCAAGAATGAGGTTCAGAGCCTCCATCTGGCAGAGAAAACCTTAGAGGAAACGATTGCTTACATGACGGCAGAGCTGGAGGGCATCGTCAAGGATAGCATTAACGAAGCTCAGGGAGATCTGGAGCAGGATATTGATACCTATCTCCAAACCCTGCGGCAGGGCACAGAGCAGCTTCCGGCCAGCACGGAGCTCACTCGTGCCGACGGGCGGATTCTGGATATTTCCTATGAACGGGTCTCTGCGGCAGGTCAGCCGTCCAGCTATATCGTAAATCTGACGGCAGAGGCGATGGTGAACGGCGTCAAGCGGGAGCTGGTGCAGGAGATCACGTTCGATACTTATCCGGATTTCCTGAAATATACGCTGGGCTCGGAAGGCAATGTTATTCTGAATGGCTCACCGCAGATCCGGGGCAATATTTATGCAGGTAAAGGCCTGTACATTAATGATCAGGCAGAGTATTTGTATCAGTCGTCGCAGTTAAAGAGAATGGCGTCTTCTCCCTTTGAGCTGCAGGGTGAGGCCCATGTTCAATCTCTGGATGGGATGGAATATACCCGCAACGGCCGGACATGGACAGCGGCGGAGCTGGACCGGGAAGGGGTTACCTGGACTGGTGTCATTCCTCTGGATCAGATCCTGATCAAGAATCAGCGGAAGTTCGTACAAATCAATGTTCGGGAATCCTTTATTGATAAAGTGGTGGAGTCGATCGGGGCTCCAGCCGGCGGCGACATTCTCCGGCAAAATGTCCGTGGTCGCCTGAATGGCGGTCTGACAGAGCTGCTTAAGCAGCATCCGGCATTTTATGATGCCCCGGAGCAGCTTCCGCTTAAGCCGGAAGTGCCGGAGTATCCGGAAGGGTCAGACCCGGACGCCGAAGGACTGAGTGAGGAAGAGGCTCAGCGTATGAGAGAGAGTATAGAGCAATGGAGTACGTACCGGGAGGGCATCCAGCGCTTTACCCGACCAGCGCGTTCACTGGTGTATGAGGGCGATGTGGTCTTCGACGGTGTCGAGCTCACGGGCATTGAAGCCGGAGGTGCAAATGCCTGGTATGTCGTGGACGGCAATGTTAAGATCGATAACTTCAGCGATCAGCCGCTGCGGATTGCTGCCAACATGCTCATTACAGGCAGGTTAGAAATACGCGGCAATGTGGAGCTGGATTCTACCATTTTTGTACTGGGAGCGGCGCAGAACGAGACATCCACCTTGGTGGAAGACGCGTCCATCAGCGGGCTGGGTGTGATTATGTCCGAGGGACCGATCCTTGTGAACCGTCATGACGCGTTTCAGGATACAGTTCGTCCGTTGAACGCGTTCTTCTATACAGATGCTTCGGCGGAGCTTTACGGAGTGGGCTCGATCTTTTCGCTCAAGGGCGGGTTTTTCGCGAAGGGCGACCTCACGGTAAACGCGATCCGGGGACGTGCTACGGCGGGCAGCGGAGATATTGACGTGGATCCATCCAGCGAACTGATCCGCTTCCAGGCCGAGTATGACAGTGAGGTTTATCTGAAGCAAGCCGATGGACTGCCGCGAGTCAACCAGATTAGCGTAAAGGCAGGTAACTTGAGACTGAAGTAAAGAATAGGTCCAGCTATGCAATCAGGAATGAGATAACAGGAAGCGATGCCCCGGGATGCTGGGGCATCGCTTTTTTTTCTGTCAGGTTCCCGGCAGCTTCTCATGGTCATCACAAGCTCATGGGTTCGCAGCGTAATGCTTGGAGCCTGTCCCAAGCATGAAAAGGGCCTTGCCCAGGGTTCATTAAGAATCCTGGGCAAGGCCCTTTGGCTTATGCAGTATGACACGCTGCGATCAGCGCTAGTTACTGCCTAGTAACGATCGCCGCTGACGGTTCCGTTAACCTTTACGGTTCCCGTTGCGGTGAGCGTTCTGCCTTCAAAAGAGTAGGTTACTGTAATTTTGGCGACGCCCTTCTTCTTGCCGGAGACCATACCGTTAGAAGCATTAACGGTGGCCACATCCGGATTGTCACTTTCCCAGCGTAGATAGCCCTGCAGGAGCGTTCTCGGGAAGTCAGCCGGACGAGTAAGTAGGTTGCTGTCATACATATTTAGCGTCCCGCCTTGATTCAGGACAGCATCCGTCAAATACAGACCTTCCAGCACCGGCACGATCTTCAGCTGATGAAGTGCGGTCAGATTATCCTGATCCCAGCCGGTGGAAGCCCGAATGGTAATGGCTTCATTCGGTCTCAGGCCTGTGACGGTGACTGTTGAGCCATCTGCGGAAGGCGTCAGTCTGGCGTAGCTGCCGCCGTCGCCTTCCAATGTCCACTGGAAGCCGGTCTCATCGGCGTCATATGGCTCTGTCAGCAGGACGAGGGTAGCCTCAGCACCTACCGGAATACTGGCTGGACCGTTAATATAAATGGCATCCAGGCGCTGTTGAATGGTAACCGTATGCTCGGCCGTCGCCGCTCCCTGCGGGAACCGGTTCGTCAGCACTGTAACCATGATCGTGACCTCGCCCTTTCGGAGAGGGACTACCTCAACCAGGCTTGGATCCTGCGGGTTCGTGACCAGCCGGACCATATCAGACAGGTTCTGCCCGTTCACCGGCTTTACACTCCAGACATAGCCGGTTACCGTCTCATTGGCGGTAACATAGGTTGCTTCCAGCGGGAAGGTCTCCCGGGTAAATGCCGTGTCTGGGCCGGAAATGCTGAGATCGCGGTTAATTACGCGAATCTCTACCGCCTTCCGGATGCCGCTTCCGTCAGTGGCTGCCGCTGTAACTCTTGCGGTGCCTGCCTTCAGGCCGGTCACCAGACCCTCGCTGTTCACAGTAACAATGTCCGTGCGGCTGGAGGACCAGGTCAGCTGCTTCTGGTCGGCATCCTCCGGCAGTACTACCGGCGTCAGCTTATGCTCTGTACCGCTCAGGATGGTTGTACCCTCCATCTGAATCGCGGTCACCTTCACGACAGCCCGGAAGATCAGCTCCGGGAACACCGTGGATACTCTTGGCCGCGGAGCAGCCGGGTCCTCCTTCGGAGGATTCGACGGGCTGGCGCCAGGGTCGGACAGTACGCCTTCAAACGGCCGAAGATGAATATGGTGTCCGCTTCCGTCGGTCATAGACCGGACAACGACTGTGCCAAATACATTCCCATGCAGCTTGTAATCTGCAAGCGGAGCCAGAATCGAGCCTTTGACACTGATTGAAGAAGTATTCAGCGATACGGCGTCCGGGAAATGGAACAGAACATGTCCTTCGCCCACGCCTTTAAGCTCCAGGCCCCCGCTCATCTTCGCGGAGGTGCCCGTGACATTGATTAAGACCGTAGAGCCGGCAGGCGCGTCGATCACCAGGTTATGGGAGCGCTCCAGCTCCTGTGCCGTCAGGGTGAAAACATTCAAATCACTCCGGGTTCCTGTAAGGTTGATACTACAGGTCGGGTTGTTCCAGCATTGAATGACCGGCGCTGCCGTGGGTGTTAGAGCCGCTGCTGCTTGCGATATACTCTGTACAGCTTGTGTAGCTGCTTCAAAATCCACAGGCTGGTCCTGAACCAGCTTCGGCTTTAAATACTCCGGAACCGTGGCGGTACCGCCATAAGCTCCTTTACCATTATGAATCGTGCCCCCGTTCAGCGTCATATTCCCGCCGGCAATGAGGGTATAACGATTGGCAGAATTATTGCCCAGCTGATCCCCTACGGAGAAATTGTTCAGGTTCATATCGCCGCCAGCGGCAATCCGGCCGTCATTCGAAAATCCGGAGCTTGTAATCCATACATTCTCCAGCGCGAACACGGTATAATCCTTACCAATGCCTAGCGCTGATCGCGGAGCGGGGTCCTCCTCAAAGGGCTGAGGAGCCTCTTCCGGCTGCTCCTTCAGAGAATCCGGAAGATGAATGTCCTCGTAATCAATCCGCGAATTGTTGAGCAGATAAATGCCTTTGACGGTCGGGCGCATGCTCAGGTCAAACACAATCTGCTGCCGTTCCAGAGGCTCATACGATTTCACTCCATTGCTTTCCTTCAGCTCATATACAATGTCACCGAGCGCATACTTCACCGTGTATCCGGCAGACAGGCTTCCGCTGGACTCTGCACCTGCCGGAAGCTGAATGATGTCCAGACCCGGCGGGAACTGCTCTTCGTATCGGATGTCAGAGATGATGAGCTGCTGCTTGCCCTGCTCGTTAAGCTCAATGTCCATGTAAGGAATCGGCTTAGGCGTAATGGTATATGTGATGCCGACTTCTTCACCCCGGCGGACCTCATTGTTGATCACATTGGAGGAGAGGGTGCGTGACGTTTCCAGATTGATGCTGACCTTCTCGATCTGCACCTCAATGGTCTTGGTCGTCATGGCGCCCTGCTTGTCCCATGCGGAGATTTCAATCTCCAGCTTGCCGCCCTCTGGCAGTGGATTCTTGATGCTGTGAGTGAAGGTCTTGCCTGACTGAATTTGCTGATTATCTACCTTCAGCGAGTCCAGCGGCTGGCCATTGCCTTTAAAAGTAATGGCTGTAGTCAGGTCCTTGTCCTTCCAGTCCCAGTCATCCACGGTGTAGCTAATGACAAGATCCTGCAAGTATGACGGCTTGGTGCTCTGGTGCTCCGGCGTCAGTACTGTAATCTCAGGGGCATGGTTGGAACCGGTAAAGGCCCGGTACATCGTATTGACGAACAGCCGCTGCTCCCAGTCCGGGAAGGTCTGCACGTGACCGGTACCGGAGTAAGTGACATTGCCCTTGGAATAGGTGTAGTAATGGTTCCAGCTGTCGTTCACGTCCCGCTGGCTTCCTGAAATGTTATACCACGGAATGACGCTCTCATCATTCAGGTCCAAAGTGAAGTACTGGTTGTGCGTCGTAGCAATTTCCAGCACCTTTTTGCCGCCGGAGGAATCACTCAGGTCAAAAGGATACTGCGTCAGCAGTCCTTCGTTGACCGGCACAACGACTTTGGACGTGTTGGGTGCGCTAAGACCGAGATTCGTTTCGGGCTCGATCTGTCCGGTGATCGCTTGAAAACGGTTCGTCCACTCACTTTGCGTCTTGCTGCGGTAGATCGTATCATGCGTAAACATCGCACTCTGCTTCGTCTTCGTAATAAACTCCTCAACGCCCTGAGCCGCTTCCGCGCTGATCGGGGCGACCGTGTTATACACATCGGCAAAGCCGAAGATCAGCATGTCATACGTTCCGTTCAGGCCATAGCTGCCGTTCTCCTTGCGCTTGTTCTTCACATAATCGTTGAACTGGTTGATACTCTTAACCTCAACGTTCAGCTCATAGTCTGTGCCGGACAGGTAGCTTTGCTTCATCACGGCTGATTTCTTGAGGCTGCTCTTGTCGGTATTCGGCATGACCTGCAAAATGCTAACGACCGTCTTTTTGCCGCGATACCGGATCGTGCCGGTCTCATAATCCTTCAGCTGATTCGGATTGAGCCGATCGACGATTTCCAGCTTCCAATACAGCAGTCCGGAGTAGGTCTTCGGCAGCTTGTACCGGATTTCGCCTCCCGTGCCCTGGGTCAGGCTCGTGGTAGCGACAATCTGCTCCTTGTCCATCTTGGTCGATTTATCCACCGTCATGTAGAGATTGGCCGTAACCGGTCTGGTTTTGAAATCGCTGATGTTCGGGGTCTGGATCTGAAATACCAGCTCATCGCCGGTGTTGTACACATGGGCTGGATTGACTTCGTAATCGATCAGACTGCCCTTGTTGGCTAATGCCAGCTGTGGGCGCTGCTTCATCCCCGCAATATATGGGGAGTTGCCGGTCTGCAGTCCGGCAGCAAAGTCGGTGAGCTGCGTGCTGTTCAGAAACACGACATTCGGCTTCGGGCTCTCGCTGCGGTAAGTATTGAAATACTGATACAGGTTTCCGCGCTCATTCACCTTTTGTCTGTCGAACGGATCGGTAGAGAAGAAGACATACAGTCCCTTCTGGATGTACAAGTCTACGATCTGCTGCGCCTTCAGTGGCGTGATGTCATTCATCACCGTCGTCGTGTTGTGGTTCCTACCGTTGACCGGGAGGGTGCTGTAGAGGCCTTTACCGATGTAAATAGCATCGTACTTGCCATCGAGATCCTCACGGAGAGACACGAATCGCTTCATGCTCATTGTATCGACCTGGATACTTCCGTTCTTGTTCAGTTTTAGGTCTGAGGTCCCAGTATCTGTGATTTCCAGCAGAGAAATCGTGTAGCCGTCACTGTTGGCATTGGCTTTGCTGGTAAAGTCCCGAATCAGCACCATGACCAGCAATGCGAGAATGAACAGACCGGCTGCGTAAAATCCTTGTTTGACGGTGAGTCTCATGCTCTGGATCGCCCCTTAAATAAATAAAATAAATAGGTATGTCAGACTATGAAAATATGAAAAATCTTACATGGATGCACTAACATATCATTGTAAAATATACCAAGGTGTGATATATATCATTCTAGGTCAAAACACATATGTATTCAATACGAAAACGTGAAATATTTGCCAGTCTTAATAACTAGATTCATTAGATCTTCTAAATAATGTGAAACCTGGTTTAGGGCTGGCGAAGCAAGAGCATTTTGTCGATCAAACGTAGATTCCAAAGACAGAAATTCCGGATCAAACCTGGGATGGAGTGATAAGATGGCCATTGTAAAAAAACGGCTCGGTGACCTGCTGGTGGAGAACGGCGTCATTTCCGAGGAACAGCTGCAGGAAGCGCTTCTGGAGCAACGCCAGAGCAAGAAGCGGCTCGGTGACCTGCTGATCACTCAAGGATACATCACAGAGCAGCAGCTGATTGAGGTGCTGGAATTCCAGCTGGGCATTCCCCACGTGAACCTTTTTAAATTCAATATTGACTCGCATATTACGCAAATTATTCCCGAGAGTCTGGCCAAGCGCCATCAGGTGCTTCCTTTTGCAAAAGAAGGCGGCAAGCTAATGGTGGCGATGGCAGACCCGCTTGATTACTTTGCCATTGAGGATTTGCGGATGACGACCGGCTTCCGGATCGAGCCTGCAATTTCTTCCCGGGATGAGCTGCAGCGCGCGATTGCAAGGCATTACGGCCTGAGAGATTCCATGAGCCAGATGATGGTTGAGATGCCAAGTGAGGATGAGTTCGAGGAGACCGAGATTACGGATGAGACCTCCCCGATCGTCCGGCTGGTCAATCAGATGATTCAGCAGGCTGTGCAGCTTCGCGCTTCCGATATTCATGTTGATCCCGGCGAGAACAATCTTTCCATCCGCTATCGTATTGACGGCACGCTGAAGACGGAGCGGATGATTCCGAAGCAGATGCAGGGCTTTATCACAGCCAGACTGAAGATTATGGCGCGACTGAACATTGCCGAGCGGCGGCTTCCGCAGGATGGACGGATCAAAATGCAGTTCGATTACCGCATGATTGATATCCGCGTGTCCACCCTGCCGACCATGCACGGGGAGAAAATCGTACTCCGGCTGCTGGATCTGACGACCGGCGTACAGCCGCTGGAGCGTCTGGGCTTTAGTGAGCACAATCTGAAGGCGTTCCGCAGCATGATCGAGCGGCCATATGGTATTTTGCTCATTACAGGACCGACGGGAAGCGGCAAGACGACAACGCTGTATTCAGCCTTGCACCATCTGAATGACGAAGATGTGAATATTATTACGGTAGAGGATCCGGTGGAATATCAGCTGGAAGGCATCAATCAGGTCCATGTGAGTCCTGGCATCGGGCTGACCTTTGCGGCCGGCCTGCGCTCGATTCTCCGGCAGGATCCCAATATTGTCATGGTAGGGGAGATTCGGGACAGCGAAACCGCGGAAATGGCCGTACGTGCTTCATTGACTGGCCACCTTGTGCTATCGACACTACATACGAATGATGCGATCAGCACCGTTGTGCGGCTGCGAGATATGGGAATTGAGCCTTTTCTGATCGCTTCCTCCCTGCTAGGAGTTGTGGCCCAGCGTCTCGTCCGCAAAATTTGTACCGAGTGCAAGACCAGCTACTCCCCGCCGGAGCAGGAGCTGATCCTTTTAAAACGATATGGTGTTCATGTCGATACATTATATAGAGGAAACGGCTGCGGCTATTGCAACAATACCGGCTACCGGGGCCGGATTGCGATTCATGAGATTATGTCTGTCGATGACCGGCTTGCCGAGCTGATCGCCAGCTCCGCGACGATTGAGGAGATGCGTCAGGCGGCCCGCGCCAACGGACTGATTCACTTAATGAAGGATGGCATCATGAAGGTGGCGGATGGAATCACCACGATGCAGGAGGTCATGCGGGAATCCGTTTCACACTAGCTGGGGAGGCGCTTATGGAAGAAATAACATCCACATTCCGGCACATACGCCTGCTGCTGGAGCATACGTTCCAGGCGGGAGCCTCGGACCTTCATGTGTCTGTGCAGTCTCCGCCCATGCTGAGAGTGGACGGCGCGCTGCGGCCGATTGGCGGACCGCCGGTCGGCATTCAGGAAGCCGAGGATATGGCGCAGGAGCTGTTAGGAAGCGGCCACTATGCCGAGTTTGATGACAGAGGCGATTATGATTTCGCGTATGCGCTGAATCCAGAGGTTCGCTTCCGGGTCAATATTTACCGCCAGCGGGGAAGGGTCAGCATTGCTGCCCGCGCAATTCCGGTAGAGGTTCCGACGCTCGGACAGCTGGGCTTGCCGTCCTTGCTGTCTACGCTCGCCAGCCGCCCGCAGGGTCTGGTCCTGGTAACGGGTCCAACGGGGAGCGGGAAGTCGTCCACCCTGGCAGCGATGATCCAGCAGCTGAACCAGAGTGAGCGCAAGCATATCGTTACGCTGGAGGATCCCATTGAATATCTTCACGGACATGGCAGCTGCCTGATTGATCAGCGGGAGATCGGAAGTGACACGCGCAGCTTCGCGACAGGTCTTAGGGCCGCGCTGCGGCAGGACCCCGATGTGATTCTGGTCGGTGAAATGCGCGATCCCGAAACCATTGCCGCGGCCGTCACGGCGGCTGAAACCGGACATCTTGTGCTGTCAACGCTGCATACGAGCGACGCGCCGGGTACGATCGAGCGGATTATTGATGTGTTTCCGGCGGAGCAGCAGAACCAGATTCGCTCCCAGCTGGCCTCGGTGCTGGCGGGAGTCATCAGTCAGCGGCTGTTTCCGAAAGCCGAGGGCCGGGGAAGAGTGTGTGCAACAGAGATTCTGATCAATACGCCGGCGGTGGCCAACCTGATTCGCAGTGATAAATGCCACCAGATTCGGAACACGATGCAGACCGGAAGGGCACTGGGCATGCACACCCTGGACATGTCGATTCAAGATTACTTAAGAAGCGGGCAGATTCATCCTGCCGCTGCAAAAGCTTATCTCACGGAGGTGACCAGCTGATGCAGCAATTTGAGTATCAGGTCAAGACAGGTAACGGACGGATGCTGAAGGGCAAGCTGAGCGCAGCGGACAAGCCGTCTGCCATGGAGGAGCTGAGAAGACGGGGGCTGACGGTGTTTTCCCTGGTGGAGACCCGGCAAAGCATTCTCTCCATGGAGATTTACATCGGCAACCCCGTCAAAACCGTTCATTTTATTATTTATTGCCGTCAGTTTGCTACCCTGATCCGGGCCGGTGTATCCATCGTGGATGCTACCCGGATTCTGGCGGAGCAGACGGACAGCAAGCCGCTGCGAAAAGCGCTGATGGATGTCGGCACCAGCCTGCTTCGCGGCGTGGCCTTCTCCCAGGCGGTGCAGGAGCACCGGAAGGTATTTCCGGGGCTGTTTATCAGCATGATCCGGGCGGGAGAGGAATCCGGTGATCTGGAGGGAACGCTGGACCGGCTGGCACTGTATTACGAGAAGCAGCATGCCACTACAGAGAAGATCAAGTCGGCGCTGACGTATCCCATTACGGTAGGTCTCATGGCAATTGCCGCCGTGGTGTATCTCCTGTGGGCCATCGTGCCGCAGTTTGTGACCATGTTCGAGTCGATGAATGCGGAGCTGCCGGCCGTAACCAAGGTCGTGCTGGCGCTGAGTGAAAGCATTCAGAACCGCTGGTATTACTGGATGCTGGGACTATTGCTGCTCATTGTGTTGTACCAGGTGTTTAAGCGGACTGAGCGCGGGGCGTACCTGCTTGATTACGCCAAGCTCAAAATGCCGATCTTCGGCAAGCTGAACCAAAAAGGCTCCATCGCGCAGTTTACCCGGACCTTTGCGTCGCTTTATGCCAGCTCAGTGCCGGTTCTGCAGTCTCTCTCCATCGTTGAGGAGGTTGCCGGAAACCGCGTCATCGGCGCAGCGATCCGCAGCGCGGGAGACTCCCTGCGCCAGGGCAAGCCGCTCTCCGAGCCGCTCAAAAAGGCCTGGGTATTCCCGCCGCTCGTCACCCAAATGATCGCGATCGGCGAAGAAACCGGAGCCCTCGACCAGATGCTCTCCAAAATCGCCGATTTCTACGAAATGGACGTCGAGAACACCGTCGACCGCCTGAAATCCCTGCTGGAGCCGCTGCTCATCGCTTTTCTGGCCGGGATCGTCGGCCTCATCGTAGCAGCCATCATGCTCCCGATGTTCAGCATGTACGGTAATTTGTAGCGAAACAGGTGTGGCTACTCTGAAGCTGTGTAACCGGTAAGCGGTTGTGAAGGCGGGCTGTGTTGAGTTCTTATGAGATGCAGCTACTAGACTCACATGTAAATCATCTTGTACACAGCAGTGCGCATCTATCTATGCTAGATCTGCCTGCTCGGCCTTGTGCCCGTGTGAAGCATTAGAGCACAACACGGATTCCAGCGTTACCCTTGTTTTCGTTCACTAGCGTTTCACTAACCACGTATATCAGATTAATTTTCATGATATAAAACGAACCATTCTTAGGAGGAATGTAACATGTTAACCAAAGCACTCAAAGCAAGACAAGCTCGCCTGCAAGGCGAAAAAGGCTTCACCCTGATCGAGCTCCTCGCCGTTATCGTCATCCTGGGCATCATCGCCGTTATCGCTATTCCGCTCATCGGCAACATTATCGACAACTCCAAGGAAGACTCCGACGTAGCCACCGCGCGCCAGCTGTATGACGCAGCACGGTTGTATGTGATTGGTGAGAAGGCGGGGGATTTCGCAAACACAACAACAGTGTCTCTATCTGATCTGACAACTAGTAATTATATTGAAGATACTATTGCTCTTCCAAGCACTAAAAAGCCTATCACTGATGCAACCGTTACATTTGATGCTGATGGACAACTTCAAAGTGTCTCCATTACTCCTGCACCACAAGGAAGCGATGATGGAGAATATACTGCCAATGAAGTGCTTCAAGTAGATACTACAACTACAGCACCAGCTACTCCATCAAATTAAAGATTCAGCAACCAAGTCCGACGAAGCTAATCTAAGCGAAGGCGGCCCTACCCCCACCCCCGACCTAATGGGGTGGGCGGCTTGCTGGGCACACCCAGCGGAGGGGGCGGAATCGCACTGGAGAAACGAAGTGTCCGCCTTTATCTTTGGATTTCACCATCTACAAGTTCTATCAGGAAATCCAAAGATAACAGCGGTCGGAAGAGCGATCCGCACACGAAGCGGTCACCAGCGCCGGAGGCCATCGGCACACGAAGTGGGGCCACCAGGGGCCGGAAGAGCGATCCGCACACGAAGCGGTCACCAGTGGCCGAAGGCCATCGGCAGACGAAGCGGCCACCAACGGCCAAAGACCATCGGCGCCAGGCAATCACCAGCGCCGCAGGCTCCAGCGACAGCAATCATCAACGACTAGCACTCTAGCGTAAGTTTGCATAGCATGCCCTGAGCACACATGTGCATGTCAGATTGCCAATGCGCAGATCCTCAGTACTGATCAGCCGCCGCTTGCGTGCTAACGGTTGCCACTAGCGCTAAACCTTTCATATTTAGCTGGCATCTATTCTAACGGTTGCCACAAGAGTTATTTGAGACATTTCGGCAATAATCGGCGCTAATTTACAATATAAGTGTTGTCACAACCGTTAGAATTATCTTACCTGTCATTCGGCACAATTAGGCACTTTAGCAACCGTTAGAAGTAGTCAGAGTCCGATAATGTAGGCAGAAGTAAGCAAAAGTAAGCAGAGGCAAGCGGAAGTTAGTATAAGTAAGCAAAGGTAAGTAGAAGTAAGCACAAGAAAGTAGAATTATATAGAGTAAGTAGAAGTATACAGAGTAAATAGAAGTACGCAGAGTGGAAGTATACAGAGTAAGTAAAGTAAGTAAAAGTATCCACACAGATCAGGCAGCAATGAGTAGATATATGCAGATCAAGCAGTGGTATCTATATGAAGTAATAGTAAGCATAAGTAAGATAAGTAAGATAAGTAAGTAAGACCAAGTAAACTAAGTAAACTAAGTAAACTAAGTAAACGCAGGTAAAGTCCGTCAGAGGTGGACCGTCAGAAATATTCCGTCAGAGGTAGATAGATGAAGTAAAGGCAGATACAAGCCTGCTACCTCAAGCATCAAAGTCACGGTGTCTAGCTAGATGCTTGACTTGTCCCTGTCTGCCGAAGCTAATCCAAGCGAAGGCGGCCCTACCCCCACCCCCAACCTAATGGGGTGGGCGGCTTGCTGGGCATACCCAGCGGAGGGGGCGGAATCGCACTGGAGAAACGAAGTGTCCGCCTTTATCTTTGGATTTCACCATCTACAAGTTCTATCAGGAAATCCAAAGATAACAGCGGTCGGAAGAGCGATCCGCACACGAAGCGGCCACCAGCGGCCGGAGGCGATCCGCACACGAAGCGGCCACCAGCGGCCAAAGGCCATCGGCACACGAAGCGTGGCCACCAGCGGCCGAAGGCCCTCAGCGCCAAGCAACCCTGCGCCGCAGGCCACCAGCGCCTTAACAACAGCGCCAATATCACCAGCGCCAAAACCAAAGCAACCGCCCACACCATACCAAACCAAGGAGCATCCCAACCCATGCCCACCCTGATCATTACATACCTGTTCCTGCTGGGCCTGGCCCTGGGTTCGTTCTACAATGTCGTTGCCCTGCGGGTTCCTGCCGGGCAATCTGTCATTCATCCCCCTTCGCGGTGCGGGAGCTGCGGAACAAGGCTGCGTACACGGGACCTGATTCCCGTGTTCAGCTGGCTGCTGGCCAAAGGGCGCTGCCGACACTGCGGAGTACCGGTATCCTGGCTATACCCGTTGGGAGAAGCCGCGACAGGACTGTTGTTTGTGTGGACATACCTGCGGTTTGGCTTAAGTGGTGAAGGGATGCTGGGACTGCTGCTGGCAAGCCTTGCGGTTATCGTGACGATCTCGGATTTGCACAGCATGCTGGTACCGAACAAGGTGCTATTAGCATTCCTGCCGCTGCTCGCGGCGATGACCTTCAGCGTAACGGATCAGCCATGGTGGAGCCACGTTCTGGGGGTGGTGGCCGGCGGCGGTATTCTTCTGGTGCTGGTACTGCTGGGCGGCATGGGGATGGGCGATGCCAAGCTGTTCGCATTGTTTGGCGGAGTGATCGGATTTCCCGGTGTGATATTGGCTTTTTTGGCAGCATGCCTGCTGGGGACGCTCATCGGAGGTGGATTGCGGCTGGCCGGCAGCATCGGGCGCAGGCAGCCCATCCCCTTCGCACCTTGTCTTGCAGCAGGAACACTGCTGACATGGGGCTACGGCTCACAGATCATTAGCGGGTATCTCTCGCTCATCGGTTAGGAGGAACAAACGCATGCTCGGTATTTCTCAAAAAGCGGCCGGACTGTCCATCGAACAATCCGGCATTCGTTATGTCCGGCTGAAGACGAAGACCTGGGAGATGGACAAAACATTTTTTCTGCCGCTGCCTTCGGGTGTGATTGCAGAAAATCAGATTACAGACCGCTCGGCGCTGCTAAACCAGCTAAAAGGGCTCGTCAAGCAGGAACGGCTCAAAGGAAGCGAGGTTTCGCTTTCCGTACCGCCTTCTCAGCTCATTATCCGCAAAATGTCCATCCCCAGCACGAATCCGCGTCAGGTCGAGCAGCTGGTAAAGCTGGAAGTGGAAACCGGGCTGCATCTGCCTTTTGAAACCCCGGTGTACGATTACATCGAGACGGCCAAGGATGAGAACCAGACCCATATCCTCGTTTTTGCTGCCCCTCGCCAGACCATGAGCGATTTTGTTCAAGTGGTGGAGGAGGCAGGTCTGCGTGTATCGGGACTTGAAATGTCGGGTGTAGCCCTGGCAAGAGCCGTCACTGCCGGCTTCGGTGAGGAATTTCAGGAAACGATGCTTGTTCATTTGGAAAAAGGTCAGCTAGACGTGTATATGTACCATCGTGGAAATCCGGTGTTTATGAGAGCCCTGAATCTGCAGGATCTCTCATCGGACGAGGCTTGGCTCGAAAGTGCGGCCGCCTCGGCGGGTCAAGCACCAGGGCAGCCGTCGCTGTCTCCACTGCAGCTTTCTGAAATCACAGCAGAAATCTCCAGAATGCTGAACTTCTATCAGTACAGCCTTCATGATGGATCAGCGAGAGTTCAGGAGATTTTGATTACAGGCCCTGACCGAACCAGAATGCAGCTGAATACAGAGCTTGCCCGGTCTTTGCCGGAGCTGCAGATCCGGGAGCTTGATTTCTCGGCAGTCCAGCAGCCTGTCACGGGCAGCAAGGAGCATAATGCTTTCCGGATTGCGGTGGGCACTGCGCTTCGCCGTGCAGATGGCGGTCAGATGGATCTGCTTCCTCGGGAGGACCGGGAAGCCATGCTGTTTCCGTTCCTGGCCATTTCCCTCATGGGATTGTGGGTGCTGGGGCTGGCGGCTACGGTTACGTTTTTTGTGCTGAATCAAGGGGAAATCCGGGATCAAGAGAACCGGCTGGAAGCCTTGAGAGACCAGAGAGCGGCAGCAGAGCAGGAGTTGCTTGCCCTGCAGCAAAGCGGCCTGAGCCAGAATGGACGCCTGGAGGTGCTGGAGGGCATTGCGGAGCATCGGGAAAGTCCGGTCGTAATCCTGACGGAGCTGATTCGGGTGCTGCCGGAAGGTGCAATTCTCAAAAGTACCGGATATACCTACCGTTCGGAGATGGATATGACGGTGTACCTGACCAAAATGGAGGATGCCTCAGCCTATCTGTTAAATCTGCGGCGCCTGCCGTTTACAGAGAGTGCTATGATTACAAGGCTTTCTGAAGGCATTGCAGACAGCTCCGTTGTAGTCGGTGGACAAACCTACTATACAGCCGGATACCGCGTCCAGCTGGCGCCGGGCACGGTTAACACGCTAACCCCGGCAGAAGGGAGTGATGCAGGTGGAACTGCTGAATAAATACCGCTCACCGGTTGTGATGGGAGTGCTGCTGCTTTTTGTCGTGCTGTTGGGCTTTTATTTGCTGGGCTTACAGCCGACGATTGACACGATGGAGGAGCAGGAAGCTGAAATCGCCCGGGTATCTGATGAAAAAACGCTCCTCCAGCGGAAAGTAGACGAGCTGAAGGGCGCTGCCGACAGCCAGGATCAGGAGCTGTTAAGCTCCTATGATGCTTTGCCGGAAGGGGACGAAGCCGATCAGCTGGTATTGCAGCTAAGAACCGCCGGCATCCGTTCCAGCGCCCGCCTCAAAAGCATCGAATTTAATCTTACCGGCACCAACGGGCTCCAGCTCGTGCTGGGAGGGAATGAAGGGGCCTATCCCTTCATTAAAGAAGTCAGCATGAATGCTGAGGTAGAGGGCACGCGTGCTCAGATTATCGCCTGGATGGACCAGCTGGAGAAGATGCCAAGAATTATCAAAGTGGACTCCTTCAGCCTGCAGCGCCGCAGCGGTCCGTCCGAGCTGCCGGAGAATGCCCTCCTGACCGCCAATGTTGTCTTCACAGCGTACTATGAATCCAGCCAGCGGGCAGCGACTGTGACTCCTTAACCAGGAACGAGTGTGAAAAAGCGAACTCAATGCGCGGCTATGGCGTGTCCAGAGCAAACGAATGCGAAAAAGCGAACTCAATGCGCGGCTATGGCGTGTCCAGAGCAAACGAGTGCGAAAAAGCGAACTCGATGCGCCGCTATGGCGTGTCCAGAGCAAACGAATGCGAAAAACCGAACTCAATGCGCCGCCGTGGCGGATCTGGAGCAAACGAGTGCGAAAAACCGAACTCAATGCGCCGCTACGGCGGATCCAGAGCAAACGAGTGCGAAAAAGCGAACTCAATGCGCCGCTATGGCGTGTCCAGAGCAAACGAGTGCGAAAAAGCGAACTCAATGCGCCGCCGTGGCGGATCTGGAGCAAACGAATGCGAAAAACAAGAGCGTTTCCCGCGGGAAACGCTCTTGTTTAGGTTAAATGGCTGGCAGCGAGCCGCTCGAACCACAAACCACAAACTACGGACTGCTCACTCCATCCTCCACCACGGGAGCCTTCAGCTGTCCCTGCGTTCCCGGAATTTCGCCGTGGGACGGGTTCATGCCGATGAGGCTGCTTTGGCCTTTGTAGACGTCCCGGGAGAGACGCTCGCGTTCTACTATTTTTCCGTTGACCTGCTTGCTGCGATAGGTTTCTATTACATAGCCAGGCTTTCCTGGCTGGAGAAGCTTTTGCTGTCCGGGAGGCAGGGAGGAATCCCGAACATAGGAGCGCGGGGCCGGAATCTGCTCCACTAGCTTTGTGTCCAGCGAGTATACAATATTGTCCGGAAATGTCCCGAACAATTTCACGGTCAGCACCTTGTCCACGACCTGGGCCTGAAGCAGAAGGTGCTTGCCGGTGCTATTGCGGAACCGGAAGTTAATATAGCCTTCGGCGTAGGTCGCGTCGAGGCCTTTGGGAAGATAGTTGACCGGCAACGAGTGGTTGCGCCGTTCCACCACTTCGAGGCCCGTTAAGAGCACGGCATTGTAGATGGTGCTGGACACCTGACAGATCCCGCCGCCGACGCCCGGCACCAGCTTGCCGCTGATGATAACCGGTGCTTCCCGAAAGCCGTGCTGCTTGCGGGCCTGAGCTACCACCTTCGCATAGTCAAACACTTCACCAGGCTTCAGGATCATCCCGTCCACGGCCGCCGCCGCTGCTGTAATATTATGCACCCGGCCTGGTCCGCTGGCACCGAGGGAGGTGGAGAACTGGATGATTTTGCGCTGGATGCCCTCCGCCCGCAGCGTAGCCACCGTCACCTCAGGGCTTTGCAGCTGCAGAGGCAGCTCTATCGAGAGCGGCCCACCGGCATCGAGCATTGCGAAGTCACGGGGCAGCGCCGCAGCAAAAGAGGCCTCCAGCAGCGGCCATTGAATCCGGAGCACGGACTGCTCCGGAATGTAGCGTACCTCGTCGCCGGTAATCGTTCGGACAGCATTAACAGGCTTTCCGAACTGCTCCTGCTCCCACGACTCGTTCAGCCGCTGCTTCAGCAGCTCCAGATCCTGATGCACCTCCAGACTGTAGGCCTGCGCAAAAGTATAGCGGCTAAAGGCCCGCTCCCACAGCGTACCCTCCTGCAGCTGCGACACTGCAGCTTTAAAAGCCTCGGCCCGGTATGTTACGCCGGCTTCTCCAAGCGTCAGCTTTTCCTCGCCGGACCGGGGCCATCCCATCAAGGACAACGGCAGCTGCTCCAGCGCCGCAAGGCGCCGCTCCAGCTCATTCAGCACGTCCCCGTCCGGCTGGCCGCCAACGCTCCAGCCGGAAAGCGTCGTGCCGGCAGGCAGCCGGGGAGTGTTCACGTAGATGGAGAGAGCTCCGTATATCAAACAGCCGGCCAGCAGGAGGCTGAGAGACGCGATGATCATGACGTGTATTTTTTTCATCCCCAAAAACTCCCTTTCCCTTTGTGTAACAAAAAAGCTTAGGCATGTCTTCATGTATATGTCACAAAGCCCCCAAACTTTCGGGTACTCAAAAGGTAACAAATTTGTTACAATGGTTTTGGGCATTGAGGAATTTTCATGCATTTTAGAGGAATTCCGAGGACGGTGTCGAAATGATAAAGGCTGATATTGGAATTAGGAAGTGATGAATTGATTGAAATGCAGGATGTGTGGAAGACCTACCCGAGCGGAGCCCATGCGCTGCAAGGTGTCTCGGTAAAGATTGACCGCAATGAGTTTGTGTACATCGTCGGACCGTCCGGCGCAGGTAAATCGACATTCATGAAATTGATTTATAGAGAAGAAGTGCCCACGAAAGGGCAAATTTCCGTAAACGGCTTTAACATCGGCAAGCTGAAGCAGCGCAAGATTCCCTATGTGCGCCGCAACATCGGCGTCGTGTTCCAGGACTTCAGGCTGCTGCCGCAGCTGACCGCCTATGAGAATGTGGCTTTTGCCATGGAGGTTATTGAAACGCCGACCAAGCAGATGAAGAAGCGGGTGATGGAGGTGCTGGACCTCGTCGGTTTGAAGGAGAAGGCGAACCGGCAGCCGGCGCATTTGTCCGGGGGCGAGCAGCAGCGCATTGCGATCGCAAGAGCCATCGTGAACAACCCCGCGGTCATTGTGGCGGATGAGCCTACAGGCAACCTCGACCCGGAAACGTCCTGGGGCATTATGCAGCTGCTGGACGAGATTAATTTTCGTGGAACGACGATCGTGATGGCAACGCACAACAAGGATATCGTGAACAAGATGCGCAAGCGCGTGATCGCCATTGAGCGGGGACAGATTGTAAGGGATCAGCTTCGAGGGGAGTATGGATATGACTTTTAGAACCTTTCTCCGGCATTTGCGGGAAGGGGCCAAGAGTGTATTCCGGAACGGCTGGATGTCGGTAGCTTCCATTGTTTCGATCATTGTGTCCCTGTTTATCCTGGGTGTATTTATCCTGCTGGTGCTGAATGTCAACGCGCTGGCCGACGAGGCTGACAGTAACGTACAGGTCAGTGCCTATCTGAATTTGAATGTGAGTCAAGAGCAGCGGGAGCGGCTGCAGAAGGAAATCCAGATCATGCCCGAGGTGAAGGAGCTTCGCTTCGTTTCGAAGGAAGAAGGCATGCAGGAGCTCGTGGAGGGCTTTGGAGAAGAAGGCATGGACCTGCTGGAGGGCTTTACGGATGGGGATAACAACCCGCTGCCCGATTCCTTTGTCATTGATGTTGTAGAGCCTACTACCGTACCGCTGGTGGCGGACAAGATTCTGGCCTTGAATGAAACCTACGCGGAGAAGCCGATCATGCGCGTCAAATACGGCGAGGGCATGGTGGAGAAGCTGTTTGAAATTACGAAATACGTTCGAAATATCGGGTTTATTTTTGTAGCGGGGCTGGCCTTGATGTCAATTTTCCTGATTTCGAACACGATTCGGGTCACGATTCTCGCCCGGCGCCGGGAGATTGGCATCATGAAGCTCGTAGGAGCGACGAATACGTTCATCCGCTGGCCGTTTTTTGTGGAAGGTGCGCTGATTGGCATGATCGGCTCGCTGATCACCGTCGGCCTGCTGTACCTGGGGTACAGCCAGCTGCGATCCGCGATGATGGGTGACATTACGTTGTCGCGGAGTCTGATTCCTCTGGAGGAAATCGGGTATCTGCTGGGAGGTGCGCTCGTGCTTCTCGGGATGCTGATTGGTATTTTTGGCAGCACGATGTCCATCCGAAAGTCACTGAAGGTATAAGCTTGTCACCTGGAGGAAGGCAGCGCCTTCTTCAGTATGTATACATCTCATAACTAACGCACCAGAAGCTATAATGCTGAACTGCTGAACATGTAGACGCACCAATAATCGCAGAACTCATACAAATCTCAATTTTCGAAAAGGATGGGGAGTGCACGTTGAAAAAGATTGCTGCCGGATTAGCCGCTTTACTGCTTGCTGCTGTCGTATTCCAGCCCTCTGCCGGATTAGCCGAAAGTAAGACCTCTGCCGATGTAGACCGCGAGCTGAAGAGTCTCCAGAAGGAGGTTCAGGACGCCCGGAATCAGAAGAGCAAGGCAGCCGCCGAGAAGGAGGAAGCCCAGCATTATAAAGACAAGACCACCCTGAATCTGCAATATGTTATGGACCAGATTGAGCAGGTCAGCAGCCAGCTGACGAAGATATCCGTACAAATTGACGAGACCGAAACCAGCCTGCGGATCACGGCGGAGGAGCTTCAGGCTGCCCAGGACCGGATCGCGGCGCGCGAGAAGCTGCTGGAGCAGCGCATTCGTCTGATTTATATGGACGGCGAGGTGTCCTATCTGGACGTGCTGCTGTCTTCGACCAGCTTTACCGATTTTCTGAATCGTGCCGATTCCCTGAAGACGATTGTCGATCAGGATCAGGATCTCCTGGTTCAGCACAAGCAGGACAAGCTCTACGTGCTGGACAAGAAGAAGGAATTGGAAGGTCAGTACGCCAAGGCGAAGGATCTGTATGCACAGATGGAGGACCGCAAGAGTGAGCTGGCGGTCAAAGAGAAAGAGAAGCTTGTCCTGATTGCCAAGTATGACCAGGAAATCGAGCTTTCTGAAGAAATCTCGGAAGAGCAGGATATGCTGCTGGTACAGCTCGCCACCAAGCGCTCTCAGCTTCAGCAGGAGCGCGACAAGCTGGCGGCGGAGGAAGCGGCCCGCCGTGCCGCAGCCGCCAAGGCTGCAGCTGAGAAACGGGCACGGGAGATCGCCGCCGCCGAGGCGCGGGCTAAGGAGCAGGCGGCTGCGAAGGCTGCAGCCGCGAAGAAATCAGCTGCGGCTACCTCGCTGGGCAGCAGCCGGGCTGCGGCTAGCGGAAACGGTGGACCGTTCGCGATGCCGGTATCCGGGGCGTACATTTCGTCCGATTACGGTATCCGGACCCATCCGGTAACCGGGGAGCGGGGCACCATGCATACAGGCCAGGATTTTGCCGCTGCAGAGGGCACGGACATCCGGGCGGTAGAGAGTGGGACCGTCATCCTGGCGGAGTGGTGGAGCACGTACGGAAACTGTGTTATTGTCGATCATGGCGGCGGTGTCTGGACGCTCTACGCCCATATTCGCCAGGGCGGCATCAAGGTGTCTGAGGGCCAGCAGGTAAGCCGGGGTCAGAAGATTGCCGAGGTCGGCTCAACCGGCCGCAGTACAGGACCGCATCTTCATTTTGAAGTGAGAGTGAACGGTTCGCCTGTAAATCCAGCCCCTTATCTCTAAGCTGCAACATTGACATTGTTGTTACAGATTAGCCATTGTATAAATATTCCCGAGTAGTCAAACATATACTAGGATGACCGGGACGCTGCAAAGTGGTATGCTCAAATGTACAAGGGCGGTGAGACAGACATGAAAAAAAGATCGGTGTTATTGTTGGTCGTAGTCTCGATGCTCTGCGGTATGGTGCTGACGATGGTGTTCAATCAGCTTCCGGACGCGGCAGGGCCAGACGGCGGCGGCACCGGGCTGCTGGCCAGTATCGGCAAGAAAAGCGATGGCCTGGAGCAGGATGAAGCCGAGAAGCTGGGCACAGCATTAGAGATTATCGAAAGCAACTATTATAAAGATGTAGACCGGGACAAGCTTCTGGACGGTGCCATTAATGGTATGATGGAGGCGCTGGGTGACCCTTATTCCAACTATATGGGAAAGGTCACGGCCGAGCAGTTCTCGGAGAGCATTGAAGGCTCCTTTAGCGGCATTGGCGCAGAGGTCACCTCGGTGGACGGCTATGTTGAGGTGGTCTCCCCAATCAAGGGCTCTCCGGCTGAGAAGGCGGGGCTTCGGGCCAAGGATGTGATCCTGTCGGTGAACGGCGAATCGCTCCAGGGACTGGACCTCAATGCAGCGGTAGCCAAGATTCGGGGTCCTAAAGGCTCCAAAGCGGTGCTGACGGTGAAGCGTCCCGGCTCCGAGAGCAGCATTGAGTTTCAGATTACCCGGGATGATGTAGATCTAGAAACGGTAACCTCGCGTATGGAGGCTAACGGTGTCGGCGTCATTGAGATCAGCCAATTCTCCCTCAATACGGGAGAGCGTTTCGCGGAAGAGCTGAAGTCGCTGGAGAGTCAAGGCATGAAGGGCCTGCTCATTGATGTGCGCAACAATCCGGGGGGCGTGCTCTCGGTCGTTATCGACATTGCGGGACAGTTCGTACCGAAGGGCGAGTTAATCGTCCAGGTAGAGAACAAGGCTGGCAAGCGCGAAGAGTATCTCTCCAAAGGAAGCTCGAAGCCGTATCCGGTAGCACTGCTGATGAACAAAGGCAGCGCCAGCGCATCCGAAATCCTGGCCGGGGCTTTGCAGCAGTCTGCAGGAGCGGTCTTGATCGGAGAGCATTCATTCGGAAAAGGAACCGTGCAGACCAGCTTCGACAAGCAGTTTGACGATGGCAGTCTGTTGAAGGTAACCATTGCCAAGTGGCTGACGCCGAACGGTTCCTGGATTCATGAGAAGGGCATTGAGCCGGATCTCCAGGTATCCCAGCCGGATTATTTCGCAGTAGCTCCTCTTGATAAGAAGCAGACCCTGAAATTCGATATGAACAGCGAAGATGTAACGAATGTTCAGATTATGCTGGAGGCAGTGGGATATGAACCGGGCCGCAAGGACGGTTATTATGACCGGGCGACCGAGAAGGCCGTCAAGAGCTTCCAGAGTGCAAGCAAGCTGAAGGCCAGCGGAATTGTAGATGAACAAACCGCAAAGGCGCTGGAAGCGGCCTTGATCGAGGAAATTCAAGATCCTGGCAATGACACGCAGCTGAACCGCGGAATTGCCGAGGTTGTGAAGGAAATAAAAAGCCAGGCGTCGAACAAGTAAGAAGGCTGAATTCAGCCTTCTTTTTTTCTTGGAGATGCAGGTATAGAAATGACAAAGGAGAGTGACCGGATTTTGGATATAGCGATGGAGTGGGTCTGGATGGTGCTGGATGCTGGTCTGATGATGCTGGCACAACCCTTTTATTATATTTCTGTCATTCTGATCGGGATCTTGTACCGCAGACAGGTGCTGCTAGAGCGCAAGCTGTTTCACGTTCGGGTGAACGGCTGGCAGTCCCAGACGCTGCGGACGATGCTGGGCGGACTCGTGGCGGGGCTTGGCGTCTCGGTCATGATGGCCTTTCTTGGCATTACGCTCACGATGTCAGCGGTGCTGTGCCTATGGGCAGCGAGTCTGCTGCTCATGCTGTTCCGGGTGCGGTTTCTGTGCTTCGCTTATGCCGCCGGGCTGCTGGGCATTGTGCAGTCGGTGCTAGGCTGGTTTCCCGGCTGGCAGCCGGACGGATGGCTAGGAAGTGTACATACCGCGCTGCTGAATCTGAACGTGCCATCCCTGCTGGCCCTGGCCGCTGTGCTGCATCTGGCCGAAGCGGGACTTGTTATGCTGCAGGGTGGACGGTTTGCCTCTCCGCTGTTTCTGGAAGGCAAACGAGGCAAGCTGGTGGGGGGCTATCAGATGCAGAGCTTCTGGCCCTTGCCGCTGTTTCTGCTCGTTCCGTCAGCCGGCGGTCCGATGCTGCCATGGACCCCCTTCTTCGGAGGAGACGACTGGATGAGCGGTGCGGGCATCGCGGCCTTGCCGGTGCTGATCGGCTTTGGAGAAATGACGCAGAGCATGCTGCCGAAGCAGAAGGCAGTGATCAGCGGAAAGCGGCTCGTCATCTACAGCTCGATCGTGCTGATGCTGAGCCTGCTGGCGGATTGGTGGCCGCCGCTTATGCTTGCGGCTGCGTTAGCAGCGCCATTGCTGCACGAAGGGCTCGCCTGGTACAGCCGCTACGAGGAGCAGCAGCGCAGTCCGCTGTTCGTGCATCCTCCGAAGGGCTTGAAGGTGCTGGCGGTTCTTCCGGGCAGCCCGGCGGAGGAGCTGGGAATTCTGGCGGGTGAGACCATTCTTAAGGTCAATGGGACTCTTGTTCGCAGTAAGGAGCAGCTGCATGCGGCGCTGAGGCAGAATGCGGCCTTTTGCAAGCTGGAGGTTCAGAACTATGAGGGCGAGAGCAAGTTCATGCAGCGGGCTATGTATGCCGGAGAGCATCACCAGCTGGGCGTCATTCTGTCACCGGACCCGGATGCCGGGCTTGCAGTACGGCTGAAGCCGCTCAGTATCGCTGGTCTGCTGGGCATGAAGTGGAGCTTGAAGAATAAGATGGCGGCTGAAGAGGAAGGCGCGGAGACCCGAACACCAGCAGGGAAGGGTTCACCCGCCGCGGCTGGCCTGGAGAAGGACAGCCTGGATATGTAACGAGGCAGGCAAGGGCCTATATTTTTTGTGACTCATGCGTTCTTGAGATAAAAAATAGCAATCTGAGTACGATTTCTTCTCAAGTGCTGCGGCCTCCGTGCTGCAGCACTTTTATCATTTTTCCCTACATAATCTCCGATTTGCTGTACACCGACAGTCTGGTGACGACAGTAAAGGGCGTTTACCGGCTGACCTCCAGCCTGCCGCCGATCAGGGAGGTGATGAACTGAAGGGGGGCTGAACTTTGGTGGATCTGGAGTAAATAAGTGCGAAAAAGCGAACTCGATGCGAACGCATACCGCCCCCGCGCCAAACGAATGCGAAAAACCGAACTCGATGCGGCGCAGTGGCGGATCTGGAGCAAATGAGTGCGAAAAAGCGAACTCAATGCGGCGCGATGGTGGATCTGGAGTAAATAAGTGCGAAAAACCGAACTCGATGAATCACTGTGGCGGATCTGGAGCAAATGAGTGCGAAAAAGCGAACTCGATGCGGCGGTATGGCGGATCTGGAGCAAACGAATGCGAAAAACCGAACTCGATGCGGCGCAGTGGCAGATCTGGAGCAAACGAATGCAAACACCGAACTCGATGGGGCGGTATGGCGGATCTGGAGCAAACGAATGCGAAAAACCGATCTCGATGCGGCGCAGTGGCGGAACTGGAGTAAACGAATGCGAAAAAGCGAACTCGATGCGGCGGTATGGCGGATCTGGAGCAAACGAATGCGAAAAACCGAACTCAATGCGGCGCTATGGCGGTTCTGGAGTAAATGAGTGCGAAAAAGCGAATTCGATGCGACGCTATGGCGGATCTGGAGCAAATGAATGCGAAAAACCGAACTCAATGCGGCGGTGTGGCGGTTCTGGAGTAAACGAATGCGAAAAACCGAACTCGATGGGTCCGCATACCGCCCCCGCGCCAAACGAACGCGAAAAACCGAACTCGATGCGACGGTGGGGCGGATCTGGAGCAAACGAATGCGAAAAACCGAACTCGATGCGACGGTGGGGCGGATCTGGAGCAAACGAGTGCGAAAAACCGAACTCGATGCGGCGGTATGGCGGATCTGGAGCAAACGAATGCGAAAAACCGATCTCGATGCGGCGCAGTGGCGGAACTGGAGCAAACGAATGCGAAAAAGCGAACTCAATGCGGCGCTATGGCGGATCTGGAGTAAATGAATGCGAAAAACCGAACCCGATGAGTCACTGTGGCGGATCTGGAGCAAACGAATGCGAAAAACCGAACTCGATGCGGCGTGGTCGTTGACGGGCGTGCCGCCCGCCGCCCGCCCATCGCGTGCCGCCCGCCGCCGCGCCTACTCCGCCCGAAGCTGGCGGAGGACGGTGATTTCGACGCGGCGGTTCTTCTGCCGGCCGGCGGTCGTGCTGTTATCGCCGGCCGGCCGGGTGTCGGCGTAGCCCGCGTACTGGAAGCTGTCCGGGCTCAGGCCCTGACGGTCCAGGAAGAAGCGGAGCACGGACATCGCCCGGGCACCGGACAGCTCCCAGTTATCTGCATACGGAGACTGGAGCCCGACCGGCACATTGTCCGTATGTCCTTCTATGCTGACTACGGCGCTGAGGTCTTGAAAAAGGCTCGCCAGCTTGCCAAGCACCGGTGCTGCCCCGTCCTTGAGCTGGGCTTGTCCCGGGTCGAACAGAAAGCGGTCGCTCAGTGTAATGGCAATGCCCTGCGGCTCATCCGCGATAAAAATATCCCCTTCCAGTAGGTTTAGCGCCACATATTGTTTAATGACTTCCATAAAGTCTGCCAGCTCCTCCTCCTGCTCTCGGAAGGCAAGCTCCCGCTGAGTCATGGGACCAGAGGTACCTGGGTCTGTGTCAGATTCGCCATCTGCGTCAGGCACAGTCCCATCATTGCCGTCTTCATCAGGCCATACGCTGTCACCCGCAGCCCCGTCTCCATCAGGCGATCCGATGTCTCCCGCGCTGCCGCCCTGAATCAAGCCGGAGCCATGTTCCAGCAGGGAATCTCCGCTCTGGAAGGTGGCCTGCAGCGACTGGGTAACACGGTCATATTTCTCGGTATCCAGCCGGCTCATCGCGAACAGGACCACAAAGAAAATGAGCAGCAGCGTGATCAGATCGGCGTAAGTAATCATCCAGCGGTCTCTTTGATCTCCGGCGCCCTGGCGGCGGCGTTCCCGACGGGTGGATTTAATCGGCCGTCTCATGGGCCGTCCCCCTTGTTGTCGGCGTGGCAGCGGAGAAGCTGTTTTCGAGCGTGTAGGTGTTCAGCTTTTTGCGGACGAGAAGTGGATGCTGTCCCTGCTGAACGGCGAGAATGCCCTCTAGCAGCAGCTCCATATTTTGAATTTCTTCCTCGCTGCGTGCTTTAATCTTGGAAGCGATGGGAAGAAAGATAATATTGGCACTGGCAACCCCGTACAGGGTGGCGGTAAAAGCAACCGCGATCGACGGACCGAGCTGGGTCGGATCCTGAAGCCCGCCCAGAACGTGAACGAGGCCCATTACGGTACCGATGATCCCCATGGTCGGCGCATAGCCCCCCGCGGCCTCGAAGATTTTGGCATAGCCTTCATGCTTCTGCTCGGTGGCATCCATCTCCAGCTCCAGAATCTGGCGCACCGCGTCCCCGTCCGTCCCGTCGACAATCATCCCCATGCCTTCACGCAAAAAAGGATCGGGATGCTCAGCGGCCGCCTCCTCCAGTGCAAGCACGCCGGTGCGGCGGGCTAACGTGGCCATGTCGACCACGTCCTCAATAAGCTGCAGCGGCGAGCGGCTCCGCCGCCCGAAAGCGAAGCGGAGCGCGGCAGGAATTGTCCGCAGCCGGGAGGCTGGAAAGCTGATCACGACGGCTGCGGCCGTACCGCCGAAGACGATCAGGGCGGCGTTGCCCTGGAGCAGTCCGCCAAGCTGACCGCCTTCCCACAAGAAGCCGCCGATCAGTGCAGCAAGCCCTGCCAAAAGCCCGAGAATAATGGTAATATCCATGATGAGCAATCATCTCCTTTTATGTAGAGAACTATTATATAAGGTTTGCAACAAAAAAACGAAAAGAGTATAATTGCAGGGGAACAAATATTCTTATTAAACACAAAACGAAGAGGTCTAAACAAAAAATGCAGGTCTCTTTCTTTTTACATCGGGAAGTTACGATAGAAACGTTAATATACAATATTTTAGACGATAAGGGTGTGATTGAACACATGAGTGATCTCGTGGTCAGTACGAAATCCTTTGAGCTCCAATCGGAGTTTGATCCGCAGGGCGACCAGCCGGGAGCGATTGAGCAGCTGGTGCAGGGCGTGCGAGAGGGTAAGCGTCATCAGACGCTGCTCGGTGCGACGGGAACCGGCAAGACGTTTACGATTGCCCAGACGATTGCGAAGCTGAATCGGCCGACGCTCGTGATCGCGCATAACAAGACGCTGGCGGCACAGCTGGCGAGTGAGTTCAAGGAATTTTTCCCCAATAACTCGGTCGATTATTTCGTCAGCTATTACGATTACTATCAGCCGGAGGCGTACATTCCGTCCTCGGATACTTATATTGAGAAGGATTCCAGCGTGAACGAGGAGATTGACAAGCTCCGCCACTCCGCCACAAGCTCCCTGTTCGAACGCCGGGATGTCATTATCGTAGCGAGCGTGTCCTGCATTTACGGCCTGGGGTCTCCGATGGAGTACGGCGAGATGCTGCTCTCGCTGCGAGTAGGCATGGAGAAGCCGCGCAACCAGATCCTGTCCCGTCTGGTGGACATCCAGTACCAGCGCAATGATATTAACTTTGTCCGGGGCACGTTTCGGGTGCGCGGAGATGTCATCGAGATTTTTCCGGCATCAAAGGGTGAGCATGCAGTCCGTGTGGAGCTGTTCGGCGATGAGATTGAGCGCATTACTGAAATTGATGTTCTCACCGGTGAGCTGGTGGGCGAGCGGGATCACGTAGCTATTTTTCCGGCGTCTCACTTCGTGACCCGGGAGGAGACGATGCGCGCCGCGCTCGTGAATATTGAGCGGGAGCTGCAGGAGCGCCTGGAGGTGCTGAAGAGTGAGGGCAAGCTGCTCGAGGCCCAGCGTCTGGAGCAGCGCACGAACTATGACATCGAGATGATGAAGGAGGTCGGCTTCTGCTCCGGGATCGAGAACTATTCCGGTCCGCTGACCTTCCGGGAGCCGGGAGCGACGCCGTACACGCTGATGGATTATTTTCCGGATGATATGCTCATCGTCATTGATGAATCCCATGTGACGCTGCCGCAGATTCGGGCGATGTACAACGGGGATAAGGCCCGCAAAACCGTCCTCGTTGACCACGGCTTCCGCCTCCCGTCAGCACTGGACAACCGCCCGCTCAAATTCGAGGAATTTGAGGAGAAGGTGAGCCAGATTATTTACGTGTCCGCCACGCCGGGGCCTTACGAGCTGGAGCATTGCGATACGATGGTGGAGCAGATCATCCGGCCGACCGGCTTGCTGGATCCGCTCATTGAGGTCCGCCCGACGGAAGGGCAGATTGATGACATCATCGGCGAAATCCATGATCGCACGGCTAAGGACGAGCGGGTCTTGATTACAACACTGACCAAGAAAATGGCCGAAGACCTCACCGACTACCTGAAGGAGATCGGCATCAAGGTCCGCTACATGCACTCGGAGATCAAGACGTTTGAGCGGATGCAGATTTTGCGCGATCTGCGGCTCGGTACATTCCACGTGCTCGTGGGTATTAACCTGTTAAGGGAGGGGCTGGACCTGCCGGAAGTGTCCCTCGTTGCGATTCTGGATGCCGATAAAGAGGGCTTCCTGCGCTCGGACCGATCCCTGATCCAGACGATTGGACGGGCGGCGCGGAACTCGGAGGGACGCGTCATTATGTACGGGGATAAAATAACGGATTCCATGGACCGAGCCATCAAGGAAACCGAGCGGCGGCGCGCTGTACAGGAAGAGTACAATGAGAGACACGGCATTACGCCGCAGACGATCCGCAAAAAGGTGCGCGATGTCATCGAGGCCACCAAGGCGGCGGAGAGCAAGGCGGATTATTTGACCGGCCCGGCGGCCAAGATGTCGAAGAAGGACCGTCAGTCGGTCATCGAGCGTCTGGAGGTCGAGATGAAGGAAGCGGCCAAGAACTTGCAGTTCGAACGGGCGGCGGAGCTGCGCGATGCGCTGCTTGAGCTGAAGGCGGAGTAACAGTGAGGAGATGAAAGGTTTGGCGAGCGATAATATAGTAATCAAGGGCGCACGCGCCCACAACCTGAAAAATATTGATGTGACCATACCGCGGGATAAATTCGTCGTACTGACCGGCCTTAGCGGCTCCGGTAAATCCTCGCTGGCCTTTGACACGATTTACGCGGAAGGCCAGCGCCGATATGTAGAATCCCTGTCGGCGTATGCCCGCCAGTTTCTGGGGCAGATGGAGAAGCCGGATGTGGATTCCATCGACGGCTTATCCCCGGCCATCTCGATCGACCAGAAGACGACCAGCCGGAACCCGCGCTCTACGGTCGGAACCGTAACGGAGATTTACGACTATTTGCGGCTGCTTTTTGCCCGCGTGGGCCATCCGCATTGCCCGGATCACGGCATCGAGATTACTTCACAGACGGTGGAGCAGATGGTGGACCGGATTATGCAATATCCGGAGAAGACCCGGCTGCAGATTCTGGCTCCGGTTATTGCCGGCCGCAAGGGTGAGCACAAGAGCCTGTTTGCAGATATTTCCCGGCAGGGCTTTGTCCGCGTACGGGTCAATGGCGAGCTTCGTGACCTGTCCGAAAGCATTGAGCTGGAGAAGAACAAAAAGCATACGATTGACGTTGTGATCGACCGGATCGTCGTAAAGCCGGACGTTGAGGCCCGGCTGGCCGATTCCATTGAGACGGCGCTGAAGCTGTCCGGCGGCCAGCTGCTGGTCGATATTATCGGCCAGGAGGAGCTGCGCTTCAGCTCCAACTTCGCCTGCCCGGTGTGCGGCTTCAGTATGGAGGAGCTGTCCCCGCGGATGTTCTCCTTCAACACGCCATTTGGTGCCTGTCCGGAATGTGACGGCCTGGGGGTAGAGATGATTGTCGATCCGGAGCTGCTGGTGCCGGATCAGAGCAAGAGCATTGAGGATGGAGCGTTCCAGGCCTGGTCTGGCGGTACCTCAACGTATTATCCGCAATTTTTGAGCTCGGTCTGCCGCCATTTCAAAATCCCGATGGATGTGCCCGTAAGCTCGCTCAGCCCGGAGCAGATGAAGATTTTGCTGTACGGCACAGGCAGTCAGAAGATCCATTTTAAATATGAGAATGATTTCGGGCAGCGGAAGGAAGCGCATGTCACCTTTGAAGGGATTATTCCGAATCTGGAGCGCCGTTACCGTGATACGAACTCCGAAGGGATTCGCGAATACATTGAAGGCTATATGAGCTCGAAGCCATGTGATGTGTGTAAGGGCCATCGCCTGAAAAAAGAGAGCCTGGCCGTCACGATTAACGACCAGAACATGGCGTATGTGACGAGCCTGTCCGTTGGGGATGCCTCGCGCTTCTTTGACGGCCTGGAGCTGTCAGAGAAGGAGCAGCAGATCGCAAACCTGATCCTGAAGGAGATTAACAGCCGTCTCGGCTTTCTTGTAAACGTCGGGCTGGATTATCTCACGCTCAGCCGCTCTGCAGGGACACTATCCGGCGGTGAAGCGCAACGGATCCGCCTGGCTACCCAGATTGGCTCGAGCCTGATGGGCGTGCTCTACATTCTGGATGAGCCCAGCATCGGGCTGCATCAGCGGGATAACGACCGCCTGATCTCAACGCTTGAGCATATGCGTGACCTCGGCAACACGCTGATCGTGGTGGAGCATGATGAGGACACCATGCTGGCGGCGGACTATATTATTGATATCGGTCCTGGCGCGGGCATTCACGGCGGAAACGTGATTTCTCAAGGAACACCAAAAGAGGTTATGGAGGATGAGAACTCACTGACCGGGCAGTACCTGAGCGGCCGCAAGTTCATTCCGGTTCATAGCAAACGCCGCAAGCCGGATCAGCGCTGGCTGGAGATCAAGGGTGCGAAGGAGAACAACCTCAAGAACATTAACGTCAAAATTCCAATCGGTGTGTTTACGGCGGTCACGGGTGTGTCCGGCTCCGGGAAATCGACGCTGGTAAATGAGATCCTGTACAAAACGCTCGCCCGCGACTTGAATAAAGCCCGGGTTCGTCCAGGGCAATACCGGGAAATGAAGGGTCTGGAGCATATCGAGAAGGTAATCGACATCGACCAGTCGCCCATTGGCCGGACGCCGCGCTCCAACCCGGCAACGTATACGGGAGTGTTTGATGATATCCGGGATATTTTTGCCCTGACGAATGAAGCGAAGCTGCGCGGGTATAAGAAAGGCCGCTTCAGCTTCAACGTCAAAGGCGGACGCTGTGAAGCCTGCCGGGGTGACGGAATTATTAAGATTGAAATGCACTTTCTGCCGGATATTTATGTGCCGTGCGAGGTGTGCAAGGGCAAGCGCTATAACCGTGAGACGCTGGAGGTCAAGTATAAAGGCAAGAACATTTCCGACGTACTGGAAATGACCGTGGAGGATGCCACCGAGTTCTTCCAGAACATTCCGAAGGTGCACCGCAAGATGCAGACGCTGATGGATGTGGGTCTCGGATATATCAAGCTGGGACAGCCAGCCACCACGCTGTCGGGCGGCGAGGCCCAGCGCGTGAAGCTGGCATCCGAGCTGTACCGGCGCAGTACGGGCAAGACGATGTACATTCTGGATGAGCCGACGACAGGGCTGCATGTTGATGACATTGACCGCCTGCTCATTGTGCTGCACCGACTGGTTGACTCCGGTGAGTCTGTGCTCGTCATCGAGCACAATCTGGACGTCATTAAGACGGCGGATTATTTGATTGATTTGGGGCCTGAAGGCGGCAGCGGCGGGGGTACCGTCCTTGCTGTCGGCACTCCGGAGCAGCTGGTGAAGGTGCCGGAGTCTTATACCGGCAAATATCTGAAGCCGATCCTGGAGCGGGACACAGAGCGCACGGAGGCCATGAACCGCAAGGCACAGGAAGCCGCCGCGAAAGCGGAGGCAGAGGAGCCGGTCGTGAAGTAGCAGCTGATTCCAGCGCGCCCCTGGCTTAAGCGCTCTGACATGAGCCGCAAGGCGTGACGCCTGCGGCCTGTACACAGCGCCGACTGCACTTGCGGTCGCCAAGCCCCGGCTAGGCGCCGCAGGACAGCGCGCCTGACAACACAAATAGCCCTGCAGGCTCCCGGCCGGGAGCCTGCAGGGCTATTCATCATGGATCTGGCTTAAGAGGCTGCCGTCTCGGAGGCCAGAATCTCGGTCAGCTTCTCCTGGAAGGCCGGGATGCCGACACGCTGAGTATATTCAAAAAAGCTTTCCTCTGGAGACAATCGATTCTCCTTATAGAACAGCAGCAGCTGTGCCAGCACCGGACCGACGTGATCTCCTTTTACGCGGCCCTTCAGTGCCTTGTTCAGCTGAGCGCCTGGTCCCAGGGAGCCGCCAACGGCGATGTCGAACGCATCGACCATGCCGTCCGGCGTCTTGATCAGAGAGCCCTGCAGGCCGATGTCTGCAATATGCTTCTGACCGCAGGAATTCGGGCAGCCGATAAAGTGGATGCGGACCTTCTCATTCAGGGCTACATTCTCATCGAGGTACTCGGCGACCAGCTTGGCACGATTCTTCGTCTCGACAATCGCGAGGTTACAGAACTCATTGCCTGTGCAGGACACTGTGCGGCTCATGAAGTGACGCGGGTTCGGTGTCAGGCGCTGCAGCACCGGGGCGTCCAGCAGTTCTTCTACCTTCTCGTCCGGCACGCCGCTGAGAATGATGTTCTGGGACATCGTTGTGCGAATCTTGCCATCGCCGTAGATGTCCGCCGCATCGGCAAGCTGGATCAGCTCATCGGCATCCAGACGTCCGACCGGAACGTTCAGTCCGACATAGTTCAGTCCTTGGCCGCGCTGCGGATGAACGCCATCGAAATAAGCAGCCTCCCAGCCCAGCGTCTTGTCCTCGCCGCGCGAAGGCAAGTCGCCGACCAGCTCGACCAGCTTCTCCTTGAACTTCTCCGGTCCCCAGTCCGCGACCAGGAACTTCAGGCGTGCATGATGACGCTTCTGACGGTAGCCGTAGTCCCGGAAGATGGTGGTTACGCCGACAGCGACACGCAGGGCATCCTCAGGGCGGACAAAAATATCCAGGGGCTGCGCCAGATGCGGCTTCGCCGACAGGCCGCCGCCCACCATGACATGGAAGCCGATCACTTCCTGACCGTCAATCACCTTGACGGCCGGCGTCAAAGCCAGGTCGTTAATCTCGGCATTGGCATTGTTATACGGGTTCGCAGAGATGGAAATTTTGTATTTCCGCGGCAGGTTGGAGAAATCCCGGTTCATCAGGAAAAAGTCATTGATCTCCTCCACCAGGTCTGTCGTATCCATAAGCTCATGCGGATCAATGCCCGCCAGCGGGTTGCCGACAATCGTACGCGGGCAGTCTCCGCAAGCCTCGAAGGAGTACAGGCCTACATCCTCCAGGCGCTTGAAAATATCCGGCAGGCTCTCCACGGTCAGCCAGTGGAACTGAATAGCCTGACGCGTCGTCACGTCTACCAGGTCACGTCCGTACAATCTGGCGATTTCGGCCAGCGCACGGGCCTGGGCCGTCGTCATGATGCCGGTGTTGATGCGCACACGCATCATGAAGTGTCCGTCCTTCGGCTTCTGCTGATACACACCCGCCCATTTGAAGCGGTCCATATCATCTGCAGTGATGGAATCAAAGCCTTGTACAGAATACTCTTCTATAATGGTACGAATGACATCAAGTCCGTCTTTCTCCATTTTTACAAATTCGAATTTGTTCAGCTTGTCGGGATCGGCCATCCAGATTGGTTCATACGCCATATGAATTAACGCCTCCTGCAATGGTTAGAATTGATGATTACACGCCATAATTCCGATTAGAATAGTATGATATTGTGTTGATATTACCATAGATTCCTGTAACCGTAAACGAAAATATGGAAGCCCCCAGGGCGAAAAATCACAAAATTCACGAGAATTTCGTTATTTTTTCAATGAGAGGGCTTGCATCAGAACCCGGGCGCGGATAACATAGAAGAAGATATGTAATCATGTCCGAGAATTCAAGGGGGTACGTTTCATGTTCATTGCTACAGCTGCGGATAGCACGGCCGTTTTTAAGCATTTTGATGTTTTTATGATCCTGTTTACGATTGTAATTGCGATCGGCGTGGTTCGCTTGTTGATGGCCCGCCAGAAGAATAAATTTGCCATCGCATTCGGACTCGTCAGCCTGGGCGTGTTCCTGTATTCGGACTATGCTATGGTGCTGAACTGGATTAACGGCGGCAACTAAGCAAATAAGGCTACATAAGAAAGCGTCCTTTCGCAGCGTGCGGAGCGGGCGTTTTTTTGTTGTTTCTGGCCAAAGGAATTATAGATGGTCCGGTATGAATTTCGCAGGTAGTAGAATTCAAAGATTCATGGTAAATTGAGGAAGCGGCTGGATTGGGCGCAGAGAGGATGAATTCAATAAATGCACTTATGGAAAAAGACCACGGCAGCCCTTGTTGCTGCCGGCATCATGCTGCTTAGTTCAGTGCTCCATCCGGGCATGGCTGCAGCGGCTACCAAGAACAACAGCGCTTATACATATCCGCAGGATTCTGTGCCGCAGGTTATTCAGGGGATGTCACCGTCGGTGGTGGGCATTGCAGGCAAGCTGACGGGCGGCATGTATACCGAGGATCGATATAATCTGTCTCATGGAAGTGGAGTTATTTTGAGCAAGGATGGCTGGATTGTGACGAATGCGCATGTAGTGGACCGGCTAAGCACAATTCAGGTCGTCACCTCGGACGGCAAGACCTATCAGGCCCGCAGCGTGTTCAGTGACGATGTTAGCGATATTGCTGTCGTCAAAATCAATGCCAAAGGACTGAAGCCGGCTGTGTTTGCCGTAACAAGCCAGAACGCTCAGGTTGGCGAAAAGGTGGCTGCGATCGGTACTCCGATCTCCTTCTCCTTGCGCAACTCGGCCACGGTTGGGGTGGTCAGCGGTTTGAACCGCAGCATCGACAGCTCCTATCGCCTGATCCAGACGGATACGGCGATTAATCCGGGCAACAGCGGCGGGCCGCTCGTGAATATGAAGGGCGAAGTGATTGGCATTAACAGTATGAAATTTTCGGCGATCGGCGTGGAAAACATGGGCTTCTCCATCCCTTCCGAGACCGTGGGCTATGTCGTCAAGCAGCTGATTCAATACGGTGAGGTGAAGCGGGCAGGGCTGGGACTTTCGCTGGAGGAAAGCTTTTCGGCAATTGTCGGCTTCCCGAGCGAGGATCCGCTACAGGTGACCGACGTAACGTCTCTCGAAGCCATTCAGGCGGGGATCTCCAAAGGGGACGTGCTGTACGCTATTAACGGCAAGAGAGTATACTCCATTGTTGATATTAACGAGATGCTCAAGCTGTATGCGCCTGGTACGAAGGTGAAGCTGCTGATGCAAAGAGACGGTGATATTGTCAGCGTACCGCTTGTGTTAAGCAGTGGCATCAACGAGCCTGTGGAGGATGCCGAGTGGGAAGAAGAGGTGGAGGTATGACAAGCTCTCAGCGTTTCATTTCAAAATCACATCGTCAGCGTGCTATGAGTTTGCTGCTGGCGGCGTCTCTGCTGGGCAGCACGCTGGCAGCTTCTGCCGCCTGGGGCGCAGAGAATCAGAACGTCGTGCTGTCCCTGAAGCAGGGAAGCCCGAGCGCGGACATTAACGGGGCTGCCGCTCCCATTGTGAAGCCGGTCATCAAGCAGGGCCATCTCATGGTGCCGCTTGGCGTATTTTCAAAAGCGTTCGGCAGTCAGGTAACGCTGGAGGGCACGACGCGCGTGACGCTGCTGCAGGGACCGCACCGGCTGGTCATGACCATCGGCAGCAGTACAGCCTGGATCGACGGACGGAAGATCGTCTTGCCGGTTGAGCCGCAAATGATCTCAGATACCTTGATGGTTCCGCTTCGCGCGGTGGCGCAAGGCCTGGGAGCCAAGGTCGGCGTAGACTCCAAGGGCAGGGTGAGCATCACCATGAAGGTGCAGGATAAGCAGCCTTCGGAGGAAGAGGGCGGCTTTAGCGGAGAATCCGTCAATCAGCCGACCCGGATCGGTAACAGCTATTACGGCTGGAGCATCGATTATCCGTCGGGCATGATGGTCAACAGCTATGCCGGGGATGAGAGCTCCGTAGAATTTGTGGACGCCACCGGCCGCTATTATATGGAGCTGTATGTCAGCGATGCGCCAGAGGAGCAGGAGCCCAAGGCCCTGCTGGCTCAGCTTCTTCGCAATGCGGAGGATGCCGGAGATCTGGTGGTGCACCGGGAAATCGTGAGCCGGGGGAGCTACCCGTACGCGAGAATTTTTTCGCGGGACAGTGATGAATTCATTTGGGAAACCCGTATGTACTATGATAACGGCCGGGTGTATGAGCTTTATTTTGCCGATCGTGACGCGGTGCATTATAGAGATATGAGTGCTTTTGGCGGGCTGCTGAATTCTTTTCAGCCGGTATTTCCGGAAGGGAGCGCCAAGGCCAAGGTGAAGGATTTATCCTCTGTCGAAGAGGGGCTGCGCATGCTGAACGAGCCGGATTACGGGATTACCGTGGGGATTCCGGCAGACTGGATGTATTACGATGAGTATTACTATGGCAAAGAGGGAGAAGGCGGCTTCCTCATGGATGTCCATTCTGCTCCCGAGGGACAGCAGGGAGATCTGAAGCAGTGGGTGCAGCAGCTGGAGAGCTATTATGCCGACACCTTTGTACCGGATGCCTACGAGCTGGAGAAGGCCGTTCCGATCAGCATTTCCGGTCAAGAAGGCCAGATGGTGAAGGTGCGCTATGTGGATCGGGGGCGGTGGTATACCGAGTATAGCTTTTTGATACAGCATGAGGGGTACCGCTATGAGCTGACGTACCGGGTAGATGATGAAAGCACTCTCGCGGCAGATATGTGGGAGGCTGTGCTGGCGTCGATGATTATCGACTATGATGTCGTGCCCGGTGAGTTTGGTAATCTGGGGACGCCTGCGTATCTGCAGAATTCCAGCGCGATGGTCAAGCGATCCTCCAAGGCTTATGCTTACACCGTGAGCCTGCCAGAGAATTGGAGCTCGTCCAGGGACTGGTTTGAATCGGGGAATGTGGAATATGAGCTGCCGGGCGGCACGTTCGAGATCGATTCTGTAAAAAATACAGCCCGGAGCACGGTCCTCAAACATCTCCAGGCCTACTATAACGACAAAACGTCATCCAGCTTCGGCGAGTCGGAGGCCAAAGGCCTCGGCGTCCGCAATATTACGCTTGCCGGCGTGCCGGCCGTATCGTTCGAGCTGCACTTCCCGGGTAAAACATTCGGGCACACCGAGCGTTATCTGGTGTTTGAGCGGGATGGCATTGTGCACACCGTGACCATTCAGCTGGAGGATGCCAACGCTACAGCTACGCAGCTGCAAACCCTTGAGCGAGTGCTGCAAAGCGTGCGGTAGGTCATCCTTTCTACCCCGCCGGACGCTGGGGATGTGCGCGGTAGAAGTAACGATAGACTTCGTGGTAAAGGTCGCCGGGACAGAGCTGCTGCCGGCGGCCTTTTTCAGCGTGGCGGGGGTAACAGGGCGCGGCGGGCCGCGTCCGGGCCGCGTTCAGGCCGAACGAGTGCGAAAAAGTGAACTCATTGCGTCGGTATGGCGCATTTGGAGCAAACGAATGCGAAAAACCGAACTCGTTGCGGCGGCAGCCCGCCCCCGCGCCAAACAAACGCGAAAAACCGAACTCGTTACGTCGGCAGCCCGCCCCCGCGCCAAACGAACGCGAAAAACCGAACTGGTTACGTCGATACGGCGCATCTGGAGCAAACGAATGCGAAAAAGTGAACTCGTTGCGTCGGTATCGCGCATCTGGAGTAAACGAATGCGAAAAACCGAACCCGTTACGTCGGTATGGCGCATTTGGAGCAAACGAATGCGAAAAACCGAACTCGTTGCGTCGGTATGGCGCATCAGGAGTAAACGAATGCGAAAAACCGAACTCGTTACGTCGACAGCCCGCCCCCGCGCCAAATGAACGCGAAAAACCGAACTCGCTAGCAAGCACTCCAGCGCACAGCCCGCGCACCCGGGATACGCCGCGCCGAAGGGATGCCTATTTGTAGAAAGTCTTTTTATCTGTTGCGGTTTTTGCTACAATTAATAAGTTATAGCATGCATGGCTGATGGAATGTCGGGACGGCGTTTTGGACATCTTGGAAATATATAGGTACCGGCGATGGAAATCCCGGTTTGGGAGGATATACATGGATACACCGATGTTGCGCAGGGAGGATGTTGAGCTTCTTGCGCCTGCAGGCGATTGGGACTGCATGCGGGCTGCGGTGGCAAACGGCGCAGACGCGATATTTTTTGGAGTCGAAAAGTTTAATGCCCGGGCACGGGCGAACAATTTCCGGATGAATGAGCTGCCGGAAATTATGTCTTTTTTGCACAGCTATGGCGTAAAGGGCTTCCTCACGTTTAACATTCTCGTGTTTGAGAATGAGCTGGAGGAAGCGAAGGAGCTCATTGACGCCTGTGTGGATGCCGGCGTCGATGCCGTCATCGTGCAGGACCTGGGACTGGTGAAGCTGATCCGCGAGATTTCTCCGGATTTTCCAATTCACGGCTCTACTCAGATGACGATCACATCCCCGGAAGCGGTGGAGTTTACGAAGCCTTGGGGCATGGAGCGGGTCGTCCTGGGCCGCGAGAACAACCTGAAACAGATTCAAAAAATCGGAGAACAGGCCCGCCTGCCGATGGAAGTGTTCGTGCATGGAGCGCTGTGCGTGTCCTACTCCGGTCAGTGCCTGACCTCGGAGATGTGGGGCGGCCGCTCGGCGAACCGCGGCGAATGCGCGCAGGCCTGCCGCCTGCCGTACGATTTGATGGTTGATGGTGTGCAGCAGCCGATGGGCGATGTGGCGTATTTGCTGTCACCGAAGGATCTGGCTGCCATTGATCTGATGCCAGAGCTGATTGAGGCCGGCGTGACGTCCTTCAAGATTGAAGGACGCCTGAAGACACCGGAATATGTAGCCAATGTGGTCAGCAAGTACCGCAAGGCGATTGACCAATATTTTGACGGGGAGAACGCCAAGCCGAGCAAGGAAGACATCCGCGAGCTGCAGCAGAGCTTCTCGCGCGGCTTTACCCACGGGTTCCTTAGCGGAACGAACAATAAGCAGCTGGTCGATGGCACGTTTCCGAAGAGCCGCGGGGTATACCTGGGCAAGGTAGAGCAGATTTTGCGGGACGGCGTAGTCTGCCGCCTGGAGGCTCCGCTCAAGCGCGGGGACGGCATTGTGTTTGATGCCGGAGATCCGACGCGCAAGGAAGAGGGCGGCCGTGTCTATGATGTCCGCCGCAAAGGCGTGAAGCTGGAAGGCGAGGCTGGCGAAGGCTGGATCGTCGACATTGTGCCCGGCCGCAGTGATGTCGATCTGCGCCGGCTGCATGTCGGCGACCGGATCTGGAAGACGAACGACCCGGCGCTCGATAAGCGGCTGCGTCAGACGTTTGAGACAGACAAGCCGTACCGGGTATTCCCGGTGCACGTCCGCGTCAGCGGAAGTCCGGGACAGCCTCTGTCCACCTGGTGGACCGATGTCCAGAAGGGCACCACGGTCCGTGTGGATTCAGAGCTGGAGCTGGAATTCGCGAAGAAGCGCCCGATGAACCGCGAGCTGCTGGAGGAGCAGTTCGGGCGCCTGGGCGGCACGATCTATCAGCTGGAGCAGCTCGAGGCCGAGCTGCACGGCGATGTCATCGTGCCGATGCGCGAGCTCAACAGCATCCGCCGCCAGGCGGTGGAGCTGCTGTCGGGCGAGCGCCCGAAGCCTCCCGTCTACATCAAACGGGAGGCCTCGGTCTACGGCGATGCCTCCATACCGGCATCGCAAGTGCCGCGCGGTGAAGCACAGCTGACCGCGCTCTGCCGCAGCCTGCCGCAGGTACAGGCTGCGCTGGAAGCCGGCGTCGAGATGATCTACGCCGACTTCGAATTTATTAAGCAATTCCCGGCAGCCGTGGATGCCGTCCGGGCGGCCGGCAAGCAGATCGCGCTGGCTACGCCGCGCATTCATATGCCGGGCGAGAACGGCTACCACAACAACATTTTGCGCCTCCAGCCGGATGCCGTGCTGGTGCGCAACACCGGGGCGCTGTATTTCTACCTGCGCCACCGGCTGGAGCATCCCGACCAGACTCATCCTCGCCTGATCGGAGACTTCTCGCTGAACATTGCTAACCATAAGGCAGCTGACCTGTTCATCGAGTCCGGCTGCGAGCTCGTGACGCCGTCGTATGATTTGAACATCCAGCAGATGATTGACCTGCTTCGCCGTTCGGACACCTCCAGAATGGAGATTGTCATTCATCAGCATTTGCCGATGTTCCATACGGAGCATTGTGTATACTGCACGTTTATGAGTGAAGGCACCGACTTCACCAACTGCGGGCGTCCCTGCGAGGAGCACCGCGCCTCGCTTCAGGACCGGATCGGCATGTCCCACCCCGTGCGGGTGGATGAAGGCTGCCGGAATACCGTCTACAATGCGATCGAGCAGTCGGGAGCAGAGTATCTGAGTAATTTTATGGAGCTGGGCGTCTCCAGATACCGCGTAGAGTTCCTGGAAGAAACGCCGGAGCAGGTGCAGGAGGTCATTGACCTGTATCATCGCGCACTGCGCGGCGAAATTAGCGGAACCCAGGTGTGGAAGCAGCTGAAAGCAACGAACCAGCTCGGGGTTACCCGGGGACAGCTGGTGAAATAGGAACCATGAAGGAGTGCTGCCGCAAGTTCGGGCTGCGCTCCTTTTTGATATGACACTTTATGATTCATCAGCCTGGCTCTGACCGTACATACTTATGAACCCCGTCGAAAGGAGATTACGCATGACCACATCCTCACCCCAGCCCTCAACAGAAACAGAAACAGAAGCCCCCAAGCACCGATTAGAGCTCCTGTTTGAGCGGCATGCCAAAACCATGGCCCTGCTGCTCTTGGCCGGACTATTTATTGCGCTGTTATCATTTGTGCTGCTGAAGGATATCACCGCCACCGTGATTGCAGGCAGTATTATGCTGTTGTTTCTGCTGCTATACCTGATTTCCTCCAACCTCATTGCCGCTCACCGCGCAAACAGCTGGAAGGACTACGTCTATTCTGCAAAAATGGCATCCAACCTTCTCTTTCTCCTCGTCCTGGCCGGAGTTTGCTATTGGGGACGGAATGACCTGCTGGATATTCCCCATTACTATCAGAAGGACTTCAGAGTGTTTACCGGTGTGCCGCAGGATATCGAATATTTCCACGCCGCCTCCTCCAGAGGACCTGGCAGTTCGACCAAATTCATTCTGGAATCCGGGGAGGTGCTGAGATACAGCGGCCTGATTGAGAACCTGGACCCGGAGCATACTTACATGATTGAATACCTTCCCCACAGCCGGAGCATTGTGCTGCTGACGGACATGGATACGGGAGAGCGGTGGGAGATGCGCTAACCCTAAAACTCCTCCTTGCGCCGCACCTCCCGGGATCGTCGGGTCACGCGCGGCTTGAACAAAAAGCTCACATTGGGCTCCACCAGCCAGCTCATACTAGCTTTGACGACCCTGGATGACAAGAGCACCGTGACCAGCACGCCGAGCAGGATCGGCAGAATGCCGCCGGCAACGGAGCCGATCTCCTGCAGCACGCCAAAGTAGAGCAGCGACTTGACCACAAAGCCGTGCAGCAAAAACACATACATCGTGTTCATGCCCCGGTCAGTATACCAGTGCCGCTGCTGCGGGACCCAGGACAGAAATGCGGCCCCCATGAGCAGAGTAAACGTATACGTGAGCAGCCGGAACGCGCCCGCATACCATGTGTCCAGCCCAAACTGGGCATAGTTCATCGCGCCATAGAACCAGGCCGGCTCCAGTACGGGGGACAGCGTATGGAGCAGAACGGCTCCGGACAGGAGTATCAGGAGCGAGACCAGGCGCACCCTCGGTTTTTTTAAAGGGAGAAGCCATTCTCTTTTGAAATAAACACCCAGCAGGAAGAACGGCAAAAAATACAGCGTCCGCGAGACACTGGCATAATAATCGACATCAAGGGCATAACCGAGCAGCACGGAGGACCAAAGAGCAATCCACAGCGGCGCTTTGAGAACGAGCAGATAGGGCAGCAGCATTTTCCATAGCAGCATACTAAACAGAAACCATAGAATCCAATACGGATAAAAATACGTAAAATGCAGCTTCTCCAAGCCCTGCGTATAGAAGTCGAACCACGTGTACAGCGTCTCAAAGATCAGATAGGGCAGCGCCAGATTCGACACGAGCTGAACATAATATTTGGGATAAGTGATGCTTTTGGAGAAATAGCCGGCAACAAATACGAACAGCGGCATATGGAAGGAATAGATCCACGGATACAGCGTCCCCAGCGGCGACTCCCCATAGAACGGCTCCATGAAATGCCCCACGACCACGAGCAGAATGAGCCAGAATTTTAAATTGTCAAAATACAGATCTCTCTCGTTCATGGGGGTGCGCTCCTTTGGGCATGAGGTTATTGTTCAATAACCTATTTTGGCAAGCTTGATACCTGGGAAGACGAAAGAGCTTCTGTCCTCAAACAGGAAAAATAGCACGGCGCATGGTACAATATCTTCAGCCAATAAAGGAACGTGAGCCGATATAGCGTGCAGCAGGTGCTGCAGAAAGAGAGAGCATACGATGAGAATACGCAAAGCGATTATACCGGCCGCAGGACTGGGCACCCGCTTCCTGCCGGCGACCAAGGCGATGCCCAAGGAGATGCTTCCCATCGTCGATAAGCCCACCATCCAGTACATTATCGAGGAGGCGGTGGCCTCCGGTATTGAGGACATTCTGATCGTGACGGGCAAGGGAAAGCGGGCGATCGAGGACCATTTCGACTCCTCCTTCGAGCTGGAGCACAATCTAGCGGAGAAGGGCAAATGGGGGCTGCTGCAAGAGGTGCGGCGTCCCTCCGATATGGCAGATATTCACTACATCCGGCAAAAAGAGCCCAAGGGACTCGGTCACGCCATCTGGTGCGCCCGCAAATTTATCGGCCAGGAGCCGTTTGCGGTGCTGCTTGGCGATGATATTGTGGAGTCGCAGGTTCCGTGCCTGAAGCAGATGATCGACGTCTACGATCAGTATGGCAGCGCCCTGGTCGGCGTGCAGCCGGTGGAGTGGGATCAGGTGGGCCGCTACGGCATCGTGGACGGCGTGCCTGTGGCCGAGCGAATCTATGCCACGGAAAGATTGGTTGAGAAGCCCTCCCGGGAGGAGGCTCCTTCCAATCTCGCAATTATGGGGCGGTATATTTTGCCGCCGGGTATTTTTGAGGTGCTGGAAGCGCAGGAAGCAGGGAAGAACGGGGAAATCCAGCTGACGGATGCGCTGGCAGCCTGGTCCCGGAAGGAACAGATTCTGGCCTACCACTTTGACGGAATCCGCCATGATGTCGGCGAGAAGCAGGGCTTCATCGAGACGACCATTCATTATGCGCTGCAGCATGAGGAGCTGCGGGAAAGCCTGCTGCAGTATATGCAGAAGAAGCTGGAGCAGGAGCGGCCGTAGCGCTTTTGGAGGGATGGCAGGGGAAATGCAGGGGGAGAACGCAAGGCAACTTCATAGAGTCAAATAGGAAGAGGCCATCCCGCAAGATCTAAGATCTTATGGGACAGCCTCTTTGTGCTTGAATACTACTCCAAGCTGTCTAACAGGGTCTTGATTTCAGCGTTAAGGTTAAGGGTATTCAGGATGACCTGAAGCGCCTCGGCACGCGTGGAGCTGCTGCGGCCATCGAATTGACCGTTTCCTTTACCGTTGATGATCCCTGCCTGGACGGCCATATCGACATATTCCTTCGCCCAGGCTGATACAGGATCTGTGACTACTTTATTCACGTCCTTTTGAACGTTCTGGAAGTTAATGATGCGAGACAAGATCACTATCATTTCTTCACGAGTGATGGTGCCGTTGGGCTTGAATGTGCCATCCCCATAGCCGCTAATAATCCCGGCGGAGGCGAATTGGGCGATGGAAGCATTTGCCCAGTGATTTTGAATATCGTTAAAGGCTGCCTGCTTGTTGCCTTGAACAGGGAAGAGGCGAGACAGGATCGAGATAAACTCTGCCCGGGAAATATTTTTATCAGGCTGAGCCGTTCCATCCTTGTACCCTTTAATAACATCAAGCTTTACAAAAAGCTCAACCGTCTTTTCAGCCCAATGTCCTTTCGTATCCGACGGCTTTAATACAGGAGTTGTGAACGTTTGCGAGGCTATGCCCACATTCTCGAGCTTCTTCTGGATGACCGATACTACGTTAGAATCGGCTTTAACAATCTCACTGAGGAAAATATCAACGACAGGCTTTGCCGGCTTCGCTTCCACGACCGGGGGCGTGGTGGGAACCGTGACTACAGGGCTTGGTGTGACGGGTGGAACCGTAACCTCATTGCTCGGAGTGCCTGGATCAGGTACTACGACCGGCCGGGCCATAACATGGACCGTGACTGTTTCGGAGAAACCGGCAATTTTAACCCGGATGTCTGCTGTGCCTGCAGCTACCCCATACACTTCGCCCGTGTCTGAAACGGTTGCAATCGAGGTGTCTGAGGATGAATACGTTAACTCATCGGAGGCAGTCGTCGAGACGTTGGAGTCCTGAGCATCAACATCCAAGGTAGAGAACCGTGTCATCATAAAGATCTGTGGAGTGGAGTAATCGACATGAGAATCGATTTGAACCGTATCTCCAACGTACACTGAAGCTGTAACAGGGGTCACCGTCAATCCAGTCACAACCGGCTTAGGATCCACTACCGTGATCGACGTCTCATAGTCGAGCTCTCTGTAAGTACCTGTAATTGTAGCTGTGCCTGCAGCATGAGCTTCAATCATGCCTGCCGGATTAACCGAAGCTACATTCGGATGACTGGAGGCCCAGATAATATCTGTGTGTAACGCATTGATAGATGGCAAGTCTGTGAAGGACAATTCGAGACCATTTTGTAAATGGTTGCCTACATGAAGCACTAAATCGGAATAGTGTGGCTTAACTGAGGTTACAGGGGCAGGAATGAACTGCACAGCATATGACCTTGTAGTTCCATCTTCAGCGGTGACGGTCAGTCCTTCTGATTTTAAGTCATCTAAGGAAACTACGTAAGGTGATGTCAGAGGACTTTGCGTCATTCTCAAGCTTTGCCCCGTGTGACTGAACGTTAATGTGCCAGAATCGGAAGGGCTTTGACCATGGGGCATGAGAAAGAACACCACATCCGATGCATGATCAACCATACCGCGAAAATGATCAAACTGAGCGGTTAATAAATTTTTTTCAGAGGAAAGAACGGGAATGGGAGGATCAGTAGGGAAATCGGGAGGGAGATCGGGGTTGGGGAAATCAGGAATATAATTGATATTCACCTGCACCGGAACACCTACGATTGAACTCATGGACGGATTAAAATCATTGGAAACCTTATGGGAATCCGCGATATTAATATTAGCAAAAGAAATCGTTGAACTTGAGACCTGCACATCCTCTTTCACCTTGAACTTGAATGTAAACAGATCGTCATAGCTACCGTTATAGATCAGAGTGTGGTCTAGTGCCTCAATGGAAGTGTCGAGAGAGAATTCTCCATTGCCATTATCACTTATGACTGGTGTAGTTACACGGTAGTTTGGATGATCCAAAAAACCCGTAACGGTGTAATCCGCGTGAGAATATTTCATTGTTTGAGCAGGATCCGGATACGTATAATCTGAATAAGAAAAGACCGAGCTATCGAACTTGAGTTGAAACATTAATTGGGAAAAACCGAGCGGATCGAGGGCGTCCATGTTCGTTAATCCGACTACCAGCGTCATTTCTTCGTCAGCGTTGTAGGACATTTGGGGGGTGGACAGGGAGAACGTAGTAGACTGCTGTGGCGTTGCACTCGCGTGGCCGGCACCTCCCAATACACACATTACACATAAAACAACTGCCAATAAACCTGATGTGAAGCGATGGACAATCTTGCTGACTAGCATTCAGACTCCTCCTGATGTTGAACAATTTATACTATACGTTACGCATAATGAGGTAACGGTAATATCGGTGCCGGTCTTTAGCTAAAGGAGCACAGCCTGTGCTTCATCGCTTTCCATACGCTTTGAATCATCCATAAATCAATGCGCATATAAGCAAAGTATCAATAATAATAGCTCTATACACCTATTAATTCGCTGAGATTGAGTATATTTCAAGACCATGAGCCTATATATTACCATGTTTTTACTAAAAGTAATAGACAAAATATGTCGAATTTTACGAGTATAGCTTGTGTGCAGAACAGAAACATGGACTGTAAAATGGGCTGTAAAAGGCCCCCCTTTCATCAGCAGGAATCCTATAATATAATGGACACAATAGAAGATAGATACAAGTTTCGATAAAGCATCTCGAAGTAGGCACCGTCTAACTTGAGGTGCTTTCCGTGTATATTAGGACCTTTATAAATTTGGGATTGGAGGCAGATTATGAAGCATAAACTCGCAGGCAGGCTCATGAGCCTGATTCCGGATGATATGGATCTCGACAAAGCAGAACCCTTTAAGCACGTCCTCATGAGACAGCTGGCCGAGCCGTTTCCTTATAGGCCATTTCAGCTGCTATTAAGTGAACTGACGGACAAGCAGAAGAAATTTATGGTTGATTTTCTGAATATTAAGATTAAAATCCCCCAGCATCAGCCCTTCCCAGACGCAACCTTTATGCAGCTTCTACGCATGCGTATAAGTAAAAATAATGAGAAAGTCAAAGCGATCCGCTCTATTTTGCCCATGATTCTGCCGCTCTTGAAGGATGCGGATTCCAGCCAAGCGACAGGGCATTTGCAAGCTGAAAGCGAGCTGGTGCAGCAGTACGGGAAATGGCATTACTACTGGTCCTTGCGTTTTTTCCCGATCGAGGATGAGTCCATTCAGCACCGCTTGGCGGAGCTGGATACAGAGCCCGCGAGTCCCCATCCGCAGCAGGCCATAACGCCGGCGGCAAGCCTCATCGCGAGCACCTGCGAAGCGCCGGAAGCCGAAGAAGCGGCAGCAGCTTCGGAAGCGGACCCGGAAGCTGTAGAAGCGGAACAGACAAGCGTTTCGGAGATCACAGCGTCTCTTCAATCGGAGAAAGGCAAGGCGCTGGTGGCCAAAGAACGGGAGCTTCGCCAGAAGGCGGAGCTGGAAGCAGAGAAGCTGCGCAAGCAATTGAGATTGCTGGAGAAGAGTCATCAGCGCACCTCTGAGCTATATTCCGGCCTGGAGCATCGTTCCCGGGAGCAGCAAGGACGACTGGGCGCACTGGAAGAGGCTTTGGAGCAAGAGAAGAAGAAAGGCTACGCCCTGGAGCGGACAAAGGTGCAGCTGGAGAGTGAGCTGCGGCAATTGAACAAGGGGCTGGAGCAGCAGCAGGAGCGTGAGCACCGGCTTCAGTCGCAGAGCCAGGAGCAGCTGGATGAGCTGAAGGGTAAGATGAAGCTGCTGGAGCAGGAAGTAAGAAGCCAGTCCCGGCCTCAGCTGAGCGCAGAGCAGGTCCTGCGGTTTTTTCAGGAGAAGGCAGGGCAGTACTTCGCGGATGTGGCCAAGGTTCAAGATCCCACCGCCAGAGTCAGCCTGCGTGAAAGAATTAGCAGCACCATGCTCCTGATGAATACGATCGAGACATGGCTTCAAGAGGATATGGCTCCAGCAGATCACCCGGCGACTGAGCAGGCAGAGTCAGCCCCCCAGCCAGACCGCGATCCAGAGCAAGCAGCTTCACCTGTAACTGAAGAGACTCCGGACCCCTCAGCAACTCAGGACGATCCCGCTCCCGAAGACCGTGCCCCGTTCTATTCCGGCACCTTCTACCGGCGGGATCATGGTGGGTATATCGTGCTGGAGCACGGAGAGACCTTCAATATTACGGAATCCATGGTGAACAGCATCGGGCTGGAGCATGAAGCAGAGGTGCAGTGTGAGCCGCAGCAGCGGGAAGACGGAACGACCTCGTATTATATCCGTTTGCTCCTGCAGGGTGATGATTCGCTGGCGCCTGTCCAACAGTTTATGGGCTATGTGAAGCTGGGCGAGCATTTTACATACTATTGTGTAGACATGAACAATGAGGAGCTGCGGTTTCCGATCCACGAAAAGGATGTCGCGATCCAAGATCCGAAGGACGGCGATCCCTGTCTGTTTAATGTGGCAGTGGATGGCCGGTATGCGCGCTTGTCGAAGCTGTTCACAGCAGCCGAGCTGCCTCAGACAGACCATGCTGTCAAAGCGCGTCCTGCAAGCCGTCCCAAGATGACCCGGGAAGAAGAGCCGGAGCGCTACCTGGAAGGCTGCACCATCGTGATCATCGGCGGGCTGGCGAAATGGTTCGAGTCTGTCGTCGCAGAGACCGGGGCGAAGCTGGTCCATGACACGGGACGGAGTGCCGAACGAGTACATCCTCACCTGCGCCGCGCCAACGCCCTGTTTATGCTTCTGAGCGCCAATTCCCATGACGCCACAGGCAGCTGCGTTCCGATCGCCAAGGAATGCGGCGTGCCACACTTCAAGATTGAAGGCTCCAAATCCAATCTGCGCAAGCAGCTGTGGGATCATCAGGCGCTCATTCGCAGCAGCCCTCAGCTGGTCGATGGATAAATCAAAAACCCACCGAAGGCACGCAGCCTTTACGGTGGGTTTTTGCTCTTTCCTAAGCATAGCCTCCGCAAGCCCCGGAAAGCTGTTCTCTATTCATAGGTAGTCTAGAATTGCAGCTGTGACCAGCTCTGAATCCGCTCTTCAGCGGTAGGATCGACTTGCTTTAGCTTATTCATGAGGTCGGGATCCCCCTGCTCCTGCTTCTGCAGAGCAGCCATATACCATGCGGCAATATCCTGCTGCAGGGGCTGTGACAGATCCTCCTGCAGCCCCAGGGCGAGCACGGACGATGCCTGTTCAGGCTCGTTTATCATATAATTCATTTTGCCGGCGTTTAGAATCATGGTTGGCGTAATTTCAAATGGGCGTCCCTGCATCTGCCCCTCCGGCAGCGTCTTCAAATGCTCCACGCCTTCCTGCACATGCCGGAACGTAGCGATCCCTTCTCTGAAATATTTGTCCTTGGCGTCCAGAGCCCCGGCGCCGAGCGACTGATAGCCCAGCTCAAAGGCCTGGTTGATGATTTTTTCATGCCATTCGATATCCCAGTTGAACTTGTAGGCGTGGCTCGTTAACAGCGCAAAAGCCTTGTCCTGCTGGCCTTTCAGCTCATACGCCTGCATCAGGCGGCTCAGCATCGCTTTGTTGTAGGGCTCATCCTCCAGAGCATTATTCAACAGGGCGATCAGCTGGCTGTAGAATCCTTCATCCTGGGTCTGCTGGTAAGCTGTCGAATATAGAGAGGACAGAAGCAGTACAGAATCCGGATGGCTGGAGCGGATCTTCAGATCTTTTTCCAGAGCTGTCTTGATCTCTTCGAAAGAAGTGCTGGTCTTGGCGACCTGACGTGCATCCAGCGCTGCGCTGCTGGCTTGTACATACCGGATGGACGTAATAAGCAGCAGGATCAGTCCAATCCCCGCCAGCGCGGCATACACCCCTTTGGCCGTCGAAGGTGACAGCTTCAGCCGGGTGACCGGCTGGTGATCCATCGCCGCCGCCATACCGCCAAGGCCCAGAAAGACGAGAATGCCGATAAACACATAGCTCATATTAAAGTCCAGAATGCTGTGCAGCAGAATCGACAGCACCACGATCATATATAAGAAGTGCGAGCGCTGCTGCGCCTCACCTGACTTGAAATAACCGCGGATATATTTATAGAAGATATACAGGATAAAGGACATAAAGATCAGGAACCCGACAATGCCCACTTCAATGAAATACTGCAGAAAAAAGTTATGGGCCTGGCGGCTCGTATACGGATTGTTCTGGTACTGCTCGTACAGGGCTGCCCAGGCACCGCCGCCTGCTCCAAATATCGGATAATCACCGACCACCTTCATCGCATCCTTATAGAACGTAAAGCGCTCCAGGACACTGTGCTGGTTGAAGTTAATGTTGTCGAGACGGGTGTTCAGGTTATCCGGAAGCAGATTTTTGAGGCTCGTTCCAATGAACAGCGCGATCAGCAGACCGCCCAGCACCACCGAGCCGATGGGAATCCAGAGTGTGGAGCCTTTGCGGTCACTCCATTTGTGAAAAGCGTTCTCCAGCACCGGAGCAGCATACCGCTGAATGGCCCAGCCGAGCAGCCCGACAAGTGCAGAAACGCCGAGTACATATCCCCAGCCCTTCAGAGCACCGCTGCCGCTGAAGCTTTCATTTAACTGCAGGCCCAAATCCGTCACCGGTTTGGAGATGAGCAGCGAGGCTGCCCCGGCCACCCCCAAATGCACCATCCACAAAATTTGCTGGGCGGGCTTTAGGAACAGAAGCAGCAGCACGAACGCCACCGGCAGCATCACCAGTCCCCCGCGGGAGAGCGTCAGCAGCAGGGAGACTATGATGGGAACCAGCATGAAGCTGTGAAAGGCCTGAGCATACGCTTTGCGGGAAGAGGTGATAAAGAACACCGCCGCAAACAAAAAGGCCATCAGAAAAGCCGCATATGTATTTGCGTACTGAAAGACCGAGGTCAGACGTAATCCGTTCGAGTCGGTCATGACCGCATTCGTATAAATACCGTTCGCTACCGTGTTAGAGAACCATTGTGCGATAGCACCGGCGGTTTTGCCTTGGCCAAACCAATGCAGCAGCCCGAAACCGACGATCAGATAAGACACCGCCATCATCGCAGCCTGAATGATCCGATTCCCTACCGGATGCCGCAGCAGATACAGACCCGTAATGAACAGAATTGCCTGCACACCCTGGATCACGACCATATTCATCGCTAAATAATGCGAGGCCGCCCCGGCCAGCGACACCACATAGCTCAAAGGCAGCAGCAGCACCGCGACCGCGAGCCAATCCCGCTGATCCTCCAAACGGACCTGTTTGAAATACGCTGCAAACCACAGCACACCCATTCCGCAGGCCAGAATCGCAGCCCAGAAGATCGGTCTCTCAAAATCTAGCATCTGACCATTAAACAGCCCCGTCTGAAACGGAGTCCATGCCAAGAAAATCACCATGCCAATAATTAACACCCACTGCAGCGCAGAGGGTTGTTCGACTTCTATCGACCTTTTGGTCGATTTACCGTATACTGGTTTAGACAAAGTTTCCATTCTCCTTTTTGTGAGATACGACAATATTTTACCATAGGTGTTAAAATGGTACTAGGATTTAGGGTTAATCGTGTGTGCTTATTAAAAGAATCCATGGTGGTGTTAGAGATAAGAAAAGCAATTATACGATTTATTTATCGAATGATTCCAATTGTTAAGCCAATTACTTCAGTTATTTTGTCGGATAAAGGAAAAAAAAAGCTAAAAAAATTTTTCTTATCAACTACAAGCTCTGGAGGTCATAGAGCATCAAATTTATTACCCAATAGCCCAATGATTGAGGGTATTAATCTCATTGGCTACTCTAGAGCTGAGATGGGGATAGGAGAATCCTGTCGGATAGCTGCTAATAGTATATCAGCTGCGGGCATACCTTTTGGGATTATTAATTTTCAAGGAACTAGTAGTGCTAGAATGGAAGATTTGACATGGTTATCAAAGGAAATTAAATATCCGATTTATAAAATTAATGTTTTTCATATCAACGCTGAGCAGATGCCCGAACTAAATGTGCGTTACAATGATTTGTTATTTAAAGATAGATATAATATAGGCGTTTGGCACTGGGAGCTCCCTGATTTTCCGGAGGATTGGACAGACAGTTTTCAGTATGTCGATGAAATATGGGCGCCATCCACTTTTGTAGCTCAAGCACTTGCAATCAAAAGCCCTGTTCCAGTTATCAAAATTCCGCATTCTATTGAGGTGACAATAAAAGAATATAGAGATAGGAAATATTATGATTTACCCGAGAATTCTTTTCTTTTTCTAACGATGTATGACGTCAGAAGCTATCAAGAAAGAAAAAATCCTGAGGCCTCCATAAATGCTTTCAAAATTTCATTTGAGCCCGATGATATGTCAGTAGGCCTCGTAATAAAAGTGAATAGCTATAGATCTAAGTCCAATGAATTTTTGAAGTTAAAAAGTATGATTGAGGGTTACAGAAATATTTATATAATCAACGAAACTCTAAGTAGAAATGACGTGAATGCACTTTTGAATGTTTGTGATAGTTTCATATCGCTGCACAGGAGCGAAGGGTTTGGCTTGGGATTGGCTGAAGCTATGTATTTAGGCAAACCTGCTATCGGAACGAATTGGTCATCAACTACCGATTTTATGAATTATGACAATTCTTGTCTAGTGAAATATACCTTGGTTCATCCTACTAGAGATTTTGGGCCTTATAAGGCATATCAATACTGGGCCGAACCAGACATTAACCATGCTAGCGAGTTTATGAAGAAACTGGTGGATGATAATAAGTTTTATACTGATATTGGTAGCGAAGGTCAAACATTCATAAAAAAGTATTACTCACCAAGTTCTGTTGGTCAAGAAATAAGTAAAAGACTGAAATATATCGGTAAGTGGAAGTTTGGGGGGGGAATATGAAGACAACCTGTTTAATAATGGCTGGCGGTAAAGGGGAACGCTTTTGGCCAAAAAGCCGGACAAATTTACCTAAACAATTTTTAAATATATCAGGCAATAAATCGATGATACAGCAGTGTATAGACAGACTTCAAAACTTTATTCCAATTGATCAAATCTTCGTTATAACAAACGAATTATATGCTGAGTTAATTAAAGCACAAATACCCGCGCTGCCATTTGAAAATATTATAATTGAACCGATTGGACGTAACACAGCTCCTTGTGTCGGTCTAGCATCAATTATCATTGAAGAAAAATACCGAGGTAGTTCAATGATTGTATTACCCTCAGATCATATCATCAAAGATGAGACTGAATTTATTGAAATCTTAAAAACCGCTGTTTCTGTTAGTCAACTCGGAGGAAATTTGGTCACTTTAGGTATAACTCCTACATATCCTGAAACTGGTTACGGATACATTGAGAGCACTAACGAGACAATTGAAATGAATAATTTAAGAGTTTACAAAGTGAATCAGTTTGTAGAAAAGCCTAGTGAGGATAAAGCACTCACTTATGTTAAATCTGGAAATTATTACTGGAATAGTGGTATTTTTGTTTGGAGAGTAGATGTTTTAAGAAAATATATTAAAGATTTAATGCCAGAAATGCACGATATCTTAGAAACTATGAAATCCGGGTTTCAAACAAATGAGAGGAATGATGTCATTCGTGCAGAGTTTCCTAAAATGCCTGATCAATCAATTGATTATGGAATAATGGAAAAGGCTCATGATATATATGTAATTCCGTGTGTTTTTGGATGGGATGATGTTGGGAGTTGGACTGCACTTGAAAGAATTGGAAACCTGGACGACAGTGGAAATGTTATAAGGGGGAATACACTAAGTATAGACACGCAGCGTTGTATTATCGAGAGTAATGGAAAGTTGATAGCTACTCTTGGTGTGGAGGATTTAATCATTGTGGAGACAGATGATGTAACCCTTATATGTAAAAAGGATAAGGCACAAGAAATTAAATCACTTATCAAGGAACTAAAAGTACAAAAGCTTGAACACTATTTATAGGTTTATCGAGAAGGAGAACGTTGAAAATGACTAAAAAAGCATTAATCACTGGAATAACTGGACAAGATGGATCTTACCTGGCTGAGTTGCTGCTAGAGAAGGGTTATAAAGTTTATGGCGTAAGAAGAAGAACGAGTGTACCAATTTTGGAGAATATTAAACATATTGAGAATGAGATTGAGTTAATTGAAGGCGATCTATTAGATTTGAGTTCTTTGGTACGTGCTGTGCAAGTCTCAAACCCTGATGAGGTTTACAACTTAGGTGCCCAATCATTTGTAGGAACCTCATGGAATCAACCGATTATAACAGGTCAGGTAACCGCTCTAAGTGTCACAAATATGCTAGAATCTGTGAGGATCGTCAAGCCTGATGCGAAATTTTATCAAGCTTCAAGTAGTGAGATGTTCGGTAAAGTAGTAGAGACCCCACAAAAAGAAACAACTCCGTTCTATCCTCGAAGCCCATATGGAGTAGCGAAGGTTTATGGACATTGGATGACTGTTAATTATCGTGAGAGCTATGATATGTTTACATGCTCAGGAATCCTCTTCAATCATGAATCTCCGCGTCGTGGTATCGAATTCGTTACTCGAAAGATTTCTGACGCAGTAGCGCGAATAAAGTTAGGGCTGCAGAGCGAACTAAGGCTGGGGAATCTTGATGCATTAAGAGATTGGGGCTACGCTAAAGACTATGTTGAATGCATGTGGCTAATGCTTCAACAAAAAGAAGCAGATGATTATGTAATTGCAACAGGAGAAGTACACTCGGTTAAAGAGTTCTGTGAATTGGCATTTAGCCATGTAGGATTGTCGTATCAAGATTATGTTGTAACAGATCCCAAATTCTTTAGAGCCGCTGAAGTTGACTTGTTACTGGGTGATCCATCTAAATCTATAGAGAAGCTTGGATGGAATCCGCAAAAAACTACGTTTAAAGAATTAGTGCATCTTATGGTTGATCAAGATATGGAGAGAATTAGACAGTATAAAAGTCAGTATAACGTTCTAGGGAAGTGATGTGTGAGTGAAAGCCCTAATAACTGGGGTGAGCGGTTTTGTAGGGACTCACTTGAGTAAAGCTTTGTTAGATCAGAATTATGAGGTGTATGGAATATCTCGCTCCCAGCCTTCAAATAACGAAATTAAATTTTATCACTGTGACATAAGAGATGCCGATAAGCTTGAAATCCTGTTAAGAGAGATTAATCCAGATGAGATATATCATATGGCAGGACCGGCTTACGTACCACAGTCTTACGAGAACCCTATAGATGTATACAATATTATTGCAGGCGGAACATTAAACTTATATGAGGCTGTTAAGAGGTTGGGTTTGGCCTCTAAAATCTTGTATGTAGGATCAGCTGAAGTTTATGGAGCGGACAGTACGCATCCATTTAACGAATCTGATTTGTTACGTCCCAAAAATCCTTATGCAGGAGCAAAGGCCTGTGCTGATATCATCAGTCAACAGTATGTACTCACCTATAACTTAAATATTATAAGAGCGAGACCTTTTAATCACACAGGTCCATACCAGTCTGCAAACTATGTGAGTTCTGACTTTGCTAAACAGGTAGCAGAGTGTGAGCGCAGCGGGAGACGCGAAGTGAGGGTAGGTAACATCCACTTACAAAGAGACTTTCTCGATGTAAGGGATGTTATAGATGCATATCTGCTTCTAATGAGGTATGGCAGCTCAGGGAATGTCTATAATGTTTCGTCTATGAAAGCTAAGCCGATTTCGGTCCTCCTGGATTACTTGCTTATGGAAACAAAATATAATGATTGGGAGATTTATGTAGATCCTTATAAAACCAGGTTAAAGGATATCACGATAAGAATAGGGGATAACTCAAAGTTAATTCAGGAGACTGGATGGACTCAAAAGTATGAACTAAGTGAGACGATGAGAGACCTTTTAAATTATTGGCGAGTACATGTACAAAGAGTGGAACGAGGTTAGCGATGGCTCGAGAAAAGGTAGTAGTAGTGGGCGGCGGAGGCCATGCCAAGGTTGTAATTGATATTCTTCAAGAAAATGCCGAATTCCATGAGATTCTGGGATTTACATCCCTTGATTTTAAGGGGGAAAGCCTGCTTGGGGTGCCCTATCTCGGAGATGATTCAATGATGACTACTTTGAGAGACGTAGATTCATTTATCGTTGCAATTGGAGATAACTCTCTTAGAAAGAAGATATATCAAAGCTTAAGCAAGGTGGGTTTGAGGCCCATAAATGTTATTAGCAAAAAAGCCTACGTATCACCCCATGCATCACTAGGACAAGGTGTTGTAATTTGTCCTGGCTCAGTAATAAATCCTAGTGCAGTGTTGCATGATAATGTGATTGTTAATACCTTGGCTGGTGTTGATCATGACTGTGTCCTTAACTCACACTGCCATGTAGGCCCAGGAGCTTCATTGGCTGGCGGTGTGGTGGTTGGAGAAGGAGCGTTTGTGGGGATGAAAAGTAGCATATTACCCGAGAGATTAATTGGTGAATGGTCAGTCCTAGGAGCGGGAGCAGTAGTAATTAAAGATATAAATCCATACACAACTGCAGTGGGAGTGCCCGCAAAGAAAATCAAATAACAAAGGATGAATAAGTGATGAAGGCAGTGAAAAGAATTCCTTTGGCAGGACCGGTTTTAAACGGAAATGAGAGAGAGTATGTAATTGATTGCATTGACACTGGGTGGATTTCTGCAAATGGAAAATATGTAAATGAGTTCGAGAGACAATTTGCCGAGTATTGTGGGGTAAAACATGCAATCTCATGCGCCAATGGTACTGTAGCGCTACATCTGCCGTTGGTTGCTTACGGAGTGCAGCCTGACGATGAAATTATTATCCCTACTTTCACTTATATCGCTACTGCAAATGCTATAAAATACTGTGGGGCAAAACCCGTTCTTGTAGATAGTGAGGAGGATACTTGGAACATCGATCCTCATAAAATCGAAGAGAAAATTACAGAGAAGACAAAGGGGATCATAGTAGTTCATTTGTACGGTCATCCTGTAGACATGAAACCTGTAATGGACATTGCTAAGAAGCACAATTTGTTTGTCATTGAAGATGCGGCTGAAGCTCATGGAGCAGAATGTAATGGCCAAGTGGTTGGATCCATAGGTGATGTAGGCACATTTAGTTTTTTTGGTAATAAGATTATATCTACTGGTGAAGGCGGCATGATCACGACAAATGACAGTGAGTTGGCTGGCAAAATGCGTCTCTTAAGAGGGCAGGGAATGGATCCTAATCGAAGGTATTGGTTTGACGTAGTAGGCTATAACTATCGTATGACCAATCTCCAAGCAGCTGTGGGGCTGGGTCAACTGGAGAACATTGCATGGCATCTGGAACAACGAAGAAGGGTCTCAGATCTCTATATTGATCAGCTATCAAACTACAAAGAATTATTTACTCTGCAGCCAGAGATGGATTGGGCTAGACATTCATACTGGATGGTTTCTGTGTTATTAACGGATAAAGTAAAGCTTGAGCGGGATGAAATAATGCAGTTACTGGAGGACGATGGTATAGAGACTAGGCCTTTGTTCTACCCTATGCATCAGATGCCTCCTTATTACGAAGAAAAAACTTATCCTGTGGCGGATAGAGTATCCTCCAGAGGGTTCAATATACCTACTAATGCTATGCTTACAAATGAGGAGATAAACTATATCTGTAACAGAATTGTACACCATTGTAATGGATATAATGCGTAGCTGCAGAGCAGCTTGTACGGAGGAATAATATATTGCGTAAGTATATAGGAAAGATTTATAAAACTAGATACTTTTGGTCTCATCTTGTTAGAGCAGAACTGAAGAACAAGTTCAGACGTTCAAAATTAGGAATTCTATGGACCTTTATAAATCCCCTACTCTTGACGTTGCTCATGTCTACAGTGTTTGGTGTTGTCTTTAAGATGGAGTTTTCAGATTATGCGCCTTATGTACTATCAGGCTTAATCGTATGGGAATTAATTAGTTCATCTTTTATTGGTGGAGGTCACTCCATTATGGCCGGAGAGCAATATATACGACAATTTAATCATCCTGTAACAATATACACATTAAAAACGGCACTTGTATATACAATCTCATTTGTAATTGCTATGATTTCTCTTGCCGGCTGGGTTCTGTTTAAAAATGTGGAGAACGTAATTTTGGGAATACTTACAATGCCTATAACGATTTTACTTTATTTTTGTCTTTCCTGGGCGATTACAACGATTGCAGGTTATACCAACGCTAAGTACAGGGATTACCCACAAGTGATGGCTTTAGTCATACAAGCTACATGGTATGTTTCACCAGTTTTTTTTAAAAAGGAGATGTTTACCTCTAGCCCAGCGCTAGAGGCAGCCTTTTATATGAACCCTATAACTCACATATTGAATTTAATCAGAAATCCATTTCTATATGGAATAATGCCTTCAGTCAGTGACTACCTATTCACTATTGGTTCGATTTTAATTCTGACCCTTGTAGCGATAGTAGTTAATTCTAGAAACAGTACTAAAGTTATATTCTATTTATAAAAGGGAAGTTAAACATGGATAATTGTTATATTAAAATGGAAAACGTTAATCTTTACTATCCCTCGCATATATATAATGCCACTACGTTGAAACAAGAGGTTTTTTCTTTCTTAAAGTTACAGAAGAAAAAGGAGAAATTAGAGGACGTTCATGCACTGAAAAACTTTAATTTAAATATTAAAGAAGGCGAAAAAGTCGGCATTATAGGTCACAATGGCGCGGGGAAGAGCACTTTATTAAAAACAATTGCTGGAATCTATCCTATTAAAGATGGAATTCGAGATATAAGAGGTGAGATCCGTTCGTTATTTGATTTAAGTTTAGGTTTTGATCTAGAGTCATCAGGTAGAGAGAACATCATGTACCGAGGACTCTTATTAGGAGAAACCCCTAAAACGATAAAGGAGAAAGAACAAGAAATTATTGATTTTGCCGAACTCGGAGATTTTATTGACTATCCTATTCGTTCCTACTCGTCGGGCATGCTTGTCAGATTAGCATTTTCAATATCTACTTCTGTTGCAGGTGAGATTTTACTGCTTGATGAAGTTATAGCAGCAGGCGATGCGGCTTTTCACAAAAAAGCTAAAAAGAGAATGGGAGATCTGATGGACACAGCTAAAATTTTAGTTTTTGTTTCGCATGACTTAACGACAATACAGGAAATTTGTACGAGAATTATATTAATGGAACACGGTAGAATAATAGCTGATGGTGATCCTGATGAAATAGTACATCATTATAACAGCAACCATTTCTCCCTTAACTAGAAGTTGGAGGTCCTAAAGTGAAAAAAAGAGTGCTCTGGATATTGAACCATGAAACATTAAGTAAATTTGAACTTCCATTACTTCAAGAATTAGGAGTGGAAATTTACACTCCAAAAAAGGTGCCAATAGAAATATTGAAAGCAAGTGGTTCAATAACTTATGATTACGATCATACACTTAGTATTCCAAAAGATGCTATCAAACAACTAAATGAATTCAACTTCTATGATCATTTTGAAATGCCTCTGAATATTAAGAGTATTCTCAATCAATATTTTGACTTAGCATTTGTAATGTTTGATTTTTATGCAATAAATAAAGTCGTGAATAACTTTAATGGTGTTATTCTAACCAGAGCCTTCGGCTTAGGGAAAGATAACAGTTATGTAGATATCACCAAGCAAGTTCTAGGTGATAATTTTTTATATAGATTAGAAGAAATTAAGGATCGATATTGGTTTTCTCAATGCTACGATAATATATCGGATAATGAGTCAGGGATTTACAAAGAGCGATCACTATTTTTACCCTTAGGATTACCTAGTGAGTTCTACAGTATCAAAAATGAGTGGGTCGGTAACAGAGAAAAGTTGCTCTTCTTTTGCAGTAGAATAAAAGGATATGAAGAATCAGAGAAGATATACAAAGAATTCAAAGAAAATTTTAAAACATTCGACTATATTATAGCAGGTAATCAACCTGTGCCAGTGAACGATAGCAGGGTGACGGGATTCCTAGAAAGAGAAGAACTTAATAATCTCTTTAAAGAATGTAAAGTTATGTTCTATCACTCTACGTATCCTAGACACGTGCATTATCATCCGCTAGAAGCTATGATTGCTGGTATGCCTGTAGTTTATCTTGAGGGAGGATTACTAAGTACACTAGGCAATGAAAGACAAGCAGGTAGATGTACTGATGTGGCAGAAGCCAAAAGAAAAATAAACAGAATTATGAGTGGAGATGAAGTATTAATAAGTAAAATCTGTGAGGATCAAAAAAGTATATTATATAAATTTTCTCACGTGTTTAATAAGAATAAATGGATTGAAAACTTTTTTCCAATACTTGAGTCCGTAAACAAATTAAAGGATATTTCAACGTCTAAAAAAATAGCAATCTTTGTTCCTACTGGTGTTGGTCAGCATATTGACGACTATATACAATTTATATTGACTCTGAATAGCCATTTGGAAGAAGTCGATCCATCAAGTAAACTAATTATAAATACACCTAGAGAATTGTATGACATATCTGAAATGCTTCCTGTTAATGAATATAATTTAGACGTTAGACAATATAATTTTAGAACAATGTTAAGAAGCGATGTATCAGAAACTTTAGAGTTAATGTTCAAAAAGGAACCACTTTGGTCAGACCAATATATAATACCTGTTGATCATATTCAGAATAATATCGATGCGGAGTTTTGGATATTTATGGAAGATAAAATAGAAGGAGTTATAGGCCAAGTTAAAAGATATGGGCTATATGTTCAAGATATTGGGGATAGATTTTATAGTGCGTTGTCTCACGATAGAATTATGAATTATAAACGTGCTTCATTTTTAATTACAAATACGGAGAAAACAAAACATGATCTAACTAAATATCTTGGTATTTCACGCGATAAAGTGTTTGTGATTCCCTTAAAATACCCAAGTCATTTCAATATGAATAAATTTGAGAGTTCAAATTATATTCTTATTGAGTCAGACATGAAATACCCATTAAGCATAGATCACATCCTGGATAGTATTATAGACTTTTATAAGTTTCAAGAAAACGGACCGAAGATATATATACATTTAAATGGACCTCTCACAAAAGAAAACCAAGAACTCGTAAATAATTTAAATGCGTTTATTCAAAAGTTGCCATTATTAAAAAACAAAGTTAAAGTATTCGCTAATCTAAAATATTCAGAATATAACACTCTGATAATGAATTGCAAGAAAATTATAATACCATATTATGTCCAAAATATAATTTTCAAGGTTAGAAAGGCTGTATACTTTGCTAAGCCCATTGTAATTAATGAACTCTTTAACTGTGATGATCCGATTTATAAGTATCCAACATTTAAAAAATTTGATTATAATCACAATAAAATCTCTAATGAATTATTTGAGATTATATCTCTCGACAGTAGTCGAAATGAGCTAGAAGCTATTAATTCTTCTTATTCACAAGATGTTTTAAAGATGTGGAAGGAGCTATTATGAAGAAAACAGGTATTTTTTTAGGCTTCTATCCTGGGGATCAACTTACTATTCATGGGATAGGGAGACTACTGGCTTTTATAATTAAGGGAAGCGAAAGTAGCAACATTGCGGTGTTTTATCCCAAATGGTTGGAGAAGGAAATTGAGGATTTGATGAAAGAGCACGCTATAGATTGCCACTCGTTAGAAATGATCTCAACTAAGCATATACCAATGGGGGTTAAATTGAGGGACTTCGTAAAAAAAAGGAGATCCCCAAAAAAACGATCATTAACTTTGTTGAAGTTAGAAAATAATTTCAAGAAGTTATTCAAAATAATATTGACTAATTATTTGAGTACTCCGTTCGGTGCGCAATTAATTTTAAAAACTTTGTTTTTATTTATGGTATGCATGGTGGCTACTCCGCTTATTTTATTGCCGACAATAGTATACTTTATTATACGAGTATTTAAACTTACCACAAAAAAAACAATTAGTTTAGGAAAGAGTTTCGCTTTTAAATCCCCCATAAGGATACTGAAAAAAGCTATAGTTGGAGCTCAAGGCAGAATATATCAAAATGTGCTAGACAATGAATTAATTAGATTAACAACATTAATTAATGGTAGGAAGGATATAACTTCTTGTTATATTCCATCCATGGCTTGGCCTCAGATTCAATATATTAAGTGTAGAAAAATTTTAGCTGCTCCTGATATTGTATTTTATGACTTTCCTACCCAATTTTCAGGTGTAGGAGATATTCATAGACGGTTAAGAGAAAGTATTTCTTCTTCGGACAAAATAATAACTTATAGCGAGTATGTAAAAGAGCAGCATTTAATAAAAAAATCCGGAGTGGATCCTGATAAAATCATTGTCATAAAGCATGCTAATGTAGATATGTCAGAGCATTTAAAAGTGCCGAAATCAACTGAGAAATTCATCACAATCAGAGAACATGCAAAACAAATTATCAGTAATCACGTAAATGTTAATCATGGTCCGAGTCATATTTTTTATAATGCGGATTTGGAAGACTTTGATTGTCTGATTTATTCTTCTCAGAATCGCCCACACAAAAATATATTTAATCTTATACAAGCTGTTAAAATAGCTAATAGAGAATATCAGAGGAATTTTAAATTAATTATAACTGCTGATATCTACCAAGATGCTTTTATAGCGGATTATATACGATCTAATAATATGGAAAATGAAATTATAGTCATGCACGATATTCCATCAAATTTATTAGCTGCGTTTAACTGCTTGGCTAGTCTTGCGGTTAATCCAACTTTGTTTGAAGGAGGATTTCCATTTACTTTTTCAGAAGCGTATTCCGTAGGTACTCCATCAATAATGAGTGATATTCCTGTAGTTAGAAGCGAAATAGAGGATAACTTGTTAAAAAAAATGATGCTGTTCAACCCTTTTAGTCCCCAAGCCATTGCACAAAAAATAATATGGGGATTGGAAAATAAAGATCAACTATATTACTCACAGAAACAACTATATAACAAATTTAATAATCGCGATTGGAATAAGGTATCTAAACAATACAGTGATGTTTTCAAGGAAACTGTCAGGTGAATATTATGAGAAAACCCTTTCTTTTATTGACCATTTTTTTTATTGTAATTGCTAATGGTGGTTCTATAATGGCGAAACCTGATAACACAGTGAAGATTGAAGTGAATACGGAAGAAGAACAGTTTTCGCTAAGGTTCTCAGTTGATCTAACAATCAAATTTCAAGATAAAGAACTGTACAACAATAAAACATATCTCTCATATCATATTTATGATACGAATGATAATGAATTGTTGTGGGAAGGGGAAAGGTTCCCGTTCAACATTAATTCAATTGGTCTTGCCCAACAGTCAATTGAATTAGATTTAGAAACCATTGCTGCTTCCAATGATTCGAAAAATTTAAAAGTGGAATTTGATTTAATCAATGAAAGTGAAGAATACTGGTACTCAACAAACTCTGATGTTCAATTTCAAACGGATACAATATTAGTTGATCAAAGTTATTTTAAAAGATTTATTGGTACATTTAAAAACTCTTTCTTAAATTCCCCTATTATTTTTAGTTTGAACTTAATAGGTTTCATAACATTATTAATAACTTTTCATAAGCTTAGAAAAAGCCAACTATTTTACTACTAATACGAATTGAAAATTAAAGGGAGATACACCTATGAAAGCCATCATCCTAGCCGGCGGCACAGGCTCACGACTGTTTCCACTAACTAAAGTAACCAACAAACATCTGCTTCCAGTTGGTATGTACCCGATGGTCTTTCACCCGGTTGCTAAACTCAAGCAAGCTGGATTAACCGATATCCTCGTGGTTACGGGCAAAGACCACATGGGCGATGTCGTGAACCTGCTTGGCAGCGGTAAGGATTTTGGTGTTACATTCACCTACAAGGTTCAGGATGAGGCGGGCGGGATCGCTCAGGCACTCAGTTTAGCTAAAGAATTTGTTGGACAAGACCAGGTTGTTGTAATACTCGGGGATAATGTTTTCTCAAACGATATTTCTACCTATGTAGATAACTTTCGGAAACAGCGGCAGGGAGCAAAAATTCTCATTCAAGAGGTCGCAGATCCTACTCGGTTTGGTGTCCCGGAATTGGACGACAATCAGATTCTCTCGATTGAGGAGAAGCCGCTGCAGCCTAAATCCAGCTACGCTGTAACAGGGATTTACATGTTTGATCATCATGTGTTTGATATTATACATACTCTAAAACCATCTGCGAGAGGCGAACTGGAGATCACCGATGTAAACAATGCATATATTAAACGAGGAGAGCTTACGTTTGACATTCTGCCTGGCTGGTGGTCGGATGCAGGAACTCATGCTTCATTGGCTCGGGCCAACGAGTTGGCCAAAGATATTGTATTCGGTGAAGAGTTTGGGAAGCTTAAACTTTAACAATCAAGGAGTATGATATGATGAAAATGACTCCTCTAACCTTAAAAGGCGTTACTCTGCTTGAACCGGTTGTCCACGGCGACAACCGGGGCTTTTTCATGGAAAGCTACAACGAGTCATTGTTCCACAAGCACGGTATCACGCATCACTTTATTCAAGATAACCATTCACTGTCTGCGGAGCCGGGAGTGCTGCGGGGGCTGCATTATCAGCTGGAGCCGAAAGCACAGACGAAGCTCATCCGTGTCTTAACCGGAGCGATCTATGATGTAGTCGTAGATATCCGCAAAAGCTCTCCTACGTTTGGTCAATGGGTCGGGGTCACTTTATCCGAAGCCAACAAGCGCCAGCTTCTGGTGCCCAAGGGCTTTGCTCACGGCTTCTGCACAATCGTGCCGAATACACAGGTGCTCTATAAGGTAGATGAATATTATTCTCCCGAGCATGACCGCGGCATAGTATGGAATGATCCGGCTTTAGGCATTGACTGGCCTACTTCGCAGCCCATTCTTTCGGAGAAGGATCAGAAGCACCCGCTGCTGAAGGATGCGGAAATGAATTTTGAGTAGGAGGCCAACAGGCACATGAAACTTATGGTTACCGGCGGGGCCGGGTTTATTGGCAGTAACTTTGTGATGTATATGCTGAAAGAGCATCCGGGCTATGAGATTGTCAACATGGATGCTTTAACGTATGCCGGAAATCTAGAGAACCTGAAATCTATTGAAAATAACCCGAACTATACCTTCGTCCAGGGAGATATTGCAGACATGGAAGAGGTAGACCGCGTCTTTCAGCAAGGTATCGATGTGGTCGTCAATTTTGCAGCAGAATCTCACGTAGACCGGAGTATTCTGGAGCCGGAGATTTTTGTGAATACCAACGTTCTGGGTACTCAGGTGCTGCTGGATGCAGCGAAGCAGTATGGAGTGACGAAGTTCGTCCAGGTTTCCACGGATGAGGTGTACGGCTCCTTAGGCGAAACAGGCTTGTTCACGGAGACCACCCCCCTTGCTCCCAACAGCCCGTATTCCGCAAGCAAGGCGGGCGGCGACCTGCTGGTTCGTGCATATCACGAAACGTTCGGCTTACCTATAAATATTACCCGCTGCTCCAATAACTACGGACCGTTTCAATTCCCGGAGAAGCTGATACCGTTAATCATTTCCCGGGCGTTAAAGGATGAAGCTCTTCCGATCTACGGTGATGGCCTGAATATTCGGGACTGGCTGTATGTGGAAGACCACTGCAGTGCGATTGACCTCGTTATCCATGATGGCGTGAACGGTGAAGTATATAACATCGGCGGCAATAACGAGCGGACCAATCTGCATATTGTAAAAACCATTTTGCAGGAGCTGGGGAAGCCCGAGTCTCTCATTACGTACGTTACAGATCGTCCGGGTCATGACCGCCGCTATGGCATCGATCCCGCCAAAATCACCCGGGAGCTGGGCTGGAAGCCCAAGCACCATTTCGAGACAGGCATTCAGGAAACCATTCAATGGTATCTGAATCACCAGGAATGGTGGACCCGCATCCAGTCGGGTGCTTATCGGGAATATGTTAACAAGCAATACGGCGATCGCTTCGGAGACGCTCCATGAGGGTGCTGGTCACCGGCGCCGGGGGACAGCTGGGCCGAGATGTGGTAGCCGCTTATGAAGAAGCAGGCCATGACGTGTTGGCATGTGGACGCAAGGAGCTGGATATTACCAATCTGGATCAGTGCCAGCGGGTCATGACTGCGTTTCAGCCGGATTGCATAGTTCATTGCGCGGCATATACCGCAGTCGATGCTGCGGAGAGTGACATCTACGGGGCTTATCTTGTGAATGCGGTTGGAACCCGGAATCTGGCGGTGTCATCAGAGCAGGCGGGAGCAAAGCTGATATACATTAGTACGGATTATGTGTTTGATGGCAAAGGTAACGTCCCCTATTATGAATATGATGCGGTAAGCCCGGAAAGTGTGTACGGCCAAACCAAACACGCCGGGGAACGGCTTACCCAGTCGCTATGCTCCAGATGGTTTATTGTGCGAACATCCTGGGTGTTTGGCCTTCACGGAGCGAACTTTGTCAAAACGATGCTGAAGCTTACCCGTGACAAGCCGGTACTGCAAGTCGTAGACGACCAGAAGGGCTCTCCTACGTATACGGTAGATCTAGCCGCCTTTTTGTTGGAGTTATCTCAGACAGAGAAATACGGGATCTATCACGCTACGAACAGCGGGGCCTGCACGTGGTATGAGTTTACGCAGGCGATTCTGGAAGACGCGGCGGAGCAGCTTCACTGGCCTGTGACAGCCCGCCTTGAGCCGTGCACCACGGCTCAATTTCCAAGACCGGCTCCGCGTCCGGCTCATTCAGTGCTGGAGCATATGTCGATAAGGACCAACGGCTTTAAGGACCTGCCCCCTTGGCGGGAGGGACTCAGACGGTTCCTGCTAGCCATGCAGCATGACCCTGAACTATACTTGAATTAAATACAGCATTATGGAGCCTGGTCTGTATGACTGGGCTTTTTTGGATTGATACATACCATACCATACCGGGGAGGGAGCCGCGTGGCCCGAAAAGTACAGGTTCTCTTGTCCGCTTATAACGGAGAACGATACATACAGCAGCAAATAGAAAGTGTCATGGAGCAAAGCTGGCGCGAGGTGTCATTGCTCATCCGCGATGACGGTTCCAGCGATGGCACCCTCAAGGTGATTCAGCGGCTGGCCGAGCAATATCAAGGACGGATTACCTGGGTGCAAGGGGGAAATCTCGGGGTGATCGGCAGCTTTTTCGAGCTGCTGAAGATGTCGGATGAAACAGCAGATTACTATTGCTTCTGTGACCAAGATGACGTGTGGCTGCCCCACAAAGTGGAATCTGCGGTGGAGAGGCTGGAGTCGAGCGTCAATTGCAGGACCCCGGCCATGATGTTTACGTCGGTACAGCTTGTCGATGAACAGCTTCGGGAGAAGGGGATTTGGCCGAAACCTCCTCGACGTGAGCCTTCGTTTTACAATGCTCTTTATGAGAATATCGCGATTGGGGCGACGATTACCTTCAATAAAGAAGCCTGGCATCTCTGCCAGCAATATTCATATCCGAATCCTTCCAGACTGCTTATGCATGACTGGTGGTTCTACATCATGATTTCCGCGTTTGGCCATGTTATTTATGATCATAAGCCCTCTATGCTATATCGACAGCATGGCGGAAATCTGGTAGGAGGCAGCAATACGATCAGCGGCAGATTAAAAAACAAGTGGAGAAGCTTCAAAAAGCATTTTGGCCGGGATCTATTGCTCCAGCAGGCAAAGGAATTTCATATCATCTATGGAGCACAGCTTTCTGATGACATGAAGCAGGAACTGCAGCAGTGGATCGCACCCCGGTCTAGCCTTGCGGAACGTATCCGCTATAGTCATCATAGCAAGCTATATCGGCAATCCGGACTGGAGAATATATGGTTCAAATTGATGGTACTGATAGGGAAGCTATAATAAATAGATATGTACTTTTTTTATTCAAACGATAGCAATCCTACCACCCCCTTCCAGCTTTACCTGTGCTATAATGTCGATAGATTGATAAACTTGTCAGGAGTTTTTACATGATCGATTTAAGTATTCTTATCGTAAATTACAATACCCGGCAGCTGACCGTGGACTGTCTGCAGTCTGTTTATGCTTCGCGCACCGCGTACACCTATGAGGTCATTGTGATCGACAACGACTCGCAGGATGATTCCGTAGCGGTGATCCGGAAGCAGTTCCCGCAGGTCACGCTGATTCAGAACCGGGAGAATACCGGCTTTGCGAAGGCCAATAATCAGGGGATGGAGATCAGCGAGGGGCGGTATCTATTGCTGCTGAACTCCGATACGCTGGTGCAGGACGATACGCTACAGGTCATGCTGGACTTTATGGAAGAGCGCACAGACCTTGGGGCATCGGGCTGTAAGGTGGTGCTGCCGGATGGCGGGCTGGACAAAGCGTGCAAGCGCGGGTTTCCCACGCCATCGGCTTCCTTCTATTATGTGTCGGGTCTGGGCAGACTGTTTCCGCAAAAGCGGGAGTTTAACCAATACCAGCTGGGCTATCTCGACCCGGATCAGGAATATCCGGTGGATTGCCTGGTCGGGGCGTTTATGCTCGTGCGGCGGGAGACGGTTCAGCAGGTGGGCGGCCTGGATGAGACCTTTTTTATGTACGGGGAAGATATTGACTGGTGCTACCGAATCAAGGCGGCGGGCTGGGGAATCCATTACACACCGCGTACGCAGATTGTGCATTACAAGGGCGGCAGTGCACGCCGGCGGTCGTTCAAGATTATTTACGAGTTTCATCGGGCGATGCTGCTGTTTCACCGCAAGCACTATCACAAGCGCTATAATCTATGGATTAACGGAGCGGTCTATCTCGGCATCGGCCTCAAAATGACGCTCTCCCTGCTTCTCAACCGCTTGAAGCCCTCCCGCCCGGCCTTGCGCCCGGTGACGACTGCTGCGCCGGCTCCTGCAGCCGTGGAGGTGGAATCGTGATTCGGCGGAATCAAGGATTTCTGACCAAATTATATATGCTGATGGATTTCGCCGTCGTACAGCTGGCGTTTCTGCTGGCCTGGTGGATCAAGTTCGAGAGCGGCTGGCTGCCGTATGAGCACCCTTTGCCGATCGAGACTTACGGCGGGTGGAGCGTCGTGTTTGGGGCGGTGGCGGTCATCGCGGGCTCCATGGTGTCCTTTTATTCTCCGAAGCGGAAGCAGCGCTTTGCCGACGAATTCATTAAGATTATAAAAACCCATTTCATCAGCATGTTTGTTCTGCTCAGCCTGATGTTCTTCTTCAAGGAGGTCGATATCTCCCGGATGTATCTGGCGCTGTATATGGTGCTGAACGTAGTGTTCATCTCGCTGTACCGGTACATTCTGAAGAGGACACTTCAATATTTCCGCGAAAAAGGCTATAACCGCCAGTTTGTGCTCATCATCGGGGCAGGCTCGCTGGGCCGGCGGTTCTACAAAAACCTGAACCAGCATCCCGCACTCGGCTACGAGGTAGTCGGCTTTCTGGACGATTACCAGCAGTGGAGCGAGCTGGATGCGCGCAGGTATAGTCCGATTCTCGGCACGGTGGAGGAGCTGGAGCATGTACTGGCTGCGAAGCTCGTGGATGAAGTGGTGCTCGCGCTTCCGCTGCTTGCGCATGACAAATATCCCGGCATTATCGAGGTCTGTGAAAAAGCAGGCGTGCGCACGCTCATCATCCCGGATTTCTTCGACTTTTTGCCGGCGCGTCCGGTGTTCGATAACTTCGCGGGGATGCCGCTCATTAACGTGCGGGACATTCCGCTCGACCTGGCGGTCAACCGCTTGTTCAAGCGTGTCTTTGATATCGCCTTCTCGCTGGCGGCCATATTGCTGACACTGCCGGTAATGGTGCTCATTTATGCCGGCATCAAGCTGACGTCCCCGGGACCCGCGATCTTCAAGCAGGAGCGGATGGGGCTGAACCGGCGTACATTCCATATGTACAAATTCCGCTCTATGAAGCTGCTGCCGGAAGGTGCGGAGGATACCGGGTGGACGGTGGAGAATGACCCGCGGCGCACGAAGCTGGGCTCTTTCCTGCGCCGGACGAGCCTGGATGAGCTGCCGCAGTTCTTCAATGTGCTGATGGGTCATATGAGCGTGGTGGGGCCAAGGCCCGAGCGGCCGTATTTTGTTGAGCAGTTTAAGGAGGCCGTGCCGAAGTACATGGTGAAGCATCATGTGCGGCCCGGCATTACCGGCTGGGCACAGAGCAACGGACTGCGGGGCGATACCTCGATCGAGGAGCGGATCAAGCACGATATCTTTTACATCGAGAACTGGTCTCTTCTCTTTGACGTCAAAATCATTCTGCGCACGATCCGCAACGGCTTCAAGAATGCCTACTAGCGCCTCAGTGCGTCCGGCAGCCGGCTGTCCCGCGGCGGCTCTTGAAATGCCAGTCATCCACATTTTCGCTTACTTGATAAACCAGGCCTGACGCCTCCTCAAAGGGAGTAGCGTCAGGTCTTTCCTTGTTAATCCCAATTTTCAAAAAATGTTCGCATGATATACGAACATCAAATTGACTTGCAACTCATGCTGTCATAGACTTATTCTAGCAGGTTAACCGTTAACGTGGAGGAATGACGCTTGAAAGACATAATCAAGTCGTGGAGGCATGTGTTTAAGCTGGATCCGGAGAAAGAGCTCTCGGAGGAGGCGCTGGAGGCCCTATGCATGTCAGGCAGTGATGCCATCATGGTGGGCGGCTCGACCGGCATAACCTACGAGAACACGGTCGATTTGATGTCCCGGGTCCGTCGGTTTGAGCTGCCATGTGTGCAGGAGGTCTCGGATCTGGAGGCTGTAGTGCCTGGCTTCGATCTGTACCTGACACCGATGGTGCTGAACACCGAGGATGTCACCTGGATTCTGGAGCGCCACCGCCAAGGCATTGAGCGTTACGGCTATATGATTCCGTGGGAGCTTGTGGTGCCGGAAGGGTATATTGTGCTGAATCCGGAGGCTGCTGTAGCGAAGCTGACGGGAGCGAAGGCAAGCCTTACGGAAGATGCAATAGCCGCTTATGCCCAGATTGCGGACAAGCTCATGTCGCTGCCGATCGTGTATCTGGAGTACAGCGGCATTTTTGGAGAGATGGATACCGTTCGCCGGGTACGCCGGGGACTGGAGCAGGCGCGGCTTTTTTACGGGGGCGGCATTACAGGCCCGTCACAGGCTATAGAGGCTGCAAGCGCAGCCGATACGGTCATTGTAGGCAATATTATATATGATGATTTGGAGCAGGCCCTGTCCACGGTGGCAGCGGTAAAAGGCACTGCCGAATAGAGGAGTCCGGAGCGACCCTGATGCTGCTGCGCCGTGCGCAGCTGGAGACAACGATGAATAGGAGGCTTTTGTATCATGCAGCCGATTGACATACACGAGGCCATTAGCCGCCTCAATCCCCCGCAGCGCCAGGCGGTTGAATCTACCGATGGACCGCTGCTGATTATGGCGGGTGCAGGCTCGGGCAAGACGCGAGTTCTGACGCACCGTATTGCGTATCTGATTGCTACGCGCAAGGCACCGCCATGGAGTATTTTGGCGATCACGTTTACGAACAAAGCAGCTCGGGAAATGCAGGAGCGGGTATCCCGATTGGTCGGGAATGAAGGAAGAGATATTTGGGTATCCACCTTCCACTCCATGTGCGTGCGCATTCTGCGCAAGGACATTGAGCGGATCGGCTATACGTCCAACTTCAGCATTCTGGACTCTACAGACCAGCTTTCGGTCATTCGCAGCTGTATGAAGCAGCTGAATATCGATCCCAAGAAGTTTGAGCCGAAGGCCATTCAGGCCATGATGAGCACCGCCAAGAATGAGCTGATCACGCCGCAGCAGTACGAGCAGAAGGCTGCGGATTATCTGGAGAGCATGACCGCCAAGGTGTATAAAGAATACCAGAAGCGCCTCAAGAGCAATAACTCGCTCGATTTTGATGACCTGATCATGTCTACCATTCAGCTGTTTAAGGAAGTGCCGGAGGTGCTGGATTTCTACCAGCGTAAATTCAAATATATTCATGTGGACGAATACCAGGATACGAACCGGGCGCAGTACATGCTGTGCCGGATGCTGGCTGACAGCCATCACCGGATCTGCGTGGTGGGGGACAGTGACCAGTCGATTTACCGGTGGCGCGGCGCGGATATCAGCAACATTCTGAATTTTGAAGAGGACTATCCGGAGGCCCGCACCATTATGCTGGAGCAGAACTACCGGTCTACGTCGAACATCCTGAGCGCGGCGAACAGCGTCATCGGGCTTAACTCCGGGCGCAAGCCGAAGAATCTGTGGACGGATCAGGGCGAAGGCTCAAAGATCAAGGTGTTCCGCGGGGATACAGAGCATGATGAGGGCTATTTTGTCACGTCAGAAATCAATAAAAATGTGAAAAACGGCCAAAACTATCAAGATCACGCCATCTTGTACCGTACAAACGCCCAGTCCCGGGTGATCGAGGAAATTCTGATTAAATCGGACATTCCGTATCAGATTGTCGGCGGCATCAAGTTCTACGATCGAAAAGAGATCAAGGACATGCTTGCCTACCTGCGGCTCATCTCGAACCCGGACGATGACGTCAGTCTGACGCGGATTATTAACGTGCCGAAGCGAAGCATCGGGGATACGACGGTAGGCAAGCTGGCGGCAGCAGCGACGGAGCGGGGCGTCTCCATGTATCGGGCACTGGAGGTTGTGGATGATCTCGGCTTTGCGGGGCGTACCCGGAACGCGCTGGTGGAATTCTACGATATGATTGCTTCTCTGCACCGGATGGTGGAGTTTCTGTCGGTGACCGAGCTGAGTGAGAAAATGCTGGAGCTGTCCGGCTACCGCAGCGAGCTGAAGAATGAGAACACGATTGAATCCCGCTCACGCCTGGAGAACATCGACGAGTTTCTGTCGGTAACCCAGGAGTTTGAGAAGAACAATGAGGACAAGTCGCTCGTCTCCTTCCTCACCGATCTTGCACTCATTGCAGATATTGACTCCATGAACAATGATGGCGAGGAGGACCGCAGTGATGCTGTTGTCCTGATGACGATGCACAGTGCGAAGGGACTGGAGTTCCCGGTGGTATTTATCATTGGTATGGAGGAGGGAGTATTCCCGCACAGCCGCGCCCTGATGGATAATGAGGAGCTGGAGGAAGAGCGCCGGCTGGCTTATGTCGGAATTACCCGGGCGGAGCAGCAGCTATTCCTGTCCTGTGCGCGGATGCGCACTCTGTTCGGGCGGACGACAGCGAACCCGGCTTCCCGCTTTCTGGACGAGATTCCGGACGAGCTGAAGGAGGATACGCACATCGCCCGTGACCGTTACCGCCGGGGTGCTGGGGCTGGCGGCTCTTATGCGGGCCGCGGCTTTAGCGGCAGCGGGGGCGGCAACTTCGGGGCAGACCGCACAAGAGATCTGTCTCTTGGCGGCTCGACCGCCTCCGCCGTACCTTCTCCCAGCAGCCGCGTTACCGTAACGAACGGACCGGTATCCCGCACGGCAGCCGGCGCCAGCAGCGCCGGGGCCTTCCAGGCCGGTGACAAGGTGGCCCATGGCAAGTGGGGCACCGGCACCATTGTGTCCGTGAAGGGCAGCGGCAATGATACGGAGCTTCAGATTGCGTTTCCAGCGCCGGTTGGCGTCAAGCGCCTGCTCGCCGGCTTTGCGCCCATCACCAAGGTGGAGTAGCGCTTAGCTGCATGAGCAGGGCTTTCCCCGCCATGCGCCATTTTTTATCAAGGAGGATGTCCCCGTTCATGAATGCCAAGGACCAGATGGAGAAGCTGATCGCGGAGCTGAACAACTATAACTACCATTACTATACCCTGGATGAGCCGCTCATCAGCGATAAGGAATACGACGCTATGTATGATCGCTTAATATCTCTGGAGCAGGAGAGCGGAATCGTGCTGCCGGACTCTCCAACCCAGCGTGTGGGAGGCGAGATCCTGAAAGGCTTTGCGCCCCACCGCCATCTCGCCCCCCTGTGGAGCCTGGACAAGGCGCAAAATATTGAGCAGCTGCGTACCTGGCATGAGCGCGTCGTCCGGCTCATAGATGATTACAACGCCAAGAACCCGTCCAACCCGCTGCCGAAGCCTGGCTATGCGCTGGAGCTGAAATTCGACGGATTGACTCTGAATTTGACCTACACGGACGGTAAGTTGGTTCAGGCATCGACCCGTGGCAACGGCGCCGTGGGCGAAGGCATCCTCGCTCAGGTTAAGACCATTCGCTCCGTGCCGCTGGACATTCCATTTACGGACGGAACGATTGAGGTGCAGGGTGAAGGCATTATGAACCTGTCGGTGCTGGAGAAATATAACCAGACAGCGGCAGTTCCGCTGAAGAATGCGCGGAACGCCGCCGCCGGGGCGCTGCGGAACCTGAACCCGAAGGTGACTGCCGAGCGCCGGCTGACCGCGTACTTCTATAACGTTGGCTATTCCGATGGCGTAAGCTTTCAAGATCATAAGGATATGATGGATTTCCTGCGGGAGAATCGGTTTAAAGTGAATCCGTATATTTTTTATTTCCAGAGCTTTGACGATGTCATGGAGCAGTTAGCTGACATTGAAGCCAAGCGCGCCTCCCTGGACTACCTGATCGACGGCGCGGTGATGAAGCTGACGGACATGCGCACGCGGGAGATCCTTGGCTACACCGATAAATTTCCGCGCTGGGCCGTGGCCTACAAGTTCGAGGCGGAGGAGACGACCACCGTCCTGGAGTCTGTTGTCTGGAACGTAGGCCGCACCGGCAAGGTAACGCCGCTCGCCCGTGTCGAGCCTGTGGAGCTGGCTGGGGTGACGGTACAGAACTGTACGCTGAACAATGTCGGCGACATTGAGCGCAAGAATCTGAAGTACGCCCTGGGCACGCGTGTGTTCATTCGCCGCTCCAACGATGTCATTCCGGAAATTCTCGGCAAGGTAACAGAAGAGAATGACGGGGAAGAGATTCAGTATCCGGAGCAGTGTCCTTCCTGCGGTTTTCCGCTGGAGCAGCGCGGGGCTCACTTGTTCTGCAATAACAAGTCAGGCTGCAAGCCGCAGATTATTGCGAGAATTTCGCATTTTGCTTCGCGGGACGCGATGGACATTGAGACGTTCAGCGACAAGACGGCTATTCAGCTGCATGAGGAGCTGGGAGTCAAAGAGCCTGCAGATTTGTATACGCTGGAGTTTGACAGCCTGGTCAAGCTGGAGCGCTTTGGGGAGAAGAAGGCCCAGAACCTGCTGGATGCTCTGGAAGCCAGCAAAGGCCGCGATCTGGCCGCCTTCCTGTATGCGCTAGGCATTCCGAACACGGGCAAATCGACCACCAAAATGCTGGCAGACCACTACCGCGACCTGAGCCGGATTATGGAGGCTGACGCGGAGGAGCTGGTGGAGCTGCCGGATGTCGGCGGAATTGTGGCAGAGTCCATTGCAGGGTATTTTGCCGATCCATTCAACCAGGCCTCTATTGAGCGCATGCTCTCACTCGGGGTTCAGGCCAAGGCGCCGGAAGCGCCAGCTGTGATCAGCAGTGATTCCTTTTTCAGCGGCAAAACCGTCGTGCTCACCGGTACGCTGCACCTGCTCACCCGGGATGAGGCAACGGAGAAGCTGGAGGCCCTGGGCGCCAAGGTCACCGGCAGTGTATCGAAGAAAACAGACCTGCTGATTGCAGGCGAGAAAGCCGGCAGCAAGCTGGCCAAAGCCAAACAGCTCGGCATCTCTGTGCTGGAGGATGAGGAAGAGTTTGTTCGGCTGTTGAACGAGGGCTAACCATTCGGATGGATCAAAAAACACCGTATCCGCACCTGAACTCAGGTGCTGGGATGACGGTGTTTTTGACGTCTGGCAGTCTTCCTAGATCTGCCTTAACGCAGGCTACACTTTAGACCATTGCTCGATCACCCGGTCCTTGGGCAGCAGGAACGAGAACAGGCCCAGCAGCGGCAGGAAGCTGGCGGCGATCATCACATTGCCGATGCCCCAGGCGTCGCCCAGGTTGCCGAGCGCGAGAGCGCCGACCCCGCCCATGCCAAAAGCGAAGCCTGTAATGAGGCCGGATACCGTCCCGATGTTGCCAGGGTGCAGCATCTGGGCATACACGACAGTGACCGAGAAGCTGGAGAGCAGAATGAAGCCGCCGATCGTAAGCAGCACGCCTGCCCAGAACAGGGATACATAGGGCAGCAGCAGCGCGATAGGGGCTGTGCCCACCATGGACAGCATAATCAGGTTACGGCGCCCGAAGCGGTCGGCAAGCGGTCCGCCAAAGAAGGTGCCGACCGCCCCGGCAGCAAGGAACAGGAAGATGTAAATTTGAGCATCATCCAGGCCGATCCGGTAAGCGTCCATCAGATAAAACGCATAGTAGCTGCTAATTGCAGCCCCGTACCAGGAGCGCACGAATACGAGCAGCACGAGCACCAGCGTCGCATGACGGATGCTGCGGCGGCGCGCCGGATCCAGAAGGCGGCCCTTGGCGCGCTTCGTAAAGGTGTATCCGGCGTCCAGCATGGAGCGGTACCAGCGGGCCACATAGCTTTGCACGGCGACCCCGGCCGCAGCGATGAAGGTGAAATAGACCGCCCCGCTTTGACCCAGTGGTACAAAAATAAACCGTGTCAGCAGCGGCGCCAATGACTGTCCGGCGTTACCGCCCACCTGAAAGATGGACTGGGACAGGCCCTTGCGCATCCCTGCTGCCATATGAGCTACTCTCATGCCCTCGGGATGGAAGGTGGCCGAGCCGAGGCCGATCAGGATGACCGCGAACAGCACCAATATGTACGAGCCCGCATAGGCAAGGATGCCGACACCGGCAAGGGTACAGCACATTCCGAGCGGCAGCAGGATCGGCCGTGGCTTGCGGTCTGCGGCATAGCCGATTACCGGCTGGATGATAGAGGATGTGAAGTTGATGGCAAATGAAATCCAGCCGATCTGCGTGAAGGTTAACAGCAGGTTCTCCTTCAGAATGGGAAAAATCGCCGGAATCACCGCTTGAATCGAGTCATTAAACAAATGTACAAAGCTGATCGCGAGCAATATCCGGTACACGGTCTCCTGCCCCGCACCGCGGTCTGCAGCAGGAGTGGGTGCCGGCTTGGCCAGCTTCAGCGACTTATCCGCCATGATGTTCTCTCCTAACATGGGCTATCATTTCAGCATTGCTGTGGAGTGTGCCCTAAGGAACAACCTTAAGACCTTTTTCCACGAAAGACAACACTTAATTTTCCAAAAAAGCTTGCATGGCGAGTCGTTCACACGCTGTTACAGTCTCAGCTTTTCTTCGCATCCGGAATCCATGCGTCCTTGTCATAGCCGCGAACCTCCCAATATCCGGAGTAATCCCCTTCAATCAGCTCAATGCGGTTGAGCCATTTGACGGACTTGTAGGCGTACATCTGCGGCGTGACCAGACGCACCGGACCTCCGAGCTGACTCGGTATAGGCTTGCCGTCATGCAGAACAGCGACCATCACATCATCCATCCGGGCCTGCTCCATCGTTAAAGAATCGGTATACACCCCGTCGCCGGAGTAGAAC